>NZ_FWWU01000005.1:0-300000 GCF_900176165.1 Deinococcus hopiensis KR-140
TGGATCGTCGGGGAATACACCCGGCGATCTCCCTTCGAATCGCTGGTAGGGTCTCTCCGAACAGATCATCGGGTTGCGACAGGCGCAGCCATTGCAGGAAGAGGAGCGCCACCAGGCAGAGCACCGCATGATGATGGAGACCCTGCCAACTTCGGCCTTTGAAGTGATCCAGTCCCACCTCCTGTTTGAGCTCGCGGTGTCCCAACTTAGAGCATTTGTCATAAAGGCGCCGAAGGGTAGGCATGCCGGAACCAGGCAGTAATGTCCTGCGCGCGAACCGCCTGCAAAGCAGTTCCAAGAGTAGAGATGAGACTGTCGATGGTTCGGCAAGCCCTTGCTCTTACGACGGCTTTGATCTTGGAGAACATCATTTCAATGGGACCCAAGTCGGGACTATAGGGGGGAAGGAACAAGAGCTGACACCCCCGTGCCTCAATGAGCACGCGAACGGAGGCTCGATGATGAGAAGACAGATTGCCCATGACAACGACCTGTCCTGGCTGTAAGGCAGGACAGAGCAGGTGGCGGACGTACCATTCGAACGCTGAACCATGGACCGCCCCAGTCAGGACGAACGGGACCATGGGTCCCGTAAGTTGTCGGGCGCAAATCAACGTCTGATTGCGTCCGTGATCCCTGGGAACATGGCCCTGAGCGCGCTCAGAACGGTGAGCACGGGCGTACCCACGTGTCATTGCTGTATGAAAACCACGCTTGTCCAGGAAGACCAATTGTTCCGGATGCGTGAGATAGGGAGCCAGATCATTTAGAAACTGCTGTCTGTGCTCTTCACTTCGTTCGCTCGCGACCAGCGTTTTTTTTATGGGTGATGTGGTGCTTGCGAAACACCCGGTCCACTGTTTTAAAACTGACCTTTAATCCTGTCGCTTCTTCGAGCATGCGAGCATGCTCGACCAAGGTCGCGTCCCGATGCGTTTCGAGTTGCTTCAACAGTTGCTGTTCGTGGAGGAGGGTGACACGTGGAGGACGTCCAGAAGACCGACCCACTTCGTGGAGTGTTCCCAAGCGCTGCTTTTCCAGATATGTATCAACGGTTTCGACGCGCATTCGGTACAACCGGGCGACTTCTTGCCGGCTCTGTCCGCCTTCTACCGCCGCCACCACTCGTTCTCGCAAATCCAGACTGTATCCTCGACCCCCGACTGGCTTCATTCCTTTATGATGACAAATGCTCTAAGGGCACGAGCTCTTGCCAAAACCTTGTGCAGGTGCAGGCCTTCATCCACCAGGCCTTTGAGGCCCACGGCATCGCGCTGCCAGAAGTTGAATTCCAGGCGGTGGGTGCGGAGCGGCCAAGCCCTTTTCAAGTCTGGTTGCGGACCCCTGATCAGCGCTGCATCACCACGGCGCATTTCTCGAGATCCGCCCAGGAACTGCAGCTTGAGGGCATTGAGCCTGTCTGGCGGTACCGCTGCTGCCCCTATGGCTGCGTCCATTGGCGGCCCTGTTCAGGAGCAGCGCCTTCGCTGAGCTCGAGAGCCACTACAGGAGCGTGATACGGAATCAAAGTGATTCCTGTATACGGTTGGATTTATGATTAAAATACAGATTACGTCTGGGAAGGCATGGAGAGATATGACCTCATAACCGTATAATCGAGAATCATCCTTATTCCGTATGATTCAGCGGAGGAACTCATGATGCGGGCGGCAGGAGATTAGGGCCGAGGCCTTGACCGACGACAAGCTGAAGGAGATGGGGACGAACCCCCACAGGGAAACGAGAAAGGCTCAGCCAACGGGCAGGTAGGTTTCAGGTTGGCCTGGGAGCTGTACGCTTCGCGTCGATAGTGCGCCATGCTGCCCAGCGGGAGCACGCCCGTAAGGCAGATGTCATACGAAAACGCAAACACTTGCAGTATCCGCCAGCGCTGCGTCATCGACTGACACGGCGGCTGACACTTCGTCCGCGTCATTCGATGTCGCGGCTCTATCCCACACTGCGGGCACAACGGGAGCGGCCAGCGCCCCACAGGAGGTTCACCCATGACCACGATGCCCCAGCTTCCCCCCTATAACGGTGCTCAGACCTCCTCCTGGTCCGAAACCCACGTTCTTGAATTGCCAGAGCGCGAGGCCCGCACCGTGCCTCTGGGCGACCTGCCGAGCAGTGAAGTGGTAAAGCGTTACTTGCGTAGTGCCTTTCCAGGCGGCATCTATACCCACCAGGCCGACGCCGCGACCTGCGCTGCCAGCTACGAGGACTTCGCGGTCACCACCGGCACCGCCAGCGGAAAGACGCTGTGCTTCCACCTCGCCGCGCTCGAGGCCCTATCCACCCTTCCGGAAACGAAGGTGGTCGTCCTCTATCCTCAGAAAGCACTCGGAGCCGAGCAGGAAGGACGGTGGAAGGAGACGCTTCAGGCAGCAGGCGTTGATGCCCGAGTGGGCCGCATTGACGGTGCCGTGCCGGTCAGCCAGCGGGAGCTGATCCTCGACACCTGCCGCGTCGTCATCCTCACGCCGGACGTCTTGCACGCCTGGCTGCTCAGCAACCTCGCCCGCAAGTCTGTCCGCAACTTCATCCGTGCCACCCGCCTGATGATCATCGATGAGGTGCACACGTTCACCGGCGTGTTCGGGAGCAACGCCGCATTCCTGTTCAGGCGCTACGAGCACGCCCTGAAGACGTTGACCCGCAAACGGCTGCAGTACGTGTGCGCCTCGGCCACCATCCAGGATCCCGCCGAGCACCTCATGCTCCTGACCGGGCGAACCTTCACGCTGATCGGTCCGGACCGCGACGGCTCGCCCCGGCAGCCGGTCAGCCTTCACTTCCTGCGGCCCACTGAACCTGGCCGGGACCTGCTCACCGGAGCGGCGAGCCTACTGCACGACCTCGCGGCAGATGGCCAGAAGTTCCTGTGCTTCAGCGACTCGCGCAAGCAAACCGAGAACCTGGCGAGCATCATGGCCCGCCGCCCGGATGTGGACGACGCCGAGGACTCGGACGACCATCCGCTGGACAGCTCGCCCCTCGCCAAGCTGCGTGTCCTGCCGTACCGCAGCGGCTACGAGTCCCGGGACCGGACGGAGATCCAGGCGCGTCTTACCCGCGGCGACCTGGACGGCATCATCTCCACCAGTGCCCTGGAACTCGGCATGGACATTCCGCACCTCGACGCAGTCGTGCTGCTCGGCGTCCCAGCTTCCAGCACGTCGTTGCATCAGCGGATTGGCCGCGTGGGCCGCCGCCGGCCCGGCCGGGTGCTGATCCTCGATTCGGGTTCCGCCAGCGACGCCCTGCTGTTTGAACGGCCGGAAGAGGTGCTCACTCGGCCCCTCGCGGACGGCGCGCTGTACCTCGAGAACCAGAACATTCAGTGCATCCATGCCATCTGCCTTGCGCGCGCTGGCGGGGAACACGACGCCCTGATGACTGCTCTGGACCGTGAAACCGACTCGGAAATCGACACGCCGGTTACCTGGCCTGATGGATTCCTCGATCTGGTTGCCCGTGAGCGGTCGGGTACCCTGCCTCCAGCGCTTCACGTGCTGCGCGCCCAGGCAGGTGACCGGCCCAATCACGCCTTCCCACTCCGGGACGTGGAAACCAGCTATAAGGTTGAGCTGCGGCAGGGCAACGGCCCACAGGAACTCGGCACACTCTCTTACGGTCAGGTGATGCGCGAGGCCTACCCAGGTGCTGTGTATCTGTATGCCACCCGGGCATACCGGGTGACCCGCATCAATCCGCTGTCCCGCACCGTGCACGTCCGCCCTGAGAAACGCTTCTCCACCAAGCCCAGCTGCCTGCCCACCCTGGCTTTCCCGAACTTCGATGCCGGCAGTGTCTACCAGGCAGCCCAGCACGGACAGCTTCAGGCAGTGGACTGCGACGTCATGATTTCGGAGAACGTGGTTGGCTTCGATGAGCGCCGTGGACCGAATACCTTTCATAGCGCGTACCCACTTGATCCCCACCAGACCGGCATCTATTTCCAGCAACCGCGCTTCTCCCGCAACATGTACACCACCGGGATCGTCCTGCACCACGGTCTCCTGCAGGGAGACGTGCCTCGGGGCCGCCTTGCTGAGATCGTTCTCGACGCCTTCCAGCTCACGGTGCCCTTTGAGAGCCGCGATATTGGCGTCACCACGGATAAGCTCCGTGTGGAGCGCCCTGGCCTGCCCAAAGGAGACGGCGTGGTCGTTATCTATGACCAGACGTACGGTAGCCTGCGGCTTTCCGGCCGGCTGCTGGGTGACGACGTTCTTCCGCGTGTGCTGGAGACGGCCGCGAGCCTCGCCGCTTATGACCTTGAGATGGCTCCAGACGATGAAGGCCTCATGCGCGTTCACACCGCCTTACAGCAGCTTGCCCTGGAAGCTACGCGCACGCGGCGGACGCCCGCATGGGCCGAAACCGCTCCGCCCATTCCCGAGGACGGCGAGCGTGTCCAGGTCCTTTTGGAGGGCACGACCGGCATCTGCCTGCTGCACGACCACCGGGAGATGAAGATCGCGCAGGTGTACTACAGTCCTCGTTCCGGCCTGCAGTACAAGGGCAGGCTCTGCACGGACAATGCCTGGGATACCCACCTCACGGTCGTTCCCGTGGGAGGAGTGCAGGCGATTCCTGGGGTCAGCGAGCTCGGGTGGTATGACCTGGACCTCGGAGAGATCGTCGCAGATGGGTGAGTCTACCGTGCTTGAGCATCAAGCCCCGCTTCGCATGGAATCGAGGGAGAATCAGATTCAAGGTCAACGGTCAGCAGCGTGAGCTCCCGACCATCCCCGAGGATGATGGGGGCAGACAACCGGGGGAGGCCGTCGAGGTGCGGGTAAATCAACCAGAGCGGTTTCCGTGACTCTGATGACTGCTGATGGAACACATGGCTATACGCCAACATCTGATAAGCATCGGCGTTGGTGATGTCATAGGTGGGCCCGCCACCTGGTTTAAGCCTCTTCCACTTCGTATCGGCAATGACGACTTGCTTGTCGGGCATTGTGATGCGTAGATCAGGACGAAGGGGGAAGGCCCGTTGGCCATTCACTCGTCCCAACGCGTGGTCTGTCACCTGCGTCTCGATAAGCCAGTTCGGGTACTGCACGCGCAACAGGTGAGCGACATACCCTTCGTACACCTTGTTCATATCGAAGAGGACGGCGTGAGCCCTGGCTGTGATGCCGCCCACCAGCGGGTTGAGCTCGTACAACACCAAGCGGCAGAGGGCCTCCAGAGCAGCGAAGTGCGCGTGCCCACGCTCCAGCCGCCACGCCGAAAAATCACGCTGAATATCCTGGCTTGGGGACACACGCTCAAGCGCCACCAGGAGTTCTCGAGCCAGGTGCCGGGTGGGCTGCAGCCGCGTCATACGAGAGACCCGTTCCACAGTCAGGCGAGTCAGGCGGGTTTCCGGTCTGTCGGGCAAAAACTCGTCGTACACCACGTTCAGTCGATGCGCATGTTGAGGCGGCTGCCGCATCTGCCGGGGCAGGTCCAGCCGGCCCCGCAACGAAGCGCGTTCCTCATACACCGGCACGTAGGTGTGAGGAAGACCGCGCCTCACGGCGACTTTGATTCCCTCCAGAACAGAGCGGAGCAGGACTTCAAACAGGGGCATCCGCGTGGCGTCCAGGTCAGCAGGAGGGGCGACAAGAAAGCGCTCGTCCGTCGCCACCAGCATGCGCAAAAGAAGAGTGCGGCTGCGCCCAGGAGACGCCAGTGGGTCCGAGTGCCGAGTGCCCGGACGCTCATGGGTCTTTGGAAGGATCTCCACGGTGGTTCCGTCCGGAGTGCGGACCAGTCCAACCCATTGGGTGAGTTTCAAAGACGTCTGCCCGCCCACCCTCGTGGGGACAGCGACGGGATTCAGCTCCTGGGTTTTCTCGAGCACAAGAGCTTCGACAGCGTCGAAGGCCTCCTCGCTGAGGACGGTTATATTCCCGTCGCCCTGACTGCTGACCTTCCCCCGGACCAAAAAGTCATGTTCTCGGACGCTCAGGTGCACACTCACGCCCCAAATGGGAAGACGTCCGGCGACATGCGGCTGTAGACGAGGGTGAAGGCCTCCAGTTCTCCAAACGCAGCCTCATTGACGCGGTACCGGACCTCATCACCCACCTTGTCCTGGTGCACAAATTGAAGGTGCCGTTCTTTCCCTTGATCTGCGAGCACCTCGCGAATCCTGGCCCAATCATCGAAGAAGTACTCCTCGAGTTGTGGCAGGATGCGTTCCCGCAAGGCACTTGCGACGCCCTCGAGTGTGGCGGGCAGGCCCAGCAGATAGGCATGACCAATCACCTGTTCACGGCTGAGCAACTGCTGGATCCGGTCGTTGATGGCGTACAGGAACTTTCTCAGGTCAAGTTCGCGTCCATCAAGGTTGAGCACTGGTAGGACCGCAGGTTCAGGCCAGACGGGATGGAACACGAATCGCCGGCGCAGGGCCGTATCCAGCTGGGTCAGGCTCCGGTCGGCCGTATTCATGGTGCCGATGATGTAGAGCGAGTCTGGCACACTCAATTGCCGCCGGCTGAGAGGCAGCTTAACGGTTAATGCTTCTGGTCGCCCCGCGCGCTTCTCGGGCTCCAGCAAGGTAATGAGTTCACCGAAAATTTTAGCGACGTTGCCCCGGTTGATTTCGTCAATGATCAGGACGTGGCGAGATGCAGGACGGTTTGTGCGACTGGGCGAAGCTGTAGAGCCAAGGTGAAGGCGCTGCAGCACCTCCAGGGCAGTGGCCCCTGCAACGCGTTGCAGGGTAGGAGGCGCGAATTTCCGACCAGTGATGTCCTGAGCAGCAACGTCCAACTCCGTGGCCAGCCAGTGGACTGGTCTCGCGTGAGCGTAATCATCAGCGAACAGCGGGTCGCTGTTCGGGTCAAAGTGATAATCACCGTCAACGAGGCCTACAGCGCCAATACTGTCAGCACTCTTCGCCAGCAGAACCATATCCCCGAAGCGCATGGCATCCCGGAACAGCATCTGCGAGGGATTGGGTTCCTCCTCGCTCAGGGTGTTTAAATCCTGCGGACTCTTCTTCCAGCTACCGACGCGTATCTCTCCTCGTTCCAGACAGCGATCGCGTACAGGGCTGACCGTATTCGTACCGTCTATGTAAATCCGCCACACCTGGGCGTCGTGCCGCATGGCCTGATGGGCCTGTATAACTGGCTGTCTGGCTGCTGTGGGCCCAGCAGGAAGTAGAGTTCCGCCTGCGGCGCGAACAGCTTCCAAAAAGAGGCCGTCTTCCAGCTGGTAGTTTAGCTGCCCGTCATGCATGACTGGCTTGATGCCTTCGATAAAGTCTTCGTAGCCGAAGGACTGATGAAAAGTTACAAACGAAATAGCGCCTGCAGCGAACCATTTATCGTAACGGGCTTTAAGAGCTGCACGGTCGGCGAGTGTGGACGCCAGAAAGTCTGGGTCCAGGATGGCCAGAGCTCGCTCGATGACTTGATAGGTTTTGCCAGTTCCAGGAGGGCCATACAAAATCTGGTTTCGTTGTACGGAGTCGCTGTTTACAACATCTCCGAGAATTTCCTCACGGTGGCCGTGCGCCTCAAGCATCTCGGTCCCCTTTGCCTCTTGCTCTGTGGTCTGCGTTAAGCCGAGTCTTGCTTGCCTGACCTCAGAGGGGATCTTTGAGAGCATGCCCATCCATTGACCAAAGACAACTTCTCTCCCTTGTTGATCTTGGAAGATCCATCCTGAGGAGCCCCCACCTTTTCGCAGCAGAATCACGCTTGACGCGGCAGTTGCAGACTCAAAAGCAGTGTCTGTTGTAAACTCGAATAAATGCGAATCCGGCTTTTCTCTTAAGACGTCTTTATCGATCAGCTGCTGCTTGATTTCCCTTTTCTCGGAGTCCATTGATTTCACGGCCTCGCTGCCTGCCAGAACAACAAATCTCCCTTTGCGCATTTGGGCGTAGGCGGTGAGAAGATCAGTCTTCAGAGTAAATACTGGCGTATCTTTATCTCCCCAGAACCAAGTAAGCCATTGCCCATGCGTTTGCTTTTTTCCTTCTGAATCGCGAACAAACCATTCGCGAATTCCATTGACCATTCGCCCTGCCACAATGCAGCCTGCTTCTGTGCTGCCATTGAAATCTTCATCGCGCACAAAACGCAATTCACCACTTGAGGGATCTGGCTGTAGTACGCCTTCATCCAAAAGGCGCCGACGATGATCTTTATAGCCAGCTGGAACATAACGTTCATAGCTATCCGTCACTTGTGCCCGTGCCTGACTTCCGGCAAGAACAGTGAAGCGGCTGCCGTGTGGTCGCCCCTTGGCCTTCACGCCTACGGTTTCCAACTCAAAAGTGGGAAATTGATCTTCTGTGCCTGGCAACTTGGAACTCCTCTTGGAAAAACTTCTGCGCGGAAGTTCAAAAAATTTAGGATTTGTAGGGGTGGTTATCTGGAGCGAAAGTGGCTCTCATGCCGAATAATCGTACGGAAAGAACTTTTGCTGTATTCATAGCTGCCTCTCGATGCTTCAGGACCAGGGCCTCCCTGCCTACAGCGTGCCGGTCAGTATCTTCCGGAACGGGGTATTTCCTCCTCAAGTCGGGTAATCCCGGGAGTTGTCTCCTCATAATTCGGTGTCGAATCGAAGCGGTCATCGCAAGTACGAACCATCTTACTGAAGTTTGCCCTGAAGCCACATTCCTCCCCAGCTTTCCCAGCACGTGCTGTTGGTCTGGCTCCGCATCGTCAGAATTAAGGACAAGCACTTCCTCCCTGGTCAGGCTGAGGCTGAGCAACTCGCCGCTGCCCAGCAGTGGCACCCTTAGGGTTTGAGAGGTTCCTCCACCTCGAAGGTGGGCAGCACGTGGTAATGGTGGGTTTCCGTGCCCATGTACCGCGCGATGGTGTACCACTCTTCGTCACGTTCGCAGCGCAGGACGGTAGCTCCTGCGGCGCGAACTGTTCCGCTCGCTCGGCTGAGCCGCTGATTGAGCCTGCCGTTGCGGCTGAGGCGAGCGACGGGGCCGTGGACGCTGTAAAGCCGCTGATTTTGCAGGCGTAAAGCGCCCCATTGGCTGGCATACACCTGAACAGCTGCACGGCCTGGCGCTTCCAGCACTTCGGGCGCACTGACGTACAGGTCGCCTGGGTCACCGTCCAGGCTGTAGCGAATCCGGGAGGGGAGACGCTCCCCTGTAGGCAATGGGAAAGGCTGGACGCCCAGGTCCTTCAACGCGGTCTGGTAGTCGCGGTTGAGGAGGGTGGGATGGCAATCCTCTTCCTTACGGAGCAGGGTGACGCTTTGTCGGGCGCGCGTGAGGGCCACGTAGAGCGCCCGGGTATCGTCCGGTGGCGTGTCCAGCCCATGGCGCCGCAACCCCTCGTTGAGAATGAAGACATGGTCGAACTCACTGCCTTTGGCACTGTGGTAGGTGCTGAGGATCACGCCTCCCCGGGCGAGGGGTTTGGCTGCGTCAATCCGGAGGGCCAGTGCACCCCAGGTGGTGTCCTTCAGATCCTGGGTAGCGTTGAGAATGGCAGGCCAGGCCCGGTCCTGGGCGCTGAGCCCCAATTGGATGCGGAGGGCTTCCAGCGTGCCGTGCGCGTTTGAAGTGGGCGCGTCAGGTTGAGCCGTCAGGGCGTCACGGAGGGCTGCACCGATGAGGCTGCTCGCGGGGCGGAGCTGATCGTGCACGTTGTACAGCTGGTACAGCACGCCAGCTTCCCGCAGGGTGTGCTGCACCTCGTGGAGGTGCGTCCACTCCCGAGCAAGCACGGCGATTTCGTGCGGGAGCGTGCCCTGTTGAATGAGTCGGGCGAGCTCTCGCGCCAGGCCCAGGGCCGCATGGTAGCGGTGCCGGTACCGGCCGATACGCACGTCCCCCTCTCCGTCCCGAACGCTCACGACCCGCCCGGCGGTGCCTTTCAGGCGGGCTTCCTCGGGAAGGGCGGCTTCGATAAAGGCATTGGCGGCCTGGACGATTCTTGGGCGACTGCGGTAGTTCGCGAGGAGGGGGACGACCTTCTCGTCGGCAATGTCGTAGTCCTGCCGGAACCGCCGAATGAACTCGATGCTCGCGCCCTGGAAGGAGTAGAGATTCTGATCGTCGTCGCCTACAGCGACGAGATAGCCGGGCTGCTCGCGTTCATCCTCGTCGGCACCTTCCGGACCTCCCAGCCGGTCAAAGGAGGCGAGCAGGGTGACCAGGTCGTACTCTGCGCCCTTGATGTCCTGGTACTCGTCGACGAGGACATACTGGTACGGAGCGGGCTGCTCACGCAGGTGAATGACCGCTTGAGAGATCAGCCAGGTGAAGCGGTCTCCGGCGGGCAGCTCCCGGGGCGCGTCACGTTCACTCAGACCCGTGAGTTTGCGCGCCAAGCCGTGAAAGGTCAGCACGTCCACGTGTAGGCCACTGCCACCCAGCAGGGCCGCGAGGCGCTCACGCACCTCAGCGACCGCTGTCCGGTTGTAGGCAAGAACCAAGACCCGCTCGGGGTTCACGTCCCGCAGAGCAACCAGATTGGCCACGCGGTGCACGATCGTGCGCGTCTTGCCACTGCCGGGCCCAGCGAGGACCAGGATCGCGCGGCTTTCGTCGTCCGTGACCACCCGAAGCTGCGCTTCGCTCAGTCCCCCGAGGATTCGCTCGCGTTGCTCCGGAATTTGCGGAGTCGCAGCTGCTTCTGGGTGGGGCAGGTGGCGCTGACAGAACGTTTCGAGCGGCACTGTGAAGTAGTCGCGGAGCAGGTCGACGCGGACCGCTTCGTCCGGCTGCTGAAGCAGGTGCCTCATCACGTGGAGGCGCCGGGCCCGGTCCGCGTAATGCAATTCCAAAGGTCGGAACGCCGCCTTGTTGTAGGCGCGGCGGTCGCCGCGCTGAAGGTAGAAGACGCTGCCCGTCTCACTCTCCCCTCGGGCGACATTTGCGAGTCCCAGGTACTGAACCGCATACAGGGCCTCCAGGGCGTCCAGACCGCCGAGTTCTGCCTCGTACTGCGCGTCGAGGTCCGCGGCGTTCAGCTCCAATGCCTCCCCGCCCAGTAAGTCACTCAAGCGCTTGATGAGGCCGTCCGCCAGTGCGCGAACACCCACCCACCGCTCTTCGGCGTCCGCCAGCCACTGCGGGGGACTCACGCCTTCCTGCACGGGTTGCAGGTGAACGTGGAAGGTATCCCGGCGACTGCGGACGATGTCCAGGGCCTGCAGGACCCGCAGGGCCGTGAGGAGGTTCGCCTGACGGTGTCGGCGGCGCACGTCCTCCCCCACAGGCTGCAGGTTCAGGCGGGTGAGGTCTGCGTCTGGATGTTCCCGCAGGTGGGCCGCGAACGCCCGCAGACTGGCGCTGCAGGCGTCAAGCTGGGTCCTGGCTCCACGGCGCGCGCGAAGGGCCACTGGGTAGCTCCACCGGGCGTGCCCACTGCGCACGAGTTGCCGCGCGGCCGTCACGATCTTGGAGAGGCGCAGTCCAGCCAGCAGAGCGGTCTCACGCACGTCCAGTGAAACTTCGTCCCCAGCACGGTGGCCACGGGCCCGCAGCAGGGTCAGGAGCGGCAGTGCGTCCACTCCGGGCGCGGCACTGCTTTCCAGCAGGCGGAGTTGTAAGCGGGCCGGTTGCTTCTCGCCTTCCCGCACGAGGCTGTAAGCCTCCAGGGCGAACAGGGCGACCCGCGCTTGGGTGGTGAGCTCCTCGGGGTCATCGCGGGACAGGATGTCCCCGAACTCCAGGCTGGACACCCAACGGGCATTCGGGGGTAACTCCAAGCGCTTCTTGACGAGGTCCCAGCAGTCCTTGAGGGCCTTGGGTCCGCCCAGCCGTCCCTGCGATTCGAGCCGGAACGCCTGCAGGAAGTCCCGTTCGTCCCACAGCATCAGGGCGTGCCCCTGCTCGCCGGGTTGCCGGGCCACGCGCCCAATCTCCTGCAGGTAAGCTTCCGGCGCACTCGGCGGCCCAGCGTGGATGACCGTGTGGATACCGGGTCGGTCGATGCCCATGCCGAAGGCGCTCGTGGCCACCACGACGTCCAGGTCGCCGTCCTTGAAGGCCTGGAGGACCCGGAGTTTCTCCGCTGCGGGAATGCGGGCGTGATAGGGCGCGGCGCGCAGGCCCACGCGTTCCAGCGCCTCCGCGTGACTCTCGCACAGGGCCCGGCTCCGCACGTACACGATGGCGACCCCTTGCCCACGCCGCTCGGTGAGCACCCGAGCGATGACGTTGAGCCGTTCGCTGTGCGGCACAACCTGCAGCTCCGTCTGGATCTCCGAACGCCACTGAAAAGGTGCGGTGTCCGGCACCCGGTGCATCGGGCGGCCGAGCAGCCCCTGCAGTTCGTTCACGAAGCGCGTCTCGAGGTCCTGCACGACCTTCAGGGTGGCCGTGGCCGTCACGAAGCCCACCAGCGGCGCTTCTCCTCCGGCGTGGATCTCCCGAATAACCTGGGGGATGCGGAGAAAGTCCGGGCGGAAGTCCATGCCCCACTGGCTGAGCGTATGCGCCTCGTCGAGTACCCAAAGGGCGGGCTTGCGGTGCTTGAGGAGGCGCTGCACTCCAGCGTTCTGCAGCCGTTCCGGGCTGACGTACAGCAGGTCGGTGCGTCCCTCCCAGACGTCCTCAAGGATGCGGCGTTGCTCAATGGGGCTCTGCGAGGACGCCAAGAAAGCGGCGCGGTCCCCCCAGCCGGGGAGGGCGAGCCGCAGATTCATCACCTGGTCCTCCATCAGGGCCTGGAGCGGGGACACCACGATCGTCAGCGCACGCTGGTACTTGCTGAGCAGCAGCGCCGGGAACTGGAAGCACAGGCTCTTGCCGCCCCCGGTGGGAAGCAGGCCCAGCGGCACCACCTCGCTGCCCAGCAGGGCCCGCACAATCTCCAGCTGACCGTCGCGGAAATCGTACCTGGGGCCGTATAGCGCCTGAAGTTCGGAGCGCAAGGCTTCGCCCGTCCAGCCTCCCGGGAAGGTCGCGCGCTCGGCCGCCAGGAAGGTGGGGAACTCATGCATGATCCACGCGGGGCGCCGCAACGCGGGGTCACCGGAACGCAGCAGCCAATGCAGGAACACCACGGCACCCAGATTTCCCCAGCTCCGCTCCGGGAGGGTGTACATGAACGTTTCGAGTGCGCTCCAATCGCCCTGGAGAGGGAGTGCCCGGAGCACAGCCCAATCCCCTACCCCGTCGGGGATCAGGTCGAGGGTCGCGCCGAGTGGGAGCACCCGGCGGGCAACTGCCCGGACCAGCGGGGGCAGGTCGGGGAGAGCGGCAGCACAGCGCACATAGACGTACGCACTTTCCAGGCAGTCCTCGATGGGGTCACTCAGGTGCGCATGCTCCCGGTACAGCTTGTCGAGTGCCTGGGACGGCTCACCAGGAAAGGTGAGGCTGGCCAGCTCGAGCGTGTCCACCAACCGCTTGTCCATATCAACTTGGAAGGGCGTCCCCGTCAACTGTTCCAGCTGAGGGATGTCAAACCGCCGGATGTTATGACCGATCAACCGTTGGACACGCGGGACCACCTGCTCGACTTGCGGCAGGTGCTTAGCGGTGAACAGCCAAGGTTGCCCCCCACTGACCATCGCGCCCACACGGAGGCCACCTTCCTGGACTTCGAGGTCAAGGAAGACGGCCTCCGCGGGCAGATCCGTGGGCCAAGCGCGACTGGGCATACGAGGAAGATAGAGGCTGGGTGGGCGAAAATCGCGCGAATATGCCCCATCCCTGATTGAGCTCAGGAGGGTGCCTCTGCGGTTGCGCGGCTCAGCTGCAGGGCGGCACGCCTACAGCGTGGGCCACCCGGTCGGCATACCGGTTTTGCCAGCTGAACACCGTCAGTTCCGGAGCATACGGACACGCAGGCACAGAAGTGGCACACGTTGCGGTGAGACGGCTGGACCCCCAGGACTCTAGTACTACAGTTGCAGTTGGCGATTCCGTCTCTAAAACACGGGAATTCTCGGGAGGTGACTGGTGGCAGAAAGCCCTTGAACAACAGGTTCCTGGAGCAACTGCAACTGTAGTACTAGGCCATGAACTGCCCCGGCTCCGTCCCAAGGTCCCGGATCGGGAATCCAGTGGCCGCCCTCGCCTCGCGGTTGAGGTGGTGCATCAGCAATCTGCCGGGCGTCTCGATCCGCTGTCCTTTCATCCGCCACTTCTCCAACCGTTTGGTCCAGTAGCGGACCTTGGGGACGCCCAGGTGGACCAGGGCCTTGTAGTAGCCGATGGCCGCCACCATGTGCGTCTCCTTCTCGTCGTGGTGGACAGCGATCCGTACGGCGATTTCCCAAATGGCCGGGTTACTGTTTCGCAACCTGTCTATACAACCCCCCAGGGTGTCGTCGTCCAGATCAACACGGTCTCCTGCCCGCGAGATCAGGGCCGCACTGTCAATCCAGCCCAGCAGCTCCTGCCTGGCCTCCTCGGCGCTCTGGTGGTCTGCGGAAGCCCCTCCCAGGCGGTCGGTGAGTTTTCCACAAGCTCCCCCTTGTTTTTGAGTAGTTAAGGGGCTTCCTTTAATGGACTCATCTTGATAGTTGCTGTCTAGGACGGAGAAAAATACATCCACCTCTTGGACGTTCTCTGCCCAGAACTCCATTTCCAACTCCACCGGCATCTCCGGCTCGTACAGGGCCACGGTGAACAGGGTGGCGACGTTGCGCCGGGTCTGGGTGCCCTCCTCTTCCCGCTGCACTTTCTGGGTGCGAATGAACAGGTGCGCCAGCGGGTGCTCCAAAGCACGGTAGAAGGTCGCCGGTGACATGCCACACTCGCAGCGCGCGAAACAGTACCGCTCCCCGTCCACAATCTGCACGACCTGTTCGCGGACCTGTGCGGGCCGTCCGGCCTCGTCTACCTTCAGGTAGCAGTGCTTGCGCAGCTCCTCGACGATCCGCTTGAGGTTGCGTCCCTGGGAGGCATAGAGCTTTCCTCCAGTGAGACTGGTGGTGCTGACGGATTCGAGCACCTGGCTCCACTCTCGGCTGACGCTGCGGCTGAGCTTGGTCAGGTGCTGGGTCGGTGCCCAGGGGAACGTGACGGGCTGGTAGGTCTTCTGGGGCCGGTAACCGGTAGGGACAGGGCGAGCGCGGACGCTCTTGCGGTACAGACCCAGGGCCTTG
The DNA here is from genome assembly GCF_900176165.1 of Deinococcus hopiensis KR-140. Classification (NCBI taxonomy): domain Bacteria; kingdom Thermotogati; phylum Deinococcota; class Deinococci; order Deinococcales; family Deinococcaceae; genus Deinococcus; species Deinococcus hopiensis. Next base: position 15,061 of record NZ_FWWU01000005.1, read on the forward strand.
AGGGCTTCCTGCTGGCTGACCGGAGCACGGGTGTTGGTGGGGGCACTCCCAAGCGGACGCTGGGACTTTGGTGCGGCTTCGGGGTGACCGGCCAAAAGGGCCTGTGCCTGAGCGTTGAGCTGCTGCTTGCGCACCGCCTCAGTGATCACCTCCTGATCACTCTGCCGCCGAAGCGCCCTCACAGGGCCCACGCTCCCTTAGCCATCTTGGGGGCGGTCTGCGTTGTGACCCACCAGTATGGCTGTGCAGAAGAGGGAGGGGTAGCGTAGAGAGGGTGGAGTAATGGGTCAATTGCTTGGGATCGCGAAGGTGTTGCTTGCACAACTTAATGGTCACCTACAGGTGGGTGTGTGTGAAAATAGTCACAAGACTTAATAGCCTGAAATTCTTACCCCCAATTGGAGGTATTGACTTCGAAATAATCTGACAAGTGGGTGGATCGGTTGCGGGTCCTGTTCTTTGGAGAGCGAGTATCAATTGAGAGAGGAAGCGTCCAGGACGCCGGGCGACTGAGCCCAGACCGAGAAGGATGGATGGTTTTCCTCCTCTTACTGTGACCGTTGATGTGAACGCATGACCGAGACCGCTTTCCAGGCGCAGGGCGTGGAGGAGGACTTGCGGACCGAGACATCCAGTCAGTTCAACCGTAAGCGTGTGCACGGCTCTGTCTACCCCCTGTACGGCCAGACAGGAGCCATCGGTGCGTCCGCGCTGATCCCGGGCAGCTATCAGGGCTGCTACGCCTACGCTTCGGATATGCGCGTTACCACTGCAGATCGCCGAACCTACTATTCCCCAGATGTGATGGTTATCTCTTCCAGGATAATGCCGTCTTCAAAGTGACACCATGCCTGCTGGTGGAGGTTCTACCCAGCAGCCACTGCCTACGATGACCACAACGCGAAGTACCACGCGCACGCTGCCCAGCCCCGACTTCAAATTGGGAAAGCTGTACTTAGCTCCTGAACACAGCACGTATTGAGGTGAGATGGGGCGAAAGCGAGCGTCGGGAAGGGGCTACGGCCAACAATCTGTGACCCAGCACTGGGCCTCCTGTTGTCTCGCTAAAGTGCGCCGAAGCTGTCACCGCTGCAACTGTGCAGAATCTTTCTGCCGTACCCCCCCCCATACTCCCGGATTCAGAAAAATGGATTTTCTGAATCCGGGTTGAACATAGATGTGGGAGGTTGATATGGACGAAGACACTAACGACGGACTGTTTCCGGATCTACTGGCGGAGATGGGGCAAGGGGACTTGGGGACGACTATCCGGCAGGGCCAAGAGGGTGAGCTCGAAACGACTTCAGAGTCCGCACAAGGAAAAGATGCTGGCCTGGAACGAGGTAACCCCGAGGAGACGAGTCAACCGGAACCCAAGGTGCAGACGGAGAACGAGGGGCGTGAGGGTAAGCCAGTGGGGGAGGGGCAGTCACCTCAGGAGGCTCAAAAAGACCAGGACGGTGCGCCCACTGGGACTTCAGAGACCTCGGCTGCATGTGCCAATGAAGGCAAAAAGGGAGAGGCGAACGGTACAGGGGCTGATTTGGAGGCGTCTGGCGAGGCGTCAGGGGCCGGTCCAAAGGAGGAGGCGTGTAGCCTAGAGGGGAAGTTGCAGAGGTACAGCGAGGTGCTCAGGGCCATTTCCTTGGGGGGGCGGAAGCTGGTCGTTGATGGGTATGGCAAGGCGATCCGGGACGGCATCATTCGGGCAGTGCCACTGAAAGGGGAGAGGTTCACGATTCGCGTCGGTGGCGACGGTGAGGAGAAGGGGCAGCGTCGGACACTCCCCGACGACATGATTAGAATGACGCCTGAGGTCATGCAGTGGTTCAGCGAGCAGGCGCTGGCGTCGCAGTACGCACACATGATGGCCAGTGGGCGCATTGGCAGTACGGCGGAACGGTTGCGCACCGGTAAGGATGATTTTGATCGCCTGGCTGATTTGCACCGGCAAGTGCTTATTAGCAAGGCGCAAAAATGAAACCGAAGGTCGTCCACGTGGACGACAGAGCCCTCGTCATTCGTCCCTCAGACCTCGAAACGCTGCACCGTCTGCACATCGACGGGGCCTGGCGGACGGACGAGGTGGCCAATAACCTCACCAACGCGGAGGCGTTCACGGTAGCTGAGCTGGTCACGGAGACGGCCACCTCAATAGGAGCGATGACGCTCCTCACGTCTGCGGGACAGGACCTGATCGGTGTCCGTGTCAGGGACAGGAGCAGCCCCGCGCGTCAACTTGACCGGGCCTACGTCCGCCTCTGCCTGCGGGATCTCGGGTGGTCTGCCCTGTCTGAGGTCCAGGACCTACGTCAATACGACACGTCAGGCAGGATGACGGCCGTCCGCATGACGGCCGCCAAGATGCCACCTGAGCTGGCGACGCAGATGGCGGAGTTAGAGGGTGGTCGGGCGCTGGTCATTGGTAAACTGCCCGCTGGCTACTCGCCGAGCGGCATAAAAGAGCTGGTTTGGCGCTTGCGTAGTCAGGCACTGTTCCGTGATTTCTGGGTCGTCATTTTTGCACCTCGGCCAAGGCGTGGTCAGGAGATCGCGTCACAACACCAGGCATGGCTCCGGGTCATCCCCTGGGTGCCAAAGGGCGCTCAATCGTCACAACAACTGTCAGTAACCAGGAGTCCCGATGGCCCCATCCGGCGGCCGGGTGAAGAACAGCGGTATCTGGCCCGGGCGGCAGAGGTCAGGCGGCCTTACGGCAAACCCTGGCTGGACGTCCTGGGGCAGCCGCGTGCTGAGCGGATCGAGGCTTTTAGGCAAGCTCTGGAGGTCGATGGGGTGCTGGCCGAACAGCAGCTATGGCGGTATTTCGGTCTAAAACCGGCCGATCTCGAGGCGGTGCCGTCGGTGGAGGCGCAGGTCAGGCCAATCCACTCTCGTCCGGGCTACGTGGTGCGCACGCGGTTTCACTTGCGGCAGTCACGTCTGCAGTACCGGGACTGGAGTACGCTCTCGCATGCAGCTGGGACGGCGGAGATGCGGCTCCTCAAGGGCATCGCACCTAACCCGGCTCATTACCGGAGTAACGGCCTGATGGGGCGCAAAACGTCCAACAAACCGGACGCCATTTACTACGGCGAGTTTGGGCCGGAGGCACTGGAGTACGACACGGGCTCGTACACGATGGGAGTGATTGAAAGTAAATTGTCTGCCTTTCGCGACAGTGGTTATGACTCCGTGATATGGGGTGTGCCTGCGCCTGAGCGGCAGGCGCGGCTGTCTCGCGATTTGGACCTGTATGTGATTAACCCGCGTTGGTTCTGACACCCACCCTGTCCTCAAGATTCTCTGACCTCCACACACCGTGGAGGTCTTTTTGTCATCAGATTCTGGATACCGGATCGCCGGGTTGCACACTCTTAAGCCCATCAGTTCGGGCCGGACCTCATGCTGTAGAGGTGATGGCCTTCCTTTATGCCCCGGCCAGCGGCCCTCTGCCTGGCCCATAGCTCTTCTTTGCTCCCGAGTTACCCAAGGTTCGCTCGCAGGCCCACCTGCCTTCCGGACCGGGGTACCCAACGTCACCACAAAGCATTCACCCTGGCGGGTGCAGGTCCGTTTCGCATCGCGGTCAGCTGGATCAGATCCAGGCCCACTGACCGGGGTTGCAAAGGAGCCTGACATGATGACCATCACCCGCCTGCACCGCTACGTGCTGGGCCTGACCGTTCCCCCCTCTCGCCCCCATCCTGAGGAGGTAGAGAGTCTGGAAGAAATAGTCCTCCATTCGCCCGCCCGGAGTGTCCTCCGGGCCCAGCTTTCCGCGCCGGGAGTCCTGCGGGGTGGTTTGCTGTTCGGCCACATAGAGGGCAGCCGCTTGCACGTCCTATACGCCGCACCACAGGGGTACCGCGGGTGGCCTTCGTTGACTTCACCTCTGGCCATAGACCCCCGCTACGCCCTGGGATGGGCGGATGCCCTGACCGCGATCTCCTCAAGGTCCCTGGAATGGGTGGGGTCATGGCTGATGTACCCCGATAGTGAGCGTGACGTGCCCGAGCAGGACCTGCGCTGGCTTCGCTGGGGGCAGCGGGCGGGCATTCTTGACGATCAGACGGTCCTGCTGTGCGTGGGTTGGCAGGACGGTGCGATGGTCTCGACTGGCTACAGGTTGCTGGACTCGGAGGTCACGTGTCTGCGCGTAGAGGGAGGTAATAAGCACGCTCACCCGGAAGGGGAAGATGGAGCGTGACGGCGAACGGCCTGCTCTGGTGGAGCGGCGAGCCACCATTGGCGCGCGGAGCGCAGATCATCAGGCAGGCGTTGGCCCTGACTGGGACCTATGAGATGGAATTTGAAGCGCAGCCACTTGCCAGAGACAGCACCAAACCGGCAAGTTGGCGCTAAGGCGCCGCTCCTTTACGGCGTCTTGGCCAAGGACAGCAGTACCAGCCATGGACAGGGGGTCGAGGACGGTTAAAACGAGTGCTTCCGCATTTCTTCTCTCGTCTTACTGTACTGAGACGAATAGTACGTAGATTGACTGTACCGGGTGTAGGATGGGGCGGGACGCTGGCAGAATGCCCAGTACCACGCGTCCCCCCAGTCCCGAACGCTTGATGTTCGGGACGCGTCTCCGCACCGAACGCCACAAAAGAGGGCTGACGCTGGAGGACGTCGCGGATGCTGCCGACATGAACTGGAGCTATATCGCTGGGATTGAGCGGGGCGAGCGCAATGTCGCCATTGATAACATGGCTGCCCTCGCCGCCGCAGTTGGCCTGCCCCTCTGGGAACTCCTGCGCCCTGGGGACACGACCGAGTCTTCCAGTACGTGAGAGGGTATCTGCAACCGGATGGGGAGCATTTGGGAGGAGGGCCAGCCTGAAGGACGCGAGGAACGAGCAGCAGAGGGAGGCAAACGAACCACCCTTGTGAGGCGCGAGGACTTGAAGCGGGGTCAACGACGCGAATGGTTACAGCCACTTCCCCATGGGTGGACTCGTATGACGATGTCGATCGAGGGCTTGCAACTATAGCGGCGCGATGGCGAAGACTCCGAGCGCCGGCCTGGTGCCTGTGACGTGCAGCCGTTGTTCCCGTTCGGCGTGCCAGGTGCCTGTGGCACCTGGCACGCCCACTCGGCCGCGGGGTGAGCGCATGGTAAAGCAGCAGGGAGGCCACTCAAAACCTGGCTTCATGGCGATGCGCACGTCAGGACAGGGGGGCAAAGTCGAAGCACAACCGCGCGTAGAAGCTTTGACGCTGAGGGTCCGCGTTTAGCAAGAGCATGAGGCCCTGCTTGGCAGCAGTAGTCACCAGTGCCCTGCCGTAACCCTAAGCATCCTGACGCGCGGTCAGCACCTTAATGTGAAAGGTAGGCACCTCCACTACCTCCTCCGCCAACTCGGGCCAGCGTCAACGCAGCGGTGGCCTAGGCTTTTAGCCAGTCGCTCCAGCTTCATCCGTAGGTGACGTTTTGGAGCGACTTCAAGTAGCGTGAGAGGCGCTTGCCCCCAGTCTCTGTGCGCAACAAATTGGCGGGGGCCTTCCCGTCCAGGTGACTGTTGAGTTGGGTCAGCCAGCCTCGGGTCCGGTCCTCGCCGAGCATGACCGCGACTCAGGCGAACAGTTCAGTGATTTTGCAGCACCGGGTCCACCACATCGAAGGTGGCAGGAGCGCTCGCCCTGGGACCGTGGTTGCTGCCGGGAGTGAGATGCCGACCATACCGTAGAGGGAGGCAGTGTTGAACCCAGTCAGGGCGGCGAGGCGAGGGCTCAAGAGCGAGACGGAGGTCGGCATCAACTCATGTATCCGGGCTTTTTCTCCGTCTCCAATAAGAGGCGCAATTGATCACATGGCACCTCGAACACCATGTGAACGTAGGCACCCAACAGTTGCTGGATTGCGCTTTCTGGGGTCATGTCCTCCTTCTGGCCCAGCGGAAGATCCGGATCAACGCGCAATCCGTTCACATCCTGTCGATGCGAATGACCTTGGGAACGTTCTCCTCCCTGCGGAGCCGAGGAAGGCACTGGCGCTCAGGACCAGATGATCTCTATAGGACGCTGGTGCATCGTCTCGCGTTCCAGTTCCACCGCGTACATTTTTAGTACCCGACGCTCAACCCACGTCAGCAAGACGACCGGGTGAGCCGTGGAGTTCTCGCGGCTGGATACGGTTTGCCACTCCTCACCCAGCAGCACATTTTTGACCTCTACTGGAGTTAAGCCTACCTTAGGGTTAAAAGTCTCTCTTTGATGCAACCACCATCCCACGTGCTCCTGGCGCGCATCACGTAAAGCAGCTCGGTATCCATCCTGCCATCCTATACGGTACTCCAAGGAGTCGATCCCCAGACGGGTGTGGTTTTCATTGAGACGGCGGATCACGGCTATCTGAAAATAGTCGGCCAAGAATGTGTGTTGCCAGGACATCCCCACAATCATTGCAGGTGTCAAATGATAGCCGTAATCCTCGACCAGTTGAGGCATCGATACGACTGCTCGCCGGGTTAGCACGAGCCTGGAATTAATACTGACGTCACTCCCTTGAGGATTCTCGGCTACCATCTGTTCAAGATCTAATGTCATATAAGCCACGCTTGGATGTGAGTAGGAAGCTCGTCTCACCCTTACTGAGCGAGAAGCGGCAGATGAAACGGAATGGCCTGGATTCAAGAGATAGAGCGTTCCTTGCACTCCTCCCAGAACCCTGAACACTGCTTACCTTAAGAACGTTGCAACTTCTGTGTTGTTTGCGGCAAATCATAACGCTAGGCCATCATCTAGTTTGGTGGTCGCCTGACTTTGTTCTGTGACGGTTTTGAGGTCAAAGGAGTAAAATAAGTCAAGCAATTTCTTTAGGAATCCGTCCTTTTCGACTTGCTTTATTTCATATGAGGAGGCAGCAGTGTGTTTGCCCTTGTCTGAAAAATAGATATGTTACCATCCCTGGTCCGTCAGTCAATTTTACAGAGCTAAATTCGAAGGTTCTCTGGCACGAAAAAAGACTGATACTGGGAGCGGACGAACGTGAAACGCCTTCACTATATAAATGTGAACTGCTACGAATATTGGAGATTGGCGTCGCACATGAGAGAAGCTCTACATTAAGTAGTCCGTTGCCGTAGATGGTATATCGTCCGTCATTACCTTTGAGCATTTTTCCCGGTCTCCTATAGCATGTTGTGCCTGGTCACTCAACCTGCAGCGCTGTCCTTAAGGCCGCAGGGGGGACTCGTCGTCGTCACAGCACGGAAGGCTGTGAGGATGAGCGCGCTGATCATTCTCCCTTCTCTCCCACTGTACTACGATTGATAGTACATAGATTCTATTTCCGCCGCAACTGGACGGACAGGACTTTTGCAGAAGGCCCAGCGTCACGGATTCCTCAGTCCCGCGGCTTCACGTCACATCCGGAGAGGATCAGGGCGGCGCTCAGCAGCAGGGTGGTGGAGAACGGGCGCAGTGTTGCGAGCATACGGAGTCCTTCGGTGGGGTGCCGTGCAGTGTTCTGAGGCGAAGCAGCGCGCTGGAGCGATTTCGGGGAGTGGCCGACGTGCTGTAGACCCGAAAGGTGAATCAGGGAGCTTGGTCGAGATTGATGAGCAGAGGTTCTTCACACGAAGTGGCTTCGTTAGGCTCCTATAGCAGGACAACCAGGGCTACCGAAGGTCCCATCTGAAGAGGAGCTTCATTCAAGAGGGTGTGCCAGAAGGAACGCGCCGTGCCCATCCGATCCCCTGAACCAGAAGGTGCTGCAGGTGCCCTCGAACGTTTTGACGAGGGGCGTACTCGACCTCGCGGATATTGAGGATGCGGTCTCCAAAGATCAGGAGAACACGGACAGTTCGAGGTGACCACAAGTCGGGCAGCAGCAGGGGAAGGCGGACAGACATTCCCACCTCCACTGGGTACACTTGTGAGCAAGTCTGTCCATCGCTTCGCACTTCGCGCCGCAGATGACGTGCAGGATCTGTCATTTAGAGCACTTGTCATAATGAGAGCATGAAAGCTGTTGGGGGGCGAGGGTACAGTCTGGATCTGCGGGAACGGGTGGTCGCGGCGGTCGAAGGCGGTCAGACTCGGAAAGAGGTCGCCCGGTTGTACCGAATGCGCATCGAAACCGTAGATACCTACCTGGAAAAGCAGCGCCTGGGAACGTTGCACGAGGTGGGTCGGTCTTCTGGTCGTCCCCCACGGGTCACACCCCTACACGAACAGCAACTGCTGCAACAACTCAAGGCGCATGACGACGCGACATTGATCGAGCATGCTCGCATGCTCGAAGAAGCGACAGGGTTGAAGGTCAGCTTCAAAACTGTGGATCGAGTGTTCCGCAAGCATCACATCACCCGTAAAAAAAACTTTGGTCGCGTTCGAGCGAAGTGAAGAAAGGCGACAGCAGTTTCTCAATGACTTAGCTCCGTATCTCACTCATCCAGAACAGCTGGTGTTCCTGGATGAGAGTGGCTTTCACACCGCCATGACACGAGGATACGCGCGTGCGCACAGGACTGAGCGAGCTCATGGCTATGTTCCCAGGAATCACGGACGCAACCAGACCTTGATTTGTGCTCTACAACTTACGGGACCGATGGTCCCGTTCGTTTTGACTGGTGCCGTCAATGGTCCATCGTTTGAATGGTACATCCGCCATTTGGTTTGTCCTATCCTGCAGCCAGGACAGGTCGTTGTCATGGACAACCTGTCGTCTCATCATCGAGCGTCTGTTCCAACACTTATTGAAGCACAGGGTTGTCGGATCCTGTTCCTTCCGCCTTATAGTCCAGACTTTAATCCTATCGAGCTGATGTTCTCTCAGGTCAAGGCGGCCGTCAGAGCGAAGGCTTGTCGAACAGTCGACGGCCTCATCTCTGCCATTGGAGCCGCTTTGCAGGCGGTTCGTGCACAGGACATCAACGCCTGGTTCCGACATGCTTATCCCTCCGTATCTTTATGACAAATGCTCTAGTCAGCCCACCCGCTTTCAAGGCCCAGGGGAACGCCTCCCGAAAAACCGCATCGCGCCCCACGACAGCTTTTACTGCGTGAAGTGCGGCGGCGAAGTCGGCAAGACGGAAGACGACGTCATCAAAAACGGGTTGCGCTGCAGCTACCATCCGGAGGAAGCCAACCACCCCTTCGGCATACCCTACAGCCCCTTCCCCGGAGCGTAACGGATGCGAGAACTCCTCACGACAATGCTGAAATTGCGGCCGGAAGGCTGGTTGTCGCTCATAGCGATCATGCTTCCGCTCACCGTGGTGTTTGCCGCTGCGCTGGTAAAGGCGGCGAGCGGTCGGCGGCAGGAACGCACGTTCATCAAGTTGGTCCGGGAGCGTCTCGCGCCTGCCCTCGACGCGGAAGACGCCCCGGAATCCGACGAGATGGCGGAGGACGCCCTGGTGATTGCCAAAACGTTCCTGATGCAAGGCGGCACTTCCGGCTCACCACCGACGAAGTGGAGCTGCAGGCCGCTCTCGATGGGCGCTGGGAAGAGTGGACGATCTACCTGCATCCGGCGCAGCGGTACCTCGCGGAGCGCCGACAGAGCGGACAAGCGCGCATTACCGGCAGTGCTGGAATTGGCAAGACGGTGGTGGCCCTACACCGAACAGCGCATCTCGTCCGTGCACATCCGGCGCGTGTGCTGCTCACCTCGTTCAGCCGCACGCTCGCGTCCCGTCTCGAGGAGAAGCTCACCCTGCTGGTGCCGGACGAACGGCAGCGCCAGAAGGTCACCGTAATGAACCTCTACCGCTGGGCGAACCTGCAGGCCCGGGCCTGGGATCCGCCATACCAGCCGATGCCAGACGAGGAATTAACGGCGATTCTTGGGCGAGCGGCGCGGGCCGCAGGATCGGAGTTGCCCCTCGCTTTCCTCCGCGCAGAGTGGCAGGCGGTGATTGAGCCGCGCGGCCTCCGGAACTGGGATGCGTACCGGGTGTCGCCCTGGGAGCGCGGCAAAGCAAGGCTGTCTGGGCCATCTTCGAGGCACTGCAGGCTGAGCTGGTCGCTCGGGGTAGGACCGCCTGCATGCCCGTATGCAGCGCGGCCTCCAGTCCGAATGCTGGAGAGGTGGGTCCTCGGCACGCTGCCGCCCGTCTGCTCGGGCGGTCCACAAGGGTGGCTGCGCCAATGCGCGTAGCAGGGCTTGGGTCAAACGGCGGGTGGAGGAGGGTGGCGTCCCCTGCCATACTGTCCTTCGCTCGGCAGTGAGAGCGGCGGTTCCTTCGACTACGGATCGAGAGGTCGCGGGTTCGAGTCCCGCCACCTGGTTCCAGGTGTAGCTCAGTGGTTAGAGCGCTTTGTGTCCCGCCGCGACATGTTCTCCGGGCATCCAGCCTGGTCAGTGGGCAGTGAGTTCTCCGGTTCCTTCTTTTCCCAAGAAAACCGACACCGGAGTTCAAAGTTCTCCCACTGGCCCTTTTCTTTTCCTTTCCGACACCGTGACGAAGGAGGTCATGCCCATGGGTTTTGTCAACCGCAAAAAGAAGCACAAGGCCGTCTCGCCCCACCTGAACTTCATGGGCGGGCCATCCTACAACATCGCTGATCCCCTCCAGACCCTTCGCGTCACCGCTGCCAGCTGCTTTTTCGGCGAGCCAATGTACTACGCGCGGGACGTGAAGGACGACCGCCCTCAGCGCGTTCACAGGGGTCACCTGAGTGACATGGCCCTGGCCCACCTCCACGCCACCCTGGGGGCTCTGGACCCGCAGGAAAGCCGCAACCTCACGCCTGCCCAGCGGCTGGAGCGGGCCACCGACAACGCCCTGGATGCTGATCCGGAAGGCACCCTGCGCCTGGCCGCCAAGCTGCGCAGCGAGTGGAACATCCGCGTCACGCCGCAGGTCATCTTGGTGCGCGCGGCCAACCACCCCGCTGTCCGAGGCACCGGCCTGGTCCGGGAATATGCACCGGGCATCATCCGCCGCCCGGACGAGTGCGCCACTGGGCTGGCCTACCAGCTCTCCGCCTACGGCAAGCCGGTTCCCAACAGCCTGAAAAAGGCCTGGAAGGTCGCCTTGGAGCGGGTGTCACCCACCGCCCTGGCGAAGTACCGCCTGGAGGGCAAGGGCGTGAAGACGCTCGATGTGGTGAACCTTGTGCACGCTTACAGCCCGGCCATCGACGCCCTGATGCGCGGTGAGCTGAAGCTCGAAGGGGAGACCTGGGAGAGCCTGATCAGCGCGAAGGGCAGTGGCCAGGCCCAGTGGGAGGAGGCCGTGAACGTAATGGGCCATATGGCCCTGCTGCGCAACCTCCGCAACCTCGTGAAACATGGTGTTGCGCCAGCGTTGTTCACCCAGAAGCTGGTCGAGGGCGCTGCCACCGGCAAGCAACTGCCCTTCCGCTACTACAGCGCCTATCGAGCGGTGAAGGAAACCAGCGCGCCGAAAGCAGTGCTGCAGGCGGTGGAAGAGGCGCTGGAAGTCAGCCTGGGCGAACTGCCGCACTTCTCCGGACGCGTGATGAGTCTGTGCGACAACAGCGGGAGCGCGCAGGGCACGGCGACGTCCAGTATGGGTCAGATCCAGGTGAGCACCATCGCCAACCTGAGCGCAGTCCTGACTGCCCGCCGGGCCGACGAAGGGCATGTCGGTGTGTTCGGCGACCGCCTGGAGACCTTCCGCGTGGAGGGCCGGGTCATGCCGAACCTGGAGCGGGCCGAGCGCCTGGCGAAGAACATCGGCATGGGCACGAAAACGGCATCTGGCTGTTCTGGGACCGAGCGATCCGGGAGCGGCAGCATTGGGACCACGTGTTCGTGTACAGCGACATGCAGGCGGGGCACGGCGGGCTGTACGGCACCGACCCCGGCGCCTACCGGGATTACCTGTGGCCGAGTGGTGGACGGTACATCGACGTGCCGAAGCTCATCCAGACCTACCGCCAGCAGGTGAATCCACAGGTGCTCGTGTACCTGGTGCAGGTGGCGGGCTACGGCGACACCATCGTGCCGGAGACGTACCGGGGCACATTTATCCTGGGCGGGTGGGGCGACGGCCTGCTGAGGTACGCCCACGCCATGAGCCAGAACTTCAAGGCCTGAGAAACGCCCCCAGGGGGCGTTTTTTACACGTCGTCCAGTTGCCGCTTCGGTGGGCGGTAGGAGAAGCGCAGCGTGTTGCCGGAAGCGAGGACCCTCTGGAGAAATCCAGCGGGCAGTGCCCGTTCCATTCCCGTTCCGCTCAAAATTGATGGCGTGGTTGTAAGGGAAGGAGCAGGCGAAGGGGCTACTCTTCGCCTGCTCCCTTCTGGTGCTGTTGGGCGAACGGTGGTGCCCGTAAGGCGTGGCGGAGATTGGCCACACCGGTGACGCATCATCAGCACAAGCCATGCCGCTTGGGATCGTTACGGTAGAACTTGCGATAGACCCGGAACTTCTTCACCGACCCGGTGCGTTTTCCACGGCGAGCCTCATCTTGGAAATCTGCCTATTGAACACCCAATCTTCTGCGGACAAGCACCTTCCCTTGGGGCGACTTGACGCGCAACACCCTCTACTTCCTCCTTTCCTCCACGAGCCTTCAGTCGACGCGTTTGCCGTACCGGCGATTTACGATGATGTGCGCGGCATTCCGGGCAAAGGGCTCAGGCGTTCCACTCTGCATGAATGACTCAGTGATGTGCTGAATTTCTGCTGCCGTACTGCTGGAGGCCTTCTCCTGGTGGGCATAGTTCAACCGGGGCCGCTCAGCATCCACCCGGTAGCAGTCCGGCGCAAGGCGTTCAATCTGTCCGAAGCCAGTCAACCTCAGAGTGGAGGTGTCTTCCAGGTCGAGGAGGAACCCATCGGCGGTCACCTTCGCGCTGCCCAGAGACATGCCGCGCTGGATCAAGGTCTGGGTGATGAACCGATGCAGTTCGGCGCGAGTCTGGGTCTGGATCATGGGGTTCTCCTCCGTAGGCCAAACAAGGCATCCAAATATGGGATCAGCGTAACAAACTCCTCCAGGAGCCATTGCTGAGTCAGGACACCATTGTTGTCGGGTGAAACGGCCCTGGACTGTCTGGACCACGAGTTGCTGACGGTCAATTCTTCAGGTTCGGGACGCCTGATGCGCTCCTTTCTGGGGGGAGCTCCACCTGCGTGAGGCATCCCCTCGCGCCCTTATGTCAAATCAACCCAGGTATCAATAGGTCCCGCTATGAGGCTGTGAGCGTAGCCCACGGCCTCACACAAGCGTTCATGCACTTGATGCCCACGAGGCAACCGGATTGCCAAATGTCCTGCGGCATCTTTCCCCGCCCCCTCATCCCCAGATGTCCAAGACCTCGTCTAAGAACCTATTCGGAAGATATTGGTCTACTGAAGGGCAGTGACGACGACGCAACCGCATCAAGATCAGATCAATGACCAGAACACACTATGGGAGGTAGCGGACGAGCTCTGGCTGCGTCTGGCCCCTGTGCTGGTGATCAACAAACCCAGGAAAAAGAGCGGGCGTCCCATGCGGGACGCCCGCTCGATTTTCAATGGGCTGATTTGACTGGCGCGAACCGGGAGCCAGTGGCGCCAGTTGCCCCGCCGGTACGGTCCGAAATCGACTGTTCACGAGCGGTTCTGTGCCTGGGTGGAACACGAATGCTTCCGCACGGGGTGGGCGATGGTGCCCGAAGAGTACGACCAGGAACTCGGCACCCTGTGGGAATGGCAAGCCGCCGACGGGAGCATGGTCAATGCCCCGTTGGGAAAAGGCGCTGGTGTGCCCGAAGCCACAATTCCACTGACCGAGGAAAAGGCGGGTGTAAATGTACCCTGCTCACTGACGCCAAAGGTATTCCGCTCTCGGTCGTGCTCTGTGGAGCGCATCGCTAGGACAGCAAGATGCTGAGCGACATCTGTTGCTCGTGGGTACGACACGCCCGCGTGCCGTTAACGGGCCACGATGAAGGCCTGGTCGCGCCTATCCCCAAGAAGAGGGTGGTAGGCCAGCCCATTCCTGCTCCTGGTAATCCACGACGCCACCCACCACGGCGGTGGGTGCGGGCAGGCGTGCCCAGGCGCGTCCGTTCTGCCCAGGAAGGTTGAGTGTGGACCACAGTCGGTTCAACCGTTTCCGCCGCATCCAGACGCGCTGGGAGAAGCGTCCAGACCTGTATCTGGGCTTTAGCCGAGTTGACCGCTTGCCTCCGCATCTGGTGCACCCTCGCCCCGCCGCACCTCCCAAACAATCTTCTGGCCAGGCCCTTAGCCACAGCTGTGCAGGATCGGGGAAACCCCAGGTGGGATATCCCCAGAAATGCACCGAACTACGTCTTATCCGGGCCCCGTCTGCCCTGTTGTTGGAGATCCAAAGCGGAGGCGCAGCGAGGCGATTTCAAATGGTCGCAGCGTCAGGCGCAGCTGTGACCCTTGGCCTGAAGTCTCCAGCGGCACCTCCCCGATCGGGTCTTCAAGCAGGTTCACTCGCCAGGCGTCTTGCAGCTGAGCGCAGGCCAGCGTGAACTCGGCGTGTGCTCCATAGGGTTCGTACAGGCGCAGGACCAGACCAACCCCGTCCTCAGCGTGTTTTAGCGCTGAGAGCATGACGCCCTCGCCCTGGACGCGTAGGGTGGGTGGCGCAAGTCGCCCGGGGAGAAGCATCAGCGGACTGTTGAGCGCCAGAGCTGCTTGCGCCACGCGGCCCGTGCGGGCGTTCCCGGTATGTGGATACAGGGCATAGGTGAAGCGCTGCTCGCCCTCATCGGCCAACGCATCCGGCCACATGGGGCCGCGTACCAAACTGAGTCCTAGAGTGCTCTCCAGGGTGGAGTGGCCGTATTTGCCATCGTTTAACAGGGCGACGCCCCAGTCTGCCTGCGACAGATCCGCCCAGCGGTGACCGCAGACTTCAAAGCGCGCTGCGTCCCAGCTTGTGTTGCGGTGGGTAGGCCGCACGACGCTCCCAAAGGCTGTTTCAAACGTCGCTTGCCGGGTATGGACCCGCAAAGGAAAGAGCGCGCGCAGCATGGTTCTCCGCTCGTGCCAATCCATCTGGGTCTCGACGTCGAGACGTCCGGACCCGACCTCCAGCCGGTAGGTCTGCACGATACGGCTCGATCTCCAGACGCGCGTCACGCGCACCGCCGCGCGCCAGGGACCTGTTTCAAGGATCTCGATGCGCTGTACGCCCCCGACCTCTTCTCCGGGGTCGCCCACCGCAGTGGCGGTGTCCCAGGCCTCCCACTCACGCGGAAGGTCCACGTAGGCCATGAGCACGTTGCCACGCCCGTCCAGTACCCCCTCTGATCCACACGGTAACTCGGAGCAAATCAAACGGTGTAGGGTACCGTCCGGCCCGATCTGTGCTTCCAGACTGCCATCCTGGGCGCGCAGGACGAACGCCTCGCCCATCTGCATGGCTGTCACGGGAGACAGGCCTGCCGTGTGGTGTCCCAGGCCGTGGTCGTTTGCCT
This sequence comes from Deinococcus hopiensis KR-140, assembly GCF_900176165.1. NCBI lineage: Bacteria > Thermotogati > Deinococcota > Deinococci > Deinococcales > Deinococcaceae > Deinococcus > Deinococcus hopiensis. The sequence goes on from NZ_FWWU01000005.1 coordinate 30,430, forward strand.
CTACCTGGTGCACACCGAGTGGGGGCAGTTCAACCGGGATGAGCCCACCGCCCTCCACCTTCTGCCCAGCGACTGCCCCCGGGATCAGCACTGGCGCGCAGCGCGGTTCCAGCGATGGGTTGAGGATGCTGAACATCCCCGCTTGCGGCGTCGCGGCTTCCTGACAGATCGTCTCTGCCTCGCGCACAACACCCTCTAGCTCCGGGAGTGCCGCCGCGTACACCTCGGCGATGCTCGACCCCGGCAAAATGTCGTGGAATTGGTTGAGCAACAGCGTCTTCCACGCCTGTTCAAGGCGCTGGCGCAAGGAGGGGCGGCCCACAAGGGAAGTCAGGCAGGTGACGAGTTCAGCCTCGACCAGCCGGTGTTCGGCCTCGCGGTTCAGTTTCTTGACGCGCGACTGCGTGGTCAGGGTCGCGCGGTGCAACTCCAGGTACAATTCGCCCACCCATACGGGCAAGCCCTGAGTCGGTAGACCCCGGAAGAAGTCATCCACCCGCGTCATGCTGAGGCGCGGCAGGGCTGGGAAGTCACGTAGGAACTGGAACCGCTCCAAGTTTTCGCGGCTGGGGCCACCACCGCCATCGCCGTAACCGTGCGAGAACAGGCTGGTGGGTTCTCCGTCTCCCCAAACACGCAGTTGCTTGCCGCGGAAGTTGCGCCAGGTGCTCAGCAAGTCGCGTGGGCGAATCTCGCCGTTGTAACCTCCCGCCGCCACCGCCCCGCTGCCCCAATTGTGGAACATGTGCGTCGTGATGCGCGTGCCGTCCAGGCCTTCCCACGCAAACAGGTCGTGGGGAAAGGTGTTGGTCTCGTTCCAACTCATTTTGGTCGTGAAAAAACCCGTGATGCCAGCCAAGCGCATGATCTGCGGCAGGGCAGGGGCGTAGCCGAACGTGTCCGGCAGCCACAGTACCGTGGAGCGCCGCCCAAAGTGCTGCTCGAAGTAGCGTTGGCCATACAGGAAATGGCGCGCCCATGCCTCGCCTGAGGGCATCTGCCCGTCGGGCTCGACCCAAGTACCGCCCACTGCCTCAATTCGGCCTTCCCGCACACGCGCAGCCACCTGGTCAAACAGGTCTGGCGCGTCGGTTTGCAGCCAGGCGTAGATCTGAGCTGAGGACTGGTTGAAGGTCATTTCCGGGTAGCGCTCCAGCAGCGCCAGTTGTGTCCCGAAGGTGCGCCGTATCTTGCGCCGGGTCTCAGCAACCGGCCACAGCCAGGCCAGGTCGATGTGCGCGTGCCCGCTCAGCGCCAGCCGTCCAACAGGCGGGTAGCGCCGCCGCAGGCGCTCCAACTCGCAATGCAGGTAATCGAGCGCCTGTTCTGCGCTTGCCCGTGCCTGGAACGAGAGCGGCCGGGGCTTAGGAAAGTTGGGGAGCCGCCAGACCCCCGTGGCCCCCCGCCCAATGCCTGGGTGCCCACGCCCCAGGACCTCTTGCGTGTCGCTGGGCCAGGCGAGCAGGGCCACGGCTTCCTCGGCGATGGAAAGCAGTTGCGGCACGACTTCGTGGGTCTCCAACTCTCGGGCGGCCTCCAGCAAGGCGTGCAGTTCTAGAGTGAAACGGTCGACTCCAGGCTCACGCTCGGTGAGGACGGCCCGTGCCAACCTGGGCTGTTGCGGCTCGCCGAAGAAGCCGCGCGCCACAGCCTCGACCCGCACGTGCAAGGCTTCCCCCGCTGTAAGCGTGCCGAGCCGCACGGCCTGATGGTAGGCGTTGAGGCCCAGGTGCGCGACCTCTCGCCCCTCGTGCCACACCCAGGCCTCGCCCTCACCACCAAAATCGAGTTCCAGTTCAGCCTCCCCCAGATCTGCGGGTACCCTGGTCTCTAGGGAGAACTTGACGGGCAGGTCATCCTCGGTTGGCGTCCAGGCGGCCCCCAGGGCGATGGACTGGGCCGACTCACCCGTGCGCTGGATGGTCCAGCCGTCAAGTGGAAGCTCGCGGCGAAGTCGCCACGCATGGAGGATCTCAGCGTGTCGAAACAGAGCGTGCAGGCGTTGGGTCAGGGTCTGATGGGTCATGGCACCTCGGAGGGGGATGGACCGCGGCCTGCTCATACCGCGTCCACAGGAAGCGTCAGGGGTTCCTCGCGGCAACAGGTGTTGCTCGTCCATAAGGGGCTGCCACTGGCAGTGTAGTGGACCAGATTGACGCCGTCTTGCGGGGTGAGGCGAGTGCCCCACGACCCTGGGCATCACCGAAGGACAAAGCCTTCTCCAGGGTGTGTCCGGGAGGTGGTGATCGGTCAACCCTGTAAGGAAGGAGAATCGCCGCGCATCCGCTGCTTCAAGGTGAGGGGGTTGACCGATCACCACCTTGGTTTCACATGTCGGAACGCCACCCCTTTTACGGCGCAATGGGGGCACCCCACAGCGACATGCCCTTCACCGCTTACCGTATTTCCCCTTCTGCCAGCAGCGCCGCCTCAACCAAGTGCCCTGCCAGAATGCGGGCTTCCTGCGCGTCCATTCCCTCCTGGTACACGGTCGGGCGAATGGGGGCCAGAGAGGATCAGGACTGCGCATCAAGCAGGATGCTCGCCATGGAGCTACTGCCGCACTGGTTATGCAGGGTGACCTGCTGCGACACGGTGGGGGAGAGGACGGTCTTTTCAGGGGGATCACCGCTGACTGGCCGGGGACGGGTGCAGGGCACCGGCTCCCGCCAGGAACAGCCCCGCTTCGGCGGGGTTTTTCGTTTGTGTGCGTCTGGTTTAGGTACGGCTGTAATAGTCTTGTTACCGGTAACAGTTATATTGAAACTGTCTCCACAACAACCCCAGCCGAGTGAAGCTGGTTTCCTGCCCCACCCTGCCGTGGGGCTTTTCGTTAGCGTGTCACGCTTCCTCGGAAACTACGGGCATGACCAAGTGAAGCCGCACTCCCTTGAGCGTTTCCCAAATGCTACCCAGCGCGTCACCTTGCCCATGACAGGGGTAGAGGTGCTGATTCGCCGTCTGGACGTGGAGGCCTTCACTTCAGAGGGGGTGCGAACGGCACTGAACATGCCTGCACTGCGCTGAGCGGAGTGGGGGCCTTGTGCACGATGGGCTGATAAGGGAGGCGGATCGAACCCTCGGCCTGCCCTCACTGCCAAACGCTCGCAGCCCAACTCCAGGCGATGACGGCTGAATACGGCACCCTGACAGCACAGGCTCGAGAATTGAAGGCCCAACTTAGCCCGGACAGCACCACCTCAAGCGTGCCCCCCAACCTGAATATGCTCTGGGAACCACGACCTCCTTGCCGGACACCCTCGCTCAGCGCTGGACCCGGTACCTAAACCTGGAACGCACTGGTCAACGAAGGCAAGCTCCAGCTGTGCTCGGACCGTTCTCGCGCTGAATTGTTACAACTCTCCACCAGTGGCGCGATTGCCTCTTCAGGACACTTCTTTCAGCACACCAAACCACGTGTGGTCCGAGGAGACGATGTCGTATAGGGTAATGATGGTTCCCGCTTATATGTTTGTAAGGGTCATAGTTTTTTAAGTCCTTCTGAACGTAATCTACCTCCTCATTATAAATTTAACCATATACGAGAACTGCTTTGGCTCCGTATCAGCGCCTTCTTCACCTTCTCAAGCATCTCCAGGGTGACATCCTCATTGTCCGGAAACGGTTGATAAATCACGGCACCGACTTGATCTCCAGCTCCGAAGCAAGTTGTCTAAAGGCGGCCAGCACCTGGGCCACGACTGCCGAAAGCGGCGTGGACTCGTCCAAGGTGAGCCAGCGGGTCAGGGCCGTGCCCAGCACCATCATGGCGAGGTCGGCAGCGAGGCCAGCCGTCAGCTCGTCGGTATGTCTGTGCATGAAGCCATTGACGATGGCCGCCCTGAGTGTGGCCATCTTCTGGAGTTTCCGCTCCTCGAGTCCCTGATCCAGGCTGATAATCCGGTGACGCAGCATCAGGACGTCACGGCGATGTCCGAATACCGTTTCGGCAAAAGGAGCAAGCTGGGAGAGAATCAGCGGCACTGGACGCACGTCCGGAGGGACCTGCGCCATGAAGCGCTGCACGAGCGCGGGCACCGCGTCGTCCCCAGCAAAGAGCACCTCGCGCTTATCGGCAAAGTGCCGAAAGAAGGTCCGGGTGGTCAGGCCAGCCTGGGCCGCAATCTGCGGCACGGTGGTCTCGGCGAAACCCTGCTCCAGAAACAGAGCCAATGCCGCGCGTTCCAGTCGATCCTGCGCTCCTCCCTCCCATCTGGCCATGGTTCAAGTATAAGTGATGACATGGCGTGCCGTCCTATGCTACGTTGATGTCATACAGTGTCATCAGAGGTGTCAGCTGTCAGGAAGGCACAAGCGTACGAATCTCAGGAACTGAAGTCCGCAACGGCAGATCAAGGAGCAGTTCCAGCCAGGCAGTCACCCTCCAAACATTCAGCTTCCTCCATTTACAGGAGTCCCGGTATGGCCCTTTCTGTTCGATCTGGCACGCCTCCGTTCAGCAACACCGCCGCCTGGTTCGTTCAAGGTCGTCTCACGCTGGAGGTCGGCCCCGCCTCTTACACGCCGCCCCGCTCGGAGGAGGTGGTGATTCGCACTCACGCTGTCGCTGTTAACCCAGTCGACTGGCTGATTCCCTTTATCGGGAGATTCGCCTACCCCTGGTTGAAGTCCCCGGCCGTGCTGGGTTTTGACCTTGCCGGAGAGGTGGTGGAGGTTGGGCCGGGCGTCACCCGGTTTCAGGTGGGCGACCGGGTGTTGGCACTGGCAGTCGGCACCGAGAAAAACCGCAACACGTCTGCCGAGGGTGCCTTCCAACAGTACGCCGTCGTCCTCGAACGGCTGACTTGTCCTCTTCCCGATCACCTCACGTATGAACAGGGGGCGGTGCTCCCACTCGGCCTGTCCACCGCCGCCTGCGGCCTGTTCCAGAAAGATCAGCTGGCCCTCCAGTACCCGTCCGCCACTCCGGTCTCGACCGGCCAGACGCTGCTTGTCTGGGGCGGCGCGACCAGCGTCGGCGGCAATGCCATCCAGCTCGCGGTTGCCGCTGGATACGAAGTCGTCACGACGGCCTCGCCCCATAACTTCGACTACGTGCGGGCGCTCGGAGCCAAGCAGGTGTTCGACTACCGCAGCGCGACCGTCGTGCAAGACATGATTGAGGCACTCCAGGGAAGGACGCTCGCTGGAGCGTTATCAATCGCCAGCGGGTCTGCCGGTGCCTGCATGGACGTGCTGCGGGCATGCGAAGGCCGGAAATTCGTCTCCCTGGCGAGCACGCCCGTCTCTTTCGAGCCGCTGGCCCAGCAGCCGCGCGCGCTCCTGTTGCTGCCGCGCCTGCTGGGCCGGATGCTCGGGGCGACCGCCGCCCTCCAGCTGAGGGCTTGGCGCGCCGGTATTCGTACGAAGTCCATCTGGGGCAGCTCGCTGATGAACGACGAGGTCGGTCCCCTGATCTTCGGCGGGTTTCTCCCGGCGGCGCTGGCCGAGGGGCGCTACCTCGCTGTTCCGGAGCCGGTGGTGGTCGGGCGGGGTCTGGAGTCCATTCAGCAAGGTTTCGAGGCGCAGCAGCGCGGAGTCTCCGCCAAAAAGGTGGTCATCTCGAGCATAGGCGAGAGCCTGAAGCCTTGAGTTCCGCCACTTTAACCGGTCAGTGAAGTGATCCGACGTTCAACGGAGTGATGGATAAGTCAAGCAGAATGGTCTGGGCCTGGCGGCCGGAGGGCCAGTACATCATCAAGAACCTGGTCCTGATAGCGGGAGCGTTGGTCGTGGGGGCAATGTGGCGTGGAGGAGCCCTGATTGCCGATCCGAAAGCGGAGTGGATGCAGGCGTTGCACGCCAGTTTCACCGCGAGCCTTGAAGGCGAGTTCGCGGCAACAGTGGACGGACTCAACGTCTTGAACCGCTGTATGGCGATGCCTGCGAGCCAGGCATGGGCAGGAACGCTTGACTTCTCCCGGAACCGACGGGTCACCATGGTGACGGACTGGTGACACCTCAGGTACCTGACGCAAGGCATGCAAACCGTTTACAGAACCCTACACCGTTCTCGAGAAGGTGTGCCGGAAATTCCTCCCCAACCCTATAGAACACGAAAACACGTACATGTCTTTGATCATCACTCTTCTCGTTGGTGCCCTCTGCGTTCAAAACTGATACGGGCTCCGGCCGCTTCTGAACAAGCCTGCGCGCAGCGGCGAGCGTGGTTTCGCGGGTGACGCTGATGTGCGTCTCCCACCGGTCAGGCGCGGCGAAGTGCCCCAGTGTCTGGGTCTCCAACGGTGTGTACAGGCGGGTGCCTGCCTTCATTCTGGTCGGGGACGGGTGCAGGGCACCGGCTCCAGGTTGAGGGTGGGAAGGCCTTTACCGCTCTCCCTGACCGGTGTTCCAGCTGAAGAGCTTCGTGGGAGCCACTTGACTCTCTTGCCGCAAGAGAGTCCACCATAGAGGCATCTGTGCGCACAGGGACCCACCATGATCAAGATCGGAGATTTTGCCCGCCTCAGCCAAGTCACTGTTGCCGCCCTCCGTCATTACGATGAACGTGGGCTCCTGAGTCCTCTCAAAGTTGACCAGGACAGCAACTACCGGTATTACTCCGTCGCCCAGCTGCCTCGGCTGAACCGCATTCTCGCCCTCAAAGACCTCGGTTTCTCTCTCGAACAGATCCTCGAAGTGCTCCAAGACGACGTTTCTCCTGAGCAGTTGCGGGGCATGCTCAAGCTCAGACAAGTCGAAGCAGCCGAGAGGCTCGTTGAAGAACAGCGCCGTCTGGAACGTCTCGAGGTCCGCTTGAGATGGATCGAACAGGAGAACTGTATGCCAACGTTTGAGATCGTCCTCAAAACGGTGCCGTCCATGCTGGTGGCCGCTCGCCGCATCAGCATCCCAACGAACGATCAGGTTCCTGCGTACCTGAACCCTGCATTCCAGGAAGTCTACGAGCATGCCGGTCGCCACGGTGCAAAGAAGCATGCGCCACACCTGGCGGTCTGGTACACATCAGCGTCCACATTGGCGGATGAGGATGCAGAAGCCGTGCTCCCCATTGACCGTCCCATCCCTTCTTCGGATAGGGTGACCGTACATACCCTTCCGCAAGTTGAGGTTGCTTCCGTGGTACATCACGGAGATTTCCAGGAGTTTACGCAAGGGCATACCGCGCTTCTCCAGTGGATAGAGCAGCACAACTATGAGATCACTGGACCGTTCCGGGAGATCTATCTCAAGCACAACCCGGATGACCTGGCTGACTCAACGACAGAAATACAATATCCTGTTCAAAAACTCCTAGGCTGAGACCTTAAGCGGCCAAAAAACCGTATGCGCCTGCTCGGCATGAAGTTCAACCTCATGCCGAGCAGTTACTTTCTGGCAAGGCTTGGTCAGCATCTTCCGCAATGCTGTCCTTATGCCGAGCTTCTTGTGCCAACAAGGCTCTGGAAGCCCAAGGGCTGAAAACCGCCCTTGATCAACTCCATGTTGTCCTCTTCCTACAGAAGGCCCGCGACAGTGAGCGTTTAAGCGTCCTGTACGAGCGTGACCAGTGCGTCCCCCTCGAGGACAAGAAAGAAGCCTCTTCCACCCCGGTTGGGAGCTGATACAGAAGCGGCGCTGTCGCCACTTACGCAAAACCCCCTGCACATCCGGCGGGGGGTTTTGCACGTCAGAAGAGGGCGGTTACTTCTTGGTGGTGCGCTTGGCCCTGGGCTTGGGCGCTGCGGCCTTGCTCTTGCGCGAGTTGCCGAGGTTCTGGCCCTTCGCGTAGCTGTTCTGCAGCTTGCGGCGGGTTTCTTCCGCGAGAGCCTTGAAATCGAGGACGCCCTCTTCGAGGTTCTCCAGCGTGAGCCTCGGCTTGCCACGGCTACGGGTAGGTGCTGCGGCCAGTTCCTTCTCCACGCCTTCAAACCACTTGTCGAACTTGGAGGAGGTTTCAAACACCATGTCCTTCATGTCCTTCTCGTAGGTCTCGTCACTGCCACGACGCTTGAACTTCTTCGGCAACGTGAAGCGCTCGGGAAGATCGATGGCGTCAAACTCGCCTTCTCGCACCGCGTCGCGGAAACGCTTGACGAAGGCATCGCTCTGCTGGGGGGTGGACAATTTTTGAACCTGCTCGCTCAATCTGGAATAAGGCACGGGACAAGCGTACTACATGTTCGCCAGAGAAGGACTGCCCCTGGATTTTACCATCCTTTATTTGGTTCGTGCGGGCTGTCTTTGGTGGCACACCGTGCTCTTGCCACGTGTATCTGTGCTTGCACCCGGAATGAGGGGTAGGCGTTGTGCCAGAAGCTGGTTTGCTGGCGATCCGCTCTGTGAAACGTCACGCTCTTTCCCTGGAACTCACAAAGGAAAGAATAGACCTCTTGCGAAAGTCGTAGGCTAAGCTGGGAGGGTGGAGCGAGACCGTCTGACACGCACGCTGAAGATGAATCGCAAGCAGTTCCGTCGACGCACCGGGGTCTACCCGGAAACGTTTGCTGAGATGGAAGAGGTGCTGACCCTACGCGAAGGACAGAAAAAGAAATCAGGCCGCCCCGCCGCGCTCAGCGTGGCGGAACAACTGCTGATGACCCTGGAATTCTGGCGCGAGTACCGGACCTTCGCCCACCTGGGTGACGACTGGGGTGTGCACGAAGCCACCGTGCATCGCACGGTGGAACGCGTGGAAGCGGCTCTGATTGCCAGTGCACGGTTCCAGCTGCCCAAGAAACGCGTGTTTCAGGAAGCACAACTCGTGTACAGCATCGTCGCGGTCGATGCTTCCGAAGTGCCCTGTGAACGGCCCAAAAAAAGCAGCGCGCGTGGTACAGCGGCAAGAAAAAGCGGCACACCCTGAAATTTCAGGTGCTGATGTGCACAGTGACGCAGCGCATCCTGGGCACCGCCACGAGCGCTGGGGCGGTTCATGACCTAAAGCTGTTTCGTCAGTCAGGCGTTCGTTTTCCTCACCAAACGGCGCTTATTGGAGATGCAGGGTATCAGGGCCTGTGGAGAAGCCACAGGCACGCCCTTACCCCCCATAAGGCGACGCAGGCGTCGCCTCTGTCCGCGGAGCAGCGCCAGGACAACCGTGTCCTCGCGCATACCAGGCAGGCAATCGAGCATATGATCCGTCGCATGAAGATCTTCCGTGTGCTGAAGGGCGTGTACCGACATCGGCGGCGTCGGTTTGCACTCCGGGTTCAGCTCATCGCAGCGCTGTGCAACCTCACCCAAGCCTGCCGATCGTGACTTTCGCAAGAGGTCTATTGCTGCTGTGTTGGGGGAGCGCCCATGGCGTGGCCCTCCATGCGGATTTCCCGGCAGAGAGCGCCGGGAAATCAGAAATCCAAAGACGCGCCATTCCTCGCGTCATGGCGCTGGATTTCCTACCGCATTCCAGTCCCATCGCCGGAGGCGCTTCGGGTGCTGGCGGAGCGTCTTGCAGGCCGGGCCGTCCGGAGTGGGCCCGACGGGAGACTTCAGCTGGTCCCGTATGCTCTGCGCATGGCCGTTCTGGGGAAGGTGCTGCTGTCGCTGCTGGTGACCTTCGCTGCTCTGCTGGCCGTGTACATGAGCGCGTATGCCTTCTCCGTGCCGAGCAGTCTCCTGCAAGCAGGTCAGGTGGCGCTGCTCCTGGTTGCCGCTCTTGTGATCGGGCTGGTGTGGCGCCTTCCACCACAGTGGTTGCTGCCGTTGCTGCTGATCGTGGGTGGACTGGCGCTGCTGCTTCTCAAGCAGGGCGGCGGCTTCTAGCTCTTGTGCCCCGGCCCGCTCCCACCCCCCTGCGGTTGATGGGAACGGTCTCCGCTCTGCCCGCCCCTCTTTCCCTTCCCTGTTCCCCCCAGCGGATCCGTCGTCGCAGGCGTCCAGATGGCGTGTTCGCAAGATGGACAGGCCCGAACCTCTGCCTCCATACGCTGGGTCGTGCCGCACTGCAAGCAGGCGAGTGCTCCCACGTAGGCGGCCCCAGCCAGCACGGGAGGAGGCAATTCCAGGTCCCAGGGCGGCACGATGGCCAGGCCTGCAGGCGGGTCTTCCTCCAGGGAGAAGACGCTCAGGTTCCCGTCCTGCTCAAAGTACACGCGCTGCACCTCACCCAGTTGCCGAACGCCCTGTGCCCGTAGACGCTCGAACAGGTCCTCTCGGCTGAGGTTCGCCTGCGCCAGGGCTGAAAGGAAGATCACCCCGTCGCGTACCAGCTCCACCGGCTTGCCCTCGACAAAGGTCTCGACGCGTTCGCTGCGGATCACCAGGAAGGACAGGAGACGTTGGAACACCACGACCAGGGCCAGGACCAGCATGGCGTGCAGGAGGGGGACTTCCGGGTAGAACATCGGGTCCCCGGCAGCGGAACCCAGCCCAATGACGATGGCGAGTTCGAGGGGGCTGAGCTGGGCCAGGCCGCGCTTGCCGGTGACGCGGAGCAGGAAGACCAGCCACAGGAACATCAGGGCGGTGCGGAAGGCGATCTCCAGCAGGAAGAGGGGCGAGGTGTCGCCCAGGAACATGCGGGCAAGATCGAAGGGAATTACCTCTGGGCTGCCCTGACTCATTCGGCACGTGCGGAAGGGAGAGGCAGGTGGGACCTGGGCATGAGAGAGTGTAAGGGCTTTCGCTCAAGGGGCCGAGGCGAATGGGGATGGCCTCAGGGTGAGGGGGTGGAGCAGGGTGGCCACGGTACAGCAGGTTTGGAACGCTTCAACGCGTCAAAGTCAGAGGATCACGCCAGGGATCTCATGGCATACCCCCTACCACGGACCGTACGGAGGAGGCTATATCCACCCTCGTCACGCAACTTGTTTCGTAAATTCCCACTCAGGATGGCGGATTGAGGCGTACGGAAGGGGAGAAGGGACGGGGGTGTACGCACGGCGCAAGATCACCACCTCCCCCGCACTTGCTGGAGGCATGACGCTCAAGAGCACTGTGCCCCCTCGCCGTCGTCTCACCCCATCCTTGAACGCCGCGCACCTCACCCCTCCTCAACGCCAGCTGCTGCACCACATCGCGACGTGAGGCACCCTGACCACGCGGGAGGCCCTCCAGACCCACGGTCCTGGTGGTCTGATTCAGAAAAACGTTGACAATTGGGGAGAATGCCAGGAGGGCACGGGCTGGGCCATTCTCCTCTGCAGAAATGTCAAAGGACCTCTGAATCAGACCACCAGGTTCAAGCCGCCGTCATTGAACAGTCCACTTTCAGTCCTCAGTCCAGGGTCTTGGGGTCAGTGACTGAGGGCCGAGATGCAGCCCAGAGCAGCGAAGGGCGTCTGTTGCCCGGCGTTTAGTTGGTGGTCGCTCAGACCACGCCGTTTGTAGCGAGTTCTGGAGCATGGCCCGAACTATTCGGCAACTCGCGTTGTAAATTGATGGTCAGGGGGTCGAGATGCGCACAATTTTTCTGTCTACGGCCGATCTGGAACGTGTCTTTGCTCCGGAACACTGTCCTCCCGACGTGGAGGAACGTCGGCAGACGACGCTTCGACGTGTTGCACGTCTTGGACGGGAGCTTGGGCCGCTGACCACGGAGCGTCTGCGTGCGGGTGTGCCCTTCCCCGTACTTCCAGTCCCAACACGAGACGCGCCATAAAAGGAGAAGCTCTGTCCCCGGAACTCCACCCTCGGCCCCTACTGCTCCTCAGGCCGTCCACCAGCCTGTTAACGGCGGTGAAGTCATCCGTGTTTATGGCGCCAACAGCGGAACGGAACATCAGCCCGGCATGCCCTCCAATACGTGCGAGAGGGTCTCGATCAGCTCCTCGTTCTGCCCTTCCCGGAGCATGTCCAGCGGCACGCGGTCACCTAGGGCCGAAATCGGACTGGGAAACCAGGTGCGAATCGCTTCGGGCGGCGATCCTGTACTCCCGCTTAGGTCCAGCACGATCACGACCTGACGGAGATCGGCCTGCAGTCCCTCATGTTGTGGATCAGGACGCCGACGTTGCGCCTCATGAGCCGCGCGAGTTCACGCAGGCTCAAACCGAGAGAATCGGCGATCTTGCGCGCGTCATACCGGCCCTCGTTGGACAGGGCTCTCTGCAGAGGCGGTGTAAGTTCATGGGGCAAAGGCATCACCGCACCAGCTCCAACCAGGGAGCATTGAATGCAACACAAGCGCAACACGCTTGACACCAGAACGCCACTGTATAGAAGCCGACTTCTCATCCCCTCATTCCATTTTTGACCTCTGAGGCAGGCGCACAAGAGCGGCGGCCATAAGGACTGCTTGGAGGTCAGCGCCGCGTTTCACAAGGCGAGAAAGGACCTCAAGATGTTGGCGGCTCTCTGACCTTGGCCGACCTCGACCGCTTCGCGGGGCGTGAGGTTGCTCAGTCCGGGGTTCGGCCGCTCCATCCAGGCCTGAGCGACATCCTGGCTATCGGTGATGAATGTAGCCAGGCGCAACAGCTCTTCCACGCTGACCAGTGCCTGAGAATCTGGGTTAGCGTAGACCGGTCGACCGTTCACCGTCATCATGACGTGTCCTTCTGCCTTCAGGCTCAGGTCACCACCGCCCAGTTCAATCCTATCAACGCTGTTGGCCGTCATGAGGATCACCTCTTCCGAGACGAGAATACGCTGTGCTGGCACCACAATCAGTGGGTGGAATCACCACCGCTCGGCAATGCGTAGACTTCCAACGAGAAGTCCCCTCTGTCGGCCAAGGCAAAGGGCTGGGTGGGCAGTGAGATCACCGAACAGGAGTACACACACCTTGATACCTAGGATCGATCTCAACCAGAGGTAGGATTTCCGTGTTCCAGAAGATTGCGAAGGATTCCGTGATCAGAGCTTTCTCTAAGAGGTGACTGTTGATGGATAGAAGTATTTGATTGAACTCTTCTATATACAACTCGTAGCACCACTCGCTGAAAACTTCCTCCCTGTCGAGATGGGGAAGACGATCAAGGCCTGCTTTGATGCCGTCCAACATGACATCGAAGCACCCCCAGCCAATCAGTCCAGGCTGATCACCACTGATGTGTACGAAGGCCTTCATGTCGGGAACGTAACACAGCTCTCTTCCGGCCCTGCCTCACGGTGGGGCCGCGCCTTTTGAGGAGCAACCCATGACCCCTCCCGCTGGCTCTGACCTCGTGAAGGCCATCCTCGAAGCCCGCCGCAAGGCGGGCACTGTCATTCTCTCCGCATCCCCTGCGCCGATCACGCCTCAGCGGACGCCTGAGGGCATCCCAACCCTACCCAAACTCGTGCCCCCACCCACACCTCCCCCGCCTGCACCGCTGGATGACGTGGCGCTGGCCGCGCTGCTCACGCGCCTGCTGCCCCAGGTGCTGGGCGGCATCGATCAGGTCAAGGCCGCACTCGGAGACCGGAAGCTGAGCTTCCCCGAGGCCCTGTCCCTCGCGACAACGGTGGCCGGAGTGGTGAGCCTCGCTGTGCGCGATGGGGCGCCGCTGGTCAAAGGCAAGAGCGCCGACGCCCTGGTGGTTCTGATCTTCGGCGTGGTGTTTGCCGGTACGCCGTGCCGCCGCTGCCCGTCTGGGTCCAGCCGTTCGCCCCAGCGCTCAAGGCTGGCGCCGTGGCTGGACTGGATGCCCTGTACCGGGCGGTCGTCAAGAAGCGGTAAGGTTCAGCAAAAGGTTTGTTGTTGAAGGATTTCATACCTACTGGAATCGGGTAAGTACGCTGTTTTTATGAGACAGTTCGCCCGCAGGAGAGGAGTTCGTCTAGGGCCAAACGACGTTCTGTGGCTACTCTTAGCGGTGTTTATCCTTGCGGATGCCGCCCTGCTTGCCCTCTCATTTCTGAGAGGTTGAGAGCCTAAGCAGGACGAAGGCCCCACCTTGCCTCGCGGCGGGTGGGGCCTTTCCCGTGGCTGAGCTAGAGGCGCTGTACCGGGCAGTGGTGAAGAGAGGCGGGTGACACATTTGTCAGTCAACGAGGCATAGCTTCTGGACATGCCACGTCCCTTCTCAACTCGAATTCTGGTCCTTCTCCTGGTCGCGGGGGCCCTCCTCACGTTGGACGCTGTGAGTTCTGGACTGCTCTCCATCTGAGGCTGCTGCTTTCAATAACTGGATGCGGCATTATGCTCTCTTTTGTCCCCATGAAGAAACCCAATCCTTTTAGGCTGGAAGGTGGGCCAGCCGCAGTAGAAGTTTGGAGTGCTCCTCATGTAGATATAGACGAAGAAAGTTGGAGTGGCATATGGCCTATAAAAAAATCAGCCGGGCGACTCGTTTGTCTGCACGGTGCAATACTGTTCCACGCTGTAAATTTTAAAGACCTTCCCATGCGACCGGATGCATATGGAACCCACCCTAAAGCGGATGCTGTTCAAAGTCAATGGAAGGTATATGCTCTAGATGATAGAGCGATTCGACAAGGTTATCTTTCCATCAAGCTGATTCAAAAGCCCGGAGAGAGTATCAAGGGCCTGTTGCAAGAAGGTTCGCGTCAGTGTTGATCTGACTCGCTCATAAACAGAAGGCCCCACCCGCCGTGAGGCAAGGTGGGGCCTTCTGCTGGGTTGCAGGCGCTTGACGCCCTGAATTGACAACCGCTGATTTATGCCGCCTTGGGGGACGGGGGCTTTAGCTGTCACTTCTGCCAAGGCACCTTCACTCTTGAATCGCCAAACAGGGGTGAGCGGTAACAACTAGGGGATGCGATTTCTACGATGTATAACCAAGTCCCGTCTTTATATTTGGTGCCTTTATAGCACAACTCATTATATCTTGCGTCGTATTCAGTTAAAGTCTCGCTCTTGTACTCGTATACATATCCCCGCCACTTGGCATGATTCTTGGTGTATTGTGATACACCTTTGGCAAAATCTTCCATACTATCTATATCGTCTACATAGCAGGAATAGTATTTTTGCGAACCCCCACAACTTATTGGAGTCCCTAATAATTCTGCAACAGGCTTAGAAGCTGCCAAGATCACGATCCAACTTGAATGACCTGATTTTGGTATTTGCGTAAACACCCGACCCAGAGCCTGTTTTCTTGCTGGTCAGCGGAGAGACCTTTGATCAACTTCGAGCACCCTTCCCAGCTCTCTGCTGCCAGGCTGGATCTGGAATCTCGGAACTGGGGATGCGGCTACCTCGTCATCAATAAACGTCCCACACGTACTTCTTCAGCCTGTTTGTTCGCTCGCCACAGAACCAGACCTTCTATTTTGGATGGGCATCTTTTCACCCTCTAACTTTCTGTTCACTCGAAGCAAAAGTTGAACATGAAGTTAGAGACGCTATGCAGATAACCAGTGCAATTGGAATTCGTAGGGTTTGAATCACCTTGGCAGCATATAGGATTAAAGTCTGAACCGCTGTAGAATATTTGTGCGGTGAGGCAGGCGGGGGCTTGAATGGTGTGGTGGCCACCGCAGTAGGTGACGCTTACAGCCTGGCGTTGAAATGGGATGGCACGGTCGTGGCCTGGGGGTATAACTGCCCTTGGCAGACGAACGTTCCTGTGGAACTAAGCAGTGTGGTCGTCGTTGCGGGAGGGTGCGTTCACATTTTGGCTTTGAAGTGGGATAGCACGGTTACCGCTTGGGGGGAACCGCTTCGGTCTGACGAATGTTCCTGGGGCGCTGGTGCCTTGATTGCGCAGACGTGAGGGAGATTCAAGCGCAGTACGCCCCCAAGTCCGTGCCAGAACGGTGGGAGTGATCGGGCGACGGCGTGGCGGAGGTTTGCGCGTGACGCAGCACCAACTAGATTTGAGCCACACCGCCGTCCACAAACAGCTCAATGCCCGTAATAAAGCTGCTGTCGTCGGAGGCCAGGAAAACGGCCGCTTTCGCCGTCTCCTCCGGCTGCCCCAACCGGCCCAGCGGCACGTTGGCGACGATGTAGTCTTTGACGAACTGCTTTTGCGCCGGCGTATCGCCCAACCGGGTGACGCCAGGCGTTTCCGTAGGCCCGGGGCTCAGCGCATTCACCCGAATCTTACGGGCCTGCAAATCCACCGTCCAGGTGCGGGCAAATGAGCGCACGGCGGCCTTCGAGGCGCTGTACACACTAAAGGCCGCCGCCCCCTTGGAGCCGGTCGTGGATGCCGTGAGGATGATGGAGCTCCCGTCGCGCAGCAGGGGGAGCGCTTTTTGCACGGTAAACAACAATCCCCTCACATTGATGTTGAACACCTGATCAAAGTGTTCTTCCGTAATGGCGCCCAGCGGCACCATACCATTGCTCCCGCCGGCATTGGCGAACACAATGTCGAGGTGGCCTTTCTGCTGGCGCACCTGCTCGTAGAGACGGTCGAGGTCAGCCAGATTGGCCACGTCACCCTGCACGCCGGTCACCTGCTGGCCGATAAGCCTTACGGCGGCGTCCAGCTCTTCCTGCCGACGGCCGGTAATAAAGACGTACGCGCCTTCCGCCACGAAACGTTGCGCGGTTGCCAGGCCGATGCCCGAACTGCCGCCCGTGATGAGCGCGATTTTGCCTTCCAGTTTTTTCATGATTCAGTTCTCGCTTTAAGAATTTTCAAGGGTGAAGTCAGGGAACGTCTGGGTGGTTTTTGGAAGAGGGCGGCAAGAGGCCCAGTCACTGCGGCGTGGTTGATCAGCACGCCGAGGTGGCCCTCGTGCGCCGCGATGTCGGCAGCGGCTGACCGCGCTGGGCATCGCGGGCGCCGAGGATGACGGTCTGGCCGATGTCCTTAGAGGCGATGGGCGGTTTCGAACCCCACGCCCTTGTTTGCTCTGGTGACGAAAGTCGTGGTCATGGGGACAGTCTGGGTGATCGGCGCGGTGCTGCACAGAGAGTGTCACGCCGTAGGACTGTCATTCCTACCCTCCCGCTCGTTCGGCGGTGGCAGTACCATCCAGTCCATGCTGAAGGAAACCAGCCTGGCGGCGACCCTGCGCGTCTGGCGTGAACGGCTCACCCCTGCCCAGGCCGGCCTGCCTGACCGAGCCTCACGTCAGACGCCAGGACTGCGGCGTGAGGAACTGGCCGAGCTGGCGGGCCTCTCGGTGGATTACCTCGTGCGGCTGGAACAAGGAAGGTCGACCGCGCCGTCCGGCCCTGCCGTGGCGTCCCTGGCCACGGCCCTGCGGCTCACCCAGGCGGAGCGCGATCACCTCTACGTCCTGGCTGGTCTGCGGCCACCCGCCGATCAGCTGATCAGCGACGAGATCTCTCCTGCCGTGATGCGGCTGCTCACCCGGCTGGGAGACGTCCCCGTGTCCGTCTTCGCGGCGGACTGGCGGCAAATCTGGTGGAGTCAGAGCTGGGCCGCGCTGGTCGGTGACCCCTCCAGCGTCGCGCCGGAGGACCGCAACTTCGTGGGCGCGTGCTTCCCCGTGCCGGGTGGACGTAGCCGCGTGAGCGGGTGGCCAGTCCTCGGCGACCACCCGGGAAAGGCCAAGCGGGCGAGGGTGGCCGACCTCAGGCTGGCCAGCGCGCAGTATCCCAACGACCCGCGCCTGATGGACCTTCTGCACAACTTAATCGGGGGGAACCCAGAATTCGCGGAGATGTGGCGCGCGGGTGTGGTCGGCAACCATTCGCAGGACCACATGGTCGTTCAGCATCCCGTCGTCGGCGACGTGTGGGTGGACTGTGACGTGCTCACCGTCGGCGACACGAACCTCAAAATCGTTACCATGACCGCAGAAGCAGACAGCGAGGACGCCCGCAGGATTGAGCGGGCGCGTCAGGCTCTACTCTCGGTGGTGGGTGAGCGCTAAGGAAGGCAGTCCACTTCACGGCGCACCGCGCCTGTACTCACCGCCGAGGGTGTGGCGAAGAGGGTAGAGCGGCCAGAGAGAGGCCGCCAGTGTTATCTGGCCAGCGCCTGCGCTGAGTGACCGGGGGCAGCAGTCCGTCCACCACTGGGGGCGGCCCGGCGTGGAGGCCTGCGCTGCCGATTCGACAAAGGCACGAAGAGGGGAGATCAAGGGCAAGGCGACAGGAAGCAGGCTGCAAGCGGCCTGTGGGCGAAGCGTTCATTGACTCCCCGAAGGAACACAGCGAACAGGACCGTTCTGAAAGAGAGGCTTTGCTGGGTCCCACATATGCGGCCTCTTGCTCGGGCAGAAGGCGTTACTCTGCACGCCGCGAACATTCATCAAAGGAGTCCTGCATGCGTAAACCCACTATCCTGCTGCCCCTGTTTCTCGCGTCCCTCGCCCTTGGTTCCGCTCACGCCGTTCAGCCCAAAGCCCAGCAGCTCGCCACGTTCAAGGTGGCGGCTCTGGCACGCGTCAACGTCAGTGACGTGGCTTTTCGTGCGGCGGACCTCCAGCCGGAGACCGTGACCATCGCGGGCGATTACCTGTACAAGCGGGACCTCCAGGCGAAGGCCTATGACCTCGACGCCTTCCTGAAAGCCCGCATTCCGAATGTCGAGGAACTCGCAGCGGAGGGCGCGCAGATCATGTTCTGGTGCATCGACGGTTACGCGCCCATGGCCAGGCTGAGTGACGTGCTGGGCAAGGGCGGGCTGATCGCGGTGGCAGACGCTCAGGCTCCAGCAGACGTCAGGTGGCCGGACGCGCCTTACAAGGACACCGTGCTCAAGGCCGACGCCATCGGCAACTACGTGGTATGGCGCACGGCCCAGTTTCCTGCCAAGCCGCAACCCTGGGGTTTGGAGACCATCTACATCCTCCCAAAAGACGCCAGTATCAAGAAGTAAACCGGCCTGCTCCAGCCCTACTCAAGCAGCGGGGCCTTGTTCGCAGCCTGCACACCCCCTTGTTTCCATGGGTGTCAGGAAGAGAGGCCTAAGCTCGACTTTGGCCATTGTTGGGGGCAACAGCACGCTGTTGCCCCCTGTCAGACTTGACCATGTCACCTCTGCCGCGTTGGTTCACCCGCAGTGTGAATGCCTTTGCACCCGTGTTCTCTCGCAGAACCTGGCCGCGGGTCCAACGGGTGATTATCGGCACCCTCCCGGCACCCGGAAAGCGAACGGTCACGGCTGCCTTGAGCGTCATGGGTATGGCTGACGATTCCAGATGCCTCAGTCTGGTCGTCACCACCGAGTAGGCGCTGCACGAGGGCGAAGAGCACTGTGCGATCAAGCGGTTGGGCCATTTCCCCAGGCAGGGTTTTCGCTTTATACAGACCTGACTGTTCGGCTTCAGGTCATGTGCCATTCCCAGGTCACTCCGCGGGCAGGTGCTGACAGGTTATGCAAGTAGACAACGACGTTCCTGCCGCGTTGCCTGAAGTTCAGGTGACCCACTGTACGGTCTCATTCCAGATTTGCAATGTCTCCTTCGTGTGCCGGTGAGCGAAAGCAGGAGGTTGAGGATGGCATCATGCCCATTCACGACCCGCTGGTGACAGGCATTCCGTGCTCCCGCACGAGGGTGAAAGTGGATAGAGGCGTCGTCAACGGGAAGCGCACCTTGGTGCGGCTCATCCCGTGCGTAAGGCCGTGGTCGGCGACATCCGGGACGCTTGAACGGCGGGTAGCAGGCCAGCGATGGCTCCGATCACGATGGCCGACGCGATGCCGCCTGCCCACGCCTCGGGGGGGATAACGACGGCCCAGCCTTTCGAGCTGGCGTAGACGGCTGTTGCCGCGGCCCCGGCCAGCACGCCAGCACCACCGCCGGTAACGCACAGCAGGACCGACTCCGCGAGGAACTGCGTCTGGATCTGACCCTGCGTTGCCCCCAGGGCGCGGCGCAGCCCGATTTCCGAACGGCGTTCGAGCACCGAGATGACCATGATGTTGGCGACCCCTACGGCGCCCACGATCAGGGCCACCACGCCGAGCCCGAGAAAGAGGCTGTCGAACGCTCCCGCCGCTGCGGCCCGGGCAGTCAGCACGTCAGACGGCTGACTGACGCTCACCTCGCTCGGTGCCCCGGGACTGGCCGTCCGCCCGAGCAGCAACTGGACCCCCGCCACAGCATGGATGGCGGCGCGCACGTAGACCGAACTTGGCGGGCCAGCCTGCTGCTCGCCGTGAACTCGGCTGACATAGCCGAGGTACTTCTGAGCCGCCGGGTACCCGATCAGTGCGCTGCTGTCGATGTCGGGTACCAGCGGTGAGGGCTTGAGGATGCCCGCGACGCTGAACCATTGGCCTCCCAGCCAGACGCGCCCACCCGGGTAGACGCGGCCGATCCCCAGCCGCGCCGCAGTGGCCGCGCCGAGCACCGTGACCGGCACCTGGGCCGTGCCCCCGTTCAGCCAGTCGCCGCGTGCAACGCCGGTGCCCAGCACGGACAGCAGGTTGAGGCTGGTGGCCCGCACCTGGAGCCCCCCCGTGTTGCCCACCGGAATCACCGGGTTCCGGTAGACGTACCTGTCCTTGATCAGGCCGGTGTGCGCCACCTGCTCGACGTTGTCCAGGTGGGCGATCCGCGCTGGTGCTTCGCGGGGCAACTTCGCCTCACCTCCCGTGAGGCGCTGCCCGGCCTCAGCGGTCAGCAGGTTCGTACCGAGCCGGTCAATCTCTGCGAGCAGCCCGGCCTGCGAGGAGGAGGAGAGTCCGAGGATCCCCACGACCGCGGCTGTCCCAATCGCGATTCCGAGCGCGGACAGCGCGGCGCGCCGCGGCCTGGACCGCAGCCCGACGCTCGCCACCCGCAACCCGTCCTTCAGCCCCAACCCGCGCCTGGCCCTCACTGCGACTCCCCCGGCATGCATGCACCCACCGTGGGAGTCGCCATGACGGTGTGGCCCTGACCGGTATCAGAGACCACCTGGCCGTCCAACACCCGAATCTGGCGTGGCAACCCACCCCCGAGGGTCCCGTCGTGGGTGATCATGACGATGGTGGCCCCAGTGGCGTTGAGCTCGCGGAGAAGCGCCATGATCGACGCGCCGGTCGCGCTGTCGAGATTCCCGGTCGGTTCGTCCGCGAGGACGATGGAGGGACGCCCGACGAGCGCCCGCGCGATCGCCACCCGCTGCCGCTGCCCGCCAGAAAGCGTTGTGGGCCTGAAGTTCGCACGTTCAGCGAGGCCGACCCGCTCGAGCGCTTCATCCGCGCGCCGGTACCGCTCGGCGGCGGGAACGCCCGCGTAGAGGAGGCCGTCAGCGACATTCTCGCGCACCGTGGCGTGTTCGGCCAGGAAGAACTGCTGGAAGATGAACCCGATCTCCCGGGCGCGCAGCCACGACAACTCGGGGTCACTCAGCCGCGACACATTGACCCCACCGATCCGGACCACGCCGCTGCTCGGCAGTTCCAGCGTCCCCAGGATGTGCAGGAGCGTGGACTTGCCCGACCCAGAGGGTCCGACGATCGCCACCAGTTCGCCCCGCCGCACCGAGAAGGACACGTCCCGGAGGGCGGACACTGGAGGCTGCCCACCGTAGACCTTGTTCACGCCCTCCAGCTCCAGAACCCATTCACTTTTCATAAGGGCGGCACCACCACTTCGTCTCCTTCGTGGAGTTTGCCGTCGACCTGAACCCGTCCGGCTGAGGTGTCGAACAGGCCCAGCTTCACGGCGACCAGTTCGCGTCGACTGCCAGCGCGCACGATTTCGACCGCGAACCCACCACCCGGCGTCCCGACGAGCGCGACCACGGGGACACTCAGGGCGTTCTCCACCCCCTCGGCGGTGACGTCCACCTGGACCGGAGCCTGGTCGAGGCCACCTGCTTTTGTCGGGTCGTCGAGCCGGATGTAGGCCTGGAGGGTCGCGGCCCCAGCATCGCTCTGTCCAGCAGGGACCTGGGCCACCCTCCCGAGCCGGTCCACCCTGCCCGTCACCGACGCGTTGCCAGGCAGGGTGATCCGCGCGAGGTCGCCCTTCTTCACCTCACCCTGCTGCGCCGCGTCGAGATTCACCTGCACCTCCTGCGTGCCCGAGGTGGCGGACAGGACCTGCTCCCCCGGCTGGGCGGAGCCACCGAGTTCGCCCGTCACCCTCGCAATCTGCACGGACTCGGGCAGGAAGACCGCGTCGCCGAGCTCAAGCTTCCCGGTCACGTTGGCGCCCTCGCCCTGCTGGAGCTTTTCAAGCGCTTTCCGGGTCCTCACGGTGAACGTGTTGTCATCCGGCGTGATAGCGGCACCGACGTCATGGCCGAGCGTGTGCAGGTTCCGGTTGAGCTGCCGTACGTCCTGGCCCACATCGCCGCTGTGCAGGGCGCGGTAGACCGGGACGGGACCGCACAGCAGCAGCACCGGATGGTCGTTTACCCGGTAGAACACGTCTCCACAGGCAATCTGGTCGCCAGTCTGGGGCAGCGCGGTGTAGATCCCACGGGTCTGGTTAATCACGGCGTAGGGCGAGCCGTCCGGGCGTGCCCGGTGGGTCAGGAGCCCATTGAGAGAGACCATTGCCGAGAGCTTGCCCTGTTTCACCTTCACGGTGTTGGGCGACGGCTCCTGTGCAGCTGTGGCCGGTGGCCTGGCGCTGGGCATCACGCCCATGCCTCCGGCGAGAAGGGCCGCTGCGCCCAGCACCCAATTCCTGCGCTTCATCACTGGCCCCCCATGGCCTTTTCCACAAAACTGCGGCATTTCTGCATGGCGGCGTTGAGAATGGCCATTCCGCCGCTTCTGTTCGACGACGGAATTCGGTTGGTGTCGACGAGGGGCTCGCCATTGACGGGATCGGGAAAGTCCTTCACGCCGTTGTCGCGGATGCACCGCGCGAACTCGAGGGCCGTCTCCTGCTGCTCGTGATTTCTCCTGCCTCCCGTGAACCCCACTGGCTGCAGGTCCTTGCATGCGCCCATGGCCCGTTTGAACGTCGCGCTCGCCGTATCTGACGGCGAGCCGTTCGCTATCCCATCGATGGTCAACTTGCCCGACGCGTCCGGGTCCGGGAACGCGCGGACGCCGTTCTCCCGCATGCACCCGGCGAACTTCGTCGCCTGCTCCCGCTGGGTGGCGGTGTTGGCGGTGCCCATCCCAGTCCCGGCAGGCGCTCTCCGGCACCCCGTGCCGAGCAGGGCGAGCACGACGAGGGCGGTCAGCGTTCGAAGCTTTTTACTCATTTTTTCTTCCACAGGTGACGAAGACGCTGACACCGGTCCAATGACATACAGGCCCGTCACCGCACCCTCGGGTCCTGCGTGGGGTCGGCATACATGGGCGGGCACCCGCTGGCGGACGCTTTGGGACGCAGCTCGTAGTGCCAGGGCTCATTGCGGTAGATCTGGCATAGCCCGTACCGGGCACCGTGTTCGGACAGCCACGCCGCGGCTTTCGGGGGCCCAATGTCGGCAGCGTCCCCCGACACGTGAGGAGACGTCTCCGGGGTGGCCACCCACCG
Organism: Deinococcus hopiensis KR-140; assembly: GCF_900176165.1. Lineage (NCBI taxonomy): Bacteria > Thermotogati > Deinococcota > Deinococci > Deinococcales > Deinococcaceae > Deinococcus > Deinococcus hopiensis. The sequence goes on from NZ_FWWU01000005.1 coordinate 53,566, forward strand.
GGCGGCCTCCTTTGCTGAGCCGTAGTTCGTCACCGCCTCCTGAAGGAGTTGGTTCTGGTACTTCGGGGAGCGCCAGCCACTGTTGACGAAGAACGTGACGTCCTCTTTCGCGGCGTCTCTGGCCGCCTGACGAAGCGCCCTGAGGAGACCGGGGTTGAGGTTGGCCACAGCTGGAAGTTCAGTATCAAAGACCGTCACGCCGTCGGGAACGACGCCATCTGCCCTGCCCGGTATCAACCGAGGTGCCGGTGGAGGTGACGAAGGCCGCGGCATGGCAGGCGGGCGCGGAGGGCCCGGCTCGCGCTGCCTCGGCGCGACGAGGGGAAGAGCTGCGGGGAATACCGCTGAGGATGCCGACGCCAGTGCAGCGCCGACCGACGGGCAACCGACGACGCCGGTCAGCGTGACGCCGCTGCCCACAAGGGCAGCGATTAGGGTCAGTTGCGTGCGGGGGGCGGCTGTTCGTGCCAACGCGCTGTTGAACATGCGGCCAGTCAACACAGTGGGGTGTTGCCTGAGCGTATGTGGTTTTCAATATGCCGGCGATATGCTCCAGTTCGTAGAATCGGGAGTGTATGCGCGTGTTGATCGCCGAGGACGAACCCTACCTGGCACAAGCCATTCAGGGCGGCCTCCGCCTGGAAGCGATCGCGGCCGACATCGCTGGTGACGGCGACACCGCTCTGGAACTGCTGAGCATCAACGCCTACGACATCGCCGTCCTCGACCGTGATATTCCAGGGCCCTCCGGCGACGAGATCGCCAGGCGCATCGTGGCTTCCGGCAGCGGGCTACCGATCCTGATGCTTACCGCTGCCGACCGGATAGACGACAAGGCGTCCGGCTTTGAACTTGGTGCCGACGACTACCTTACCAAGCCCTTTGAGCTGCGGGAACTCGTGCTTCGTCTCCGCGCGCTCGGCCGCAGGTGCCCGCACAGTAGGCCGCCAGTGCGGGAGATCGCCGGGCTGCGGCTGGACCCGTTTCGCCGAGAGGTCTACCGGGACGGCCGCTACGTTGCGCTGACCAGAAAGCAGTTCGCTGTGCTCGAAGTGCTCATCGCCGCCGAGGGGGGTGTGGTCAGCGCTGAAGACCTCCTGAAACGCGCCTGGGACGAGCGCGCGGACCCGTTTACCAACGCCGTGCGCATCACGGTTTCTGCCCTGCGCAAACGGCTTGGCGAACCCTGGATCATCGCCACTGTGGCTGGGGCCGGGTACCGCATCGGCGCGGGAGCAGACGCCGGAGGTGGGGAAAGCGGCGGTGGGTAGGGCACCTGGGTTAAGCGTTCGCCTCAAGCTCACGCTCAGCTACGCTGGCTTCCTCATGCTCGCGGGTGCCTTGCTGCTCGCTGCGGTGTGGGTGTTCCTCCTGCGCGGACGACCGTACAGTTGGTCTGTTCCCGGTCCGTCTGACTTTCTGCGTGCCCTCAACCTCCACAACTTCGGCCCCAATGTTTTCCTTCCAGCAGCACTTATGGTCCTGGCGTTCCTGCTGGTGTTCGGCCTCGTGGGCGGGTGGCTGCTCGCTGGCCGCATGCTCGCTCCGTTGACCCGCATCACCGACGCCACCCGCAGAGCCACAACGGGATCGCTCACCCACCGAATCCAGCTCACAGGCCGCAGAGACGAGTTCCGCGAACTCGCCGACGCCTTCGACGCCATGCTCGCACGCCTCGAAGCCCAGGTCGGCGAACAGCAGAGGTTCGCCGCCAACGCCGCCCACGAACTGCGAACCCCACTGGCGATTACGCAGACCCTGCTCGACGTGGCCCGCGGGGACCCACACCGCGACTCCAGCGAACTCGTCGACCGCCTCCACGCCGTCAATTCCCGGGCTATCCGCCTCACTGAAGCGCTCCTTGTGCTCAGCCACGCGGACGGACGGGCCTTCACCCGAGAGCACGTCGACCTGTCTCTCATCGCGGAAGAAGCTGCGGAAACGCTCCTCCCCTTCGCGGAAAAACGTGGCGTCACCATCAAAACCTCTGGCGACGCCATCCACACCACCGGCTCGCACGCACTTTTGTTGCAGTTGACCACGAATCTCGTCCACAACGCGGTCGTTCACAACCTGCCTGAAGGGGGCAACGTGTGGGTCACGACCAGCGTTTTCCCCACACGTGCGCTGCTCACGGTCGAGAACACAGGCGAGCACCTCTCCCGACAGCTGGTTGCCACGCTCGCCGAGCCGTTTCAACGGGGAGCTGAACGGAGAGTGACCGACCACGCGGGCGTTGGTCTTGGCCTGGCCATCGTCGAGAGCATCACCCGGGCACACGGCGGGGTCCTGACCCTCACCCCCCGGCCCGCTGGGGGACTCTGCGTCACGGTGCAACTCCCCACCGCGTCGCTGCGCGCCTGGTGACCCGACGTCGTGACGATGTAGGGCAGTTGCCCCGAGATGCGCGGGGAGCGCTGGCACGAACACCTGCTGACCAGGCAGTACCCTCGATACCACTGGACGGACGACCAGACCGGTTCGTCGCGCCCTGACTTGTATGGAGATGACACGACTGGAACTCCAGAAAGTTCCATGCGCCTGGGTGGAGAGGGTCAGCGGCACAAGCGCGGTCCGCAGAGGCCAATCGTGCACTTCCCCAAAGGACTTATACGGCCTTCGCCTGCAGCAGGTCGGTGAGGTCAAAGACGGCTTCCTCACGCCGTTTGTCATACAAGTGGTGGCGATGCGTATCGTGAGGGCCACGTCGGTGTGGCCGAGGCGGTCCAAGCCGGCCAGGAAAAGGTAGGCGCGGAAGATGGGCGGGATCTGAAGGCCCAATACCGTCTCGCAGAGGAGAAGCTCTTCCTCCGTGAAGCCCTGCCCAGCGTATCTTTGCTGTATAAGGGCCGTTTCCTAGGCATGACCCGGTTGCACCGCCATACCCGATACTAAATTTATCCATCTGCGGGCTGGAGGATAGGGCAGGGCTGGCTTACGACAGACCACTCTCCTCGGACAACTTGCGCCATTCTGACCGGCTTCTTCTCGAAAGCATGAAACGCTGGATAATGAGCCCCTTGGGAAGAATTGCTGTGCTGGTCGTGAGCAACGGGTCCATTGAGCGGGGGAGAGGCGTCTTCGGCGACTTTGTCGAGGCGTGGGCACTTTGGCCGATGCAGGAGGGGCGGCCCGGCGTCCAGAATCTGGAGCTTAGCGGTGGGTCACTGCTTCGCACAGGTGCCCGGCCAGGCGGCGCATGACGTGGATGGATGCGGATTTGCCGGATCTCTCAGCGGGACGGGGCGGGATCAATCTGGCGGGCGCAGGGCGTAACCGACACCCCGGACGCTCCGCAAGACATTGTGCCCTCCAAATTCGCGGAATTTGTTGCGGAGGTTGCCCATGTGCACGTCTACCACGTTGGAGGAGCGCTGTAGCGTTCCGTTCCAGATGTGCTGGTTGATCTCTGCGCGTGAGTACACGCGGCCCGGTTGCCGGCACAGCAGCAGCAAAAGCGCATACTCTTGTCGGGAGAGTTCGATTTCGCGTCCGCCGTAGGTCACCTGGCGCTTTTGGGTGTGGATTTCAAGCGCACCGAGCGAGACCGTTGCTGTAGCGCCCTGCTCGCTCAGCTGCGCCTTGACGCACGCGACCAGCTCTTCCGGGTGAAAGGGCTTGGTCAGGTAGTCGTCGGCTCCAGCGGCGAGGAGACCGACTTTGCTGTCGATGGCGTCAATCGCCGTCAGGATGATGATGGGAACCCGGGAGGTCTTGCGCAGGCGCTGGGTGATTTCGGCACCGTCAACATCTGGGAGTCCCAGGTCGAGGATCACCAGGTGCGGAGGTTGTTCGCGCGCCCAGGTTAGGCCGGTGATGCCGTCCGGTGCGGTGACGACTGCGCAGCCCGCTCCCTCCAGTTCGTATTGAACGATGCTGGCAACATCGGAGTTGTCCTCGATTACAAGGATATGGGGCTGCATGGGGATCTCCTCAGGTGCGGCGAAGCGTTCTATCAGCGTAGACCCCCAGGGGCGCTGAGCGTGCGCCTGCCCTTCAGCCTTCCTTGGGCGGAAGGTGAGAGCGGTCACCGTGGGTACTCAGGTTGCTCTGGATCTCTGGCTCGCCTTGATGGGCGCCCGGTGACCTGAGTTGGCCCAGTGCACGTAGGGGAGAGCTTGTCTGTATTCGGCGCCCGTAGGCGACGTCCGGTGGGTAGGAGTTGTTTCCAAGTGGAAACGCTGTCGTGGCCCGCGGCTGGGCCGCAGCCGCTTGTGACGCACGAACAGCAAGGGACCAGGCGTCTGGCAGCCCGGCTTCCTCAGGTGCGGACCGCGTGTCTGGCGTTCACGCTTGAGATCCTGGCCTCAGGCCGTGTGATGAGGGACAGTGCCGATCTGTCCGGCGACAATCTGCGCTCAGGCACGCCGCTGCTCCTTGCGCGGCAACTCGTCCATCCAGCGGTGCAGCTGACCGAGCAACTTGATGGCGGCTCCGCTCGCTTCTGGACTGAGGGGACGGCCGTGATTTCCGCGAGGGTGACGCGCCAGCGCCCCGGCCAGATCGGCAGCGGCGTACAATGCGTCATCAGCTCTTAAATGACGCGACTCGCGCTCTTGCAGAAGCTCGAGCCAGAGTGGATGGTTCTGGGCTTCGGGAGCGGCAGTCAGGGTGCAGGCCAGCACCACGGCATTGGCTACCCCACACTCCACTGGCGCAGGCCTGAACGTGCATCGGATGGCGTTCAGTGGGGGAGAGGTCGGCACCGGAAACGACGCCCATGAGACGGTAGGGCACACCTTAAGCATCAGCTGCGGCATGGCCTTCCTCCCTGAACCGAGGAACAGCTTACCCGGAGGCGGTCCGCCCACCCTGAACGCTACCCAAAGTTGGACGCCTGGCCCCCGGCGGCCCCCTAGACTCCGGCCATGTCCCTGCGCGCCTTACCGCTCCATCCCCCGCACGGTCCCATCGGCCGCTGGATTCCTCCCGAGAAGATGCCGTTGCGGGAAGCGGGCTTCACGGTGGAACTCCTCGGCGCGGGAAATGGCACGCTCTGAGCCTCCCCACTGCCCTCCAGGAGATGATGTCTCTCTTTCCAAAGACGGGAACTCTTGCGGCCGACGTGGACCGGGTTCTGGCTGCTTTTGGCCGGGAGGTCACCCGGCACCACGTACCGCGCGTGACCCAGAGGGCTGAGGAACTTGCCCTTCAGTTCGGTGTAGATGTGCACGCCGCCAGAACAGCGGCGCTGCTTCATGACCTCGGGGGCATCTTCCGGCGTGACGAAATGGTCGACCTGTGCACAGCGCTGGAGTTGCCTGTCGTGCCCGAGGAGCGGCGGGTTCCTCTGCTGCTCCACGCGAAGTTGAGCGTGGTCCTCGCGCGCGAGTGGCAGGGGGTCGACTCTCCTGAGATCTTGCAGGCCATCCGGTATCACACCACGCTGCACGCCAGCGCGACCGCCCTGGACCAGGTGGTGTTTCTGGCCGATAAGTTGGAATGGGATCAGGGTGGAGAGCCCCCTTATGCCCGCGCCCTATGTGCAGCGCTCGAAGGCGGGCTGGAAGCGGGAACACGCTGGATGCTGGGTTGGATGGCTCTTCCAGAGGCGAGGTTACTCATTCCACATCCAGACCTGCGTGAAGCCTGGCGCGCCTACGGCCTGACGGACCCATCGGCAGCAGCACGTGAATGGAGCGGCTGAGCCCACTGAGCAGGCAGGGAAATGTAGGCTCGGTCCCCTGACAACTTGCGCCATTCAACCCAACTGCTCCTCGAAGCAAGGAATGCTGCATGATGAGCCTCCTGCGAAGAATTCCTGTGCTGGTCGAGAGCCACTGGTCGCTGAGCAGGGGAGAGGCAGGCGCGGCCTTGTCGAGGCGTGGGCACTTTGGCCGATGCAGGAGGGGTGGCCCGGCGTCCAGAATCTGGAGTGCGAAAGTCTGACCGGAAAGGAGCTCAACCTCATGACCCATAACAACTGGCTCGAAACCATTTTTCCCGACAATGCGGAGCGTACCGTTCCCTGGCCGGAGACTGGCGAACGCGTGACGTTGTGGCGACCCGTGGGCCAACACGAACTGGCACGGATCGCTGCGTCAGATTTTCGCGCCTTTCCACCCCGCCTGCCCGATCAGCCCATTTTCTACCCGGTGCTGAACTTTGAGTATGCCGAGGAAATTGCCCAGGACTGGAATGCAAAGCGCAACACCCCACCCGTTGGCTTCGTGACCGAGTTCGAGGTGGATGCGCGCGTGGCACGGCAGTATCCCATCCAGGTGGTGGGAGCGAAGAAGAGGCATCAGGAATTGTGGGTTCCAGCGGAAGAACTGCCGGCATTCAATGGAGCCATTCAGGGACCGATTCGGGTCGTGGCCCATTATCCTGGCGTGGGCTACCCGGGTCAGATTGACCCAGCAACACACCTTCCCGAGAACCTCTGAACAAGCGGTGGTCCGGCGCGCCGTCAGTCTCGGGAGTACGTCGCGACGATCGGCGTATAGGCCTGGGCGCGGTCCACAATCTCCTCGGCAGTCTGTTCGCCATTAGATCCAAAAATGTAGTCCGTCACCTGCGGGTCCAGGAGATGGTCGCGGAGGAGATTGATCATCTCGTCGGCTTCGTCCTCAGTCTGGTAGTCACCGTCGAGTAAGCGCTGCACGAGGGCAACGAGCGCTGTGCGACCGAACGGTTGGATCATTTTCCCATTGTGCTTTGTCAGCGTGCGGGGAGTGCCAGGAGGCGGTGAAAGTCTTGGGCTGCTATGTCGCGACCCGGGTGCGCCACGGCGGGATGCGTCAGTTCACCACAGAGCATCAGGTGCAGCGCGCTGCGCCGGCGCGGCAACTTCACGACGTCTATGCGATTGGCCAGACCGCTGTCCCAGCGCGTGACGCCGGCATGGACTTCAGGGTCTGCGTCATCCAGAAGCTCCCAGTCGTACATGCCGTCGACCAGGTTATACAGGGCTCCGCCAGAGGCTGCGAACTGAAGGCTACGCAGCAGGTCAAGCGCCTGAGGCTGGGTGATCTCTCGTCCCACCCAGGCGGAGACGGTCGCCCCCAAAGGTTCTGACGGCAGGGGACCTTGCAAGTCAAGCGGAAGACGGTCACCAATCATGGGACTCCAGTTCAGTCTGTGGGCAAGATGGCGCTGGCCTGTAGGCCAGGGCTACGACTTAGGTCGTATGGGCCGCAGAATACTGCGCTTGAATTTGCCTGCGCGGTGCGCCCGGGTGCCTGGCGGCGCCTCGGGTGGCCGGAGATTAAGGGGCGCGTTACAGTTCGCATGCATGGTGAACTCCTTCCCCTGCGGCCTCAGCGTCCGGAAGCGGCGCTGCTGGTGCTCCTGCTCCTCAAAGGGAGAGTGCTGAGGCGCGAGCGGGTTCAAGATGCCCTGGACCTGCCGGGCAGCAACGAGAACACCCGGCGCAAGGCGCTCAGCCGCGTGGTCGGGGACCTGCGTGAAGTGTTGGGCTGGCCGGGTTCGGTCCTGACGGGCGACGGTCTCCTGCGCCTTTCCACTGAACTCAAGTGGGTGCTGCACACGCCGGGCCCAGAGCAGGCGGAGCGGTTCTGCGAAGGGCGCGTTGACCCCTGGGTAGAAGACTGGCGGCTTCAACACGCTCCGCTTTCCCCAATACGCTGATTGACTGCTCTCGGCAACCAGATCCCTGGAATGCCGTAGGTGCGCTGAGAAGCGCGCTACGCTGAACAAATGCAGTTGCGCGCCGTGGTTGAGCACGCTCTTGGGGATGAACAGCCGGGCCAGGCACTGCGCCGCCTGGTCCGCGAACTCCACACAGCGGGATGGCCCAAGCCTGAGCTGTACCGGGCCTTTCACGATCTGCTGAAGCCGCAGCAAGGATGGGAGCTCACGGGAGCTCAGGAGGACCTGCTGAGGGATGAGATCCTCGACGCTCTCACGGGTTGGTGTCTCCCTGAGAGGCGACTGCTTCCGGAGGAGCAAGATGTGGTGGGGTAACTCACGGGCCCTTTTTGTTCTCCTCCCCAACTCCCGATAACAGAGATTATCGGGAGTTGGGGAGATTTCATTCCGAGCAGGACAGGATTGCCTGGTCCAATTTCAAGCTCAAGCGTGTGCGAACTGCCGAGTAGATTGACTTGCGAAGCGATGCAGTGAATCTGAATCTGTAGCTTGATTCTCCCCTGCTTGTTGAGCAGATGATCGCGAGCTTCAATCCTTCATGACCACTAACCTGAGGCGTGGCTCTTCCCAGACGAATGCGTGGCGCCCGGCGCATTACCCACCATTCACGCGTGTACCGCTGGCGTTTTCGCCCGTCTGGAATAGAAAGTTCGCTCTCCATTGTGCGTGATGAGGGTGGCGCCTCACGCCTGGTCATTCGGATGCCAACGTTCTTGGACCCCTGGCTCCACTTTCCTGTGCTGGGCATGAACGTCCCTGAGGTGATGACGCCTGCATTTGTCGCCCGCGCACTTGGTGCAGCCGAAGCGCGAGGTTGGTGTCCGGACAGCCGCGATGGTGATTTCGTCCTCGTCTTTACAGGGAGTCATTTCCAGCTGCCAGTGGAATTCCAGGAGCTTGAAGCCCTGATGGTCTTCCTGAAACGTGAAGAAGGAGCACCGCAGTGCATTGACGTCATCCACCGACTGGACCTGATGAACATCGCGTGGAGACAAGCCAAAGCTGCTCTCGAGGACGGAAATCAAGTTCTGGCATTGTGGTGGGCTGAGAAGGGAATCAGGGTTGCCGAGAAGGATCCGGTGTGCATGGGGCCGGGGATGAACATGCGTGTGTGGTTCATTCGGGAATACGGCCATCAAGATGACCATCCGGTTCTCGATACCCGAGTGCTGGTGAATCGCTTCTTTGAAGATTTGCCTTGGTCACCAAAAGAGGCGGTGCAAGCCGCTCAATCTGCAAAGGAACGCCAGGAGCAGAACCTGCCCCCAGTGCAAGAAAGCAATGTGGTGCAGCGGCATATTTGGATGGCGCTTCGTCGACTGAAAAGAATTAAAGGACACCTGCCAAGCAACGAGTGGGACAAGTTACAACCCTGGTTCGACGTGTACCGTGATTTGAGCGCACCACTTTCCGCCTCTTGCAGCTCAGGACGTCAGTGATCCTGGCGGGCAATGGCATTCATGACGTCCTGAACCTATGGAGGATCATTGCCTCTGGTATAGGACTTTCTCAAGGAGAGTGGTGGCCGTGACGGGCTCCTACTGGCGCAGAGTCCAGCGGCTGGTTCCTGGCGGCGGCTGCGCCTGCAAGTCCAGAACCTCCCGTGTGGCCAGGAGCGGCTCTCCCATAACCGAGCAGCGAAAGGTGTACCGCCCTGGGGAGGCGTACGTATGGGTCACCGCGCACAGGGGCTCTGCCTCACGCTCTTCTTCTTCCCCATCGCCCTAGTCCAGGTGCAAGGCCGAGCCGGGTGAGGCGAAATCGAACAGGTGGAAGGTCATCGTCAGGGGCCGCGTGCCCTCACGGGTGAGGCGCAAGACGCGCCGGGGCCAGCGGTCTGCATTGGAGAGAAACCCCTCCCATGCAGCGTCGAGGAGCCGCTCCTCCCGCGAGGCTGGACGGGCGAGCAACGCTTCGAGTTCGCGGGCGTCCCGCAAGTTCATGCCGAACGCGTCCATGACCACCTGGTAGGCACGGAACTGGTCGAGCCCCTGCTCGCGCAGCAACCAGCGCGCCACACCCGTGCCGGAACGTCCACCCCTGGCCTGCTCGCGCACCCCCAAGATCCACTCGAAGTGCTGGGCGAACTCCATCTCGGGAAGTCTACGCTGCTGGTTTGTCCTTTTGCGGCCCACTAGGGCCCACCCATGGACCACGCCGAGGCCTGCGCGACAGAGGTGCTGTGCGCAGTGCTTGCCTGGCGCCCCTGAAAGACCTGATGTTCTGCGCACGTCCCTCCAGGGCAGCCGGCCCGTCTTCCGTACGTCTTTGCGTCCGGAGCCATCGTGCTCTCCCTGCTGCCGGGAGCCATGGATGACCAGGCGGAAGCGGCAGCTGTGGCTCTTCCTGAGTCATCCGGCGGAGGCGGGGATGCGCCACCCGCCGGATGTGCCGGGGGAGGGGAAAGGGCACCATAGGGACAACCGAGGGACGAGTGTGCCGACCGGTGAAAGGAACTCACCGTGAATCATTTCCTCTTCCAGAACCGTGCCCAGGAACTCCGCACAGAAGCCCAGCAACGCCGCGAAGCCAGAGCGGCCTGCATTCAGCAGCGACCCGCCCGCCTCACCGTCGCGTCCTTGCTGACCCTCTTCCGGCAGGCGCGGCTCGCGTGAGCATCGTCCATAACGTCCGCAGTGACTCACCCCCCTCCTGATCAGGAGGGGGGTTCGCTTTGGTCTATCGGTGGGGGCTCTGAACCAGGCCCTCAGCCCACAGCAGCCCCAGGTTCGCCCTGGCGGCCAGCAGCGCCCCACCACAAAGTCCAGTTGCGCGTGCAGGACGCCACGGCGTCTATCAGTCCCCACACCGCATACGGTTGAGGCCGCACCGCCGCGAAGACAGCGGCACCCACCAGTCCGGCAAGCGCGGTCCAGGGTGACGGACCCGACTACGTGAATTGCGGCCTTTGCGGATTTTGCGGTATTATAAGGCCAGAGGTGGAGGATGACTGCACAGCACGAACCGCGTGGCCTGCTGACCGTGCCCGAGGCGGCCCGGCTCCTGCACGTGAGCGACGACACCGTCCGGCGGCAGATCCGCGAGGGCGACCTGGGGGCGGTGAGAATCGGCACGACGCCGACTGGGCGTCCCCGCTACCGGATTCCCGCTGCGGTGGTCGAAGCGCGCCTGGGCCGCAGTACGCTGCAGGCACCCTCCGCGGCAGAGCGGCTGCAGGCCGCGTTCGCCGTGCTGACCGAAGACCAGCAGGAGGCGCTCCTGACGCAGGCGATTAACTGGGCCAGGGCACAGGCACCCGAGGTGGTTGTGGGCGAGCGGCAGCCCGAGCCCACGGCCGGCGACATCGCCGTGCGCTTTCCTGGGCTGGCACCGCGGCAGACGCGGACCGACTGAGTGCTGCCGGCTCCACGCCTGGTCCCCGACATCAATGTGCTGCTCAGCGGGCTGACCAGCCGGACTGGCCCTGCGCGCGAGCTGTTCCTCGCCGCCCAGCGGTTCGACGTTCTCTTCGTCCTGGCCGACGAGCATTTCGCGGAGTTGCAGCGGGTCCTCACCTACCCCCAGGTGCTGGCGCTGGGTGGCGGCATTTCCGCGGCGGAGGCCTTCGGTCTGGCCACGCACCTGTACCGCGTCGCGCAGGTGGTCAGTCCCTTGCAACGTCACGACTGGCCCTCGTGCCCGGACCCCAGGGACTGGTACCTGCTGGACCTGCTGATGACGTCTGGGGCGGACGCCATCGTGTCGAAGGATGCCCACTTGCTCCAGGTGAACAGGAAGCTGGGCGTGCCGGTCTACGAGCCGAAGGAACTGGTCCGGCTGGGCATCATCTGAACTTCCCTTTCCAGTCGGTCCTGTTCAGGACGAGACCGATGTTGCCCAATCGGTACTGGGATGCCGTCTGACTGGCAGACCGCGTCCACCAGCGGCTGATTTGAACCATAAGCTTCGTGACCGCTGGTTCATGCGGGGAGTGGTCTGCTCCCTCCCGTGTTCATTCCTGACGGCATGAGGGACCTGGAGGCACGCGGGCCAGATCGACGAGGTGTGAGTCGCGCAATGGAGGGCGGAGGCTGCCAGAGAGGTGTGGGCGAAGGTGCGCCGGTCCGGAGGGTGCGTGTGCGTCGCCGCGGGCGCGTTCCGCCGGGGTCGTCATGTCCGTGTGGCCCACTGCCGACCTGCTGAGTTACCGCGGAGCGCGCGCTTCTCTAGCCTGACCTACCGGATCCTCTCATTCTCCCGCCACAGCTCCAGCAGTCGCGCGCGCCCGGACGGAGCCACCCGCACCCGCGCCCGCAGTCCCGCCGCTCCCCGCCCTTCTTCGCTCCGGGCGGCTTCCTCGCTGAGATAAAAGCGCTCGATGCCGTAGTTCAGGGTGGCCTGACCAGCATTGATCCATTGCACGCGGCCCTGCAGAAAGACTCCACCTCCGGGACGGGTCGCCACGGCTCGCTCGCCGGTCCACACGCCCTTACTGCTTTTGCGCAGCGGCACGTAGGCCACCTGCCCGCCGTTCACGTCCGGCCCGGCCTGCACCCGGCTGACCCGGTACGCCAGCGTCAGGTACTGCCCGCGCAGCAGGTCGCGCGGGTCCACCGGGGCCGTCTCCAGCATGACCTCCTGGGCTCTGACGCTGTCCAGCAGGGCAGGGGAGAGGAGCCCGCCCACCAGCAGCAACTGTGCGGTCACGGCCAGTGCCAGGCGTTCCCGGGGGCCCACCGTCCGCCTCATTTCGCTCCCGGAGACAGGCGGCGCCGCGCCCGTTCCAGCCCCCAGCCCAGCGCCAGAAGCAGCAGGCCCGCACCCACCAGCGCGGCTCCCGTGGCGGCCAGGCTACCCAACACGCCGAAATACACCGTCAGCACGACCAGCCCCACGTTCAGCAGCCCCCAGTTGATCCAGGCCCGGCGGCCCTCGCGGTGTCCCAGCCAGGTGACACCCAGGGCCAGGGCCGTCAGCAGCAGCAACCACGCGCTCACGACCTCACCCCGCTGCAGATGCAGGGCGTAGACGCTCCCGAGCAGCAGGGGCGGTCCCCAGAACGCCCAGGGACTGGACAGGTCCCGCCTTCCCGGTTCGCGCCCATGCGCCTGGGCGGCGGCGAGCATGAGCAGGCCTGCGCTTCCCACAGTGGCCTCGGGATAGCCCAAGCTCCAGGCGGGCCACCCACCGTACACGCCGCTTAAAGGAATCACCGCGCCCAGCGGCAGCGCGAGGTGCAGGGCCGGGGGCAGGCGCACGGCGTAGGCGAGGACCAGCAGCCCGAGTCCCCAGAGGGCCAGCAGTGCGGTGACGCTCACGTCCAGTTGGAAGCCCTGCGAGACGAGGGCCAGCAAGGCCCCGTCCAACATGCCGCCCAGCAGGTACAGTGCCGCGCCTGCCCCGGGCAGTGAGGCGCCCTGCCGGTCACGCAGGTGGTACCCACCGGTGTATGCGCCGAGCATGGGCAGCAGCACAGAGAGCAGCTTGGCCCACCCGGGCAGGTCACGCCAGTTCGCTCCCACCAGCGCGATGATCCCAAGTCCGAGCACCAGGGCACCCAGGGCGGAGAGGGTGGCGGCCCAAGGGCTCATTGGACGGTCCGCAGGGTCAGCCAGCCCTTCGTGCGTCAGGATGGCCCGGACCTGGCGCCGGCTGAGCAGTCCCCCGGCCTGCCAGCGTTCCAGCACCTCAGGTAAGGTCTCCCGGAACCCTTCGCTTGGAGCATCTGCCATGGGGGCAGCGTATCCCTCCGGGCTGCTCCCGTCATGCCAGGTTGCGCCGTCCTCAAGGCCCTGGCGTGCTGCAAGGCGCTGAGCGCGTCAAAGGCTGCAAGGGAGCGTTCCACGATGCTGGGAGCGCTGGACGGCGCCCGAGGTCAGTCAGCAGCGCTCTGCTGGTGGTCCTGGAATGATCAGATCCCGGTACGTCCTTCCGTGACTGCTGGCCTGCGCGCCGTGTTCCGGCCCCATGCATGGGACCAAGGTACAGACCAGGGCTCCTGCCCCACGGCGCGGCTTCCCCTGCACCCGACCGCTTTTTTCTCGATCCGGCTCAAGTTCGGGACGTTCAGCGTGCCTCTCGGAGCACCTTGCCCAGAGCGGAGATCTCTTCAGACCCTCCACGTCCAGGCTGCGGTGAGGGCTGCCCCTTCGGGCGGCTCCTCCACGCCGCGCGCACGCTGCAGCGGCCAGCCCGCATCCTGACGGCAGGTCTGTGGCACATGCAGGGCGAGCAGTTCGCGCCGCCCGTGTCCTGCCCGCCAGAGGGCGAGCTCTCCAGGCGCGCCGCCCAGGGTGCCGGAGTGCCAGCGGTTCTCGTCCGCGCTGCGGCCTGCACTCAAGGCCTCAACGGCCGTTCGCCGCGCTTCAGATGCCGTTTCGGGCAACAGTCGGTCCAGCCAGCGTTCCAGGGCGTCCGGGGCAGGATGCACTGGACGCTGCTGGGCCACCGGGTGCGCGCTGCCTCAGGAGCTCACCGCGCCTCCAGGATGGCGCGGGCAGCTGCCACCCCTGTTGCCACATCCCGGAAGCCATCCGTACCGCGCCTACCACTCGCCGGTGATGGCCTCGACCTTCGTGCAGTCTTTTCCGATGCCCGGCACGCCTCCGCCCAAGGAGCTGAGCCCCCGCAGCCTCCAGGCCATGATCCGGCTGCTTACGCCCAGCCCTCAGCCCCTGACGCAGCTTGGCGCCCGGCTCGGCTGGCGCCTGGAGACCACCAGATCGGCAGCGCTCAACCTGGTCTGCCTGTGCCGGGCGTACCTGCACCTTCACCCCCGGCTGGGCATGGTCTTCTCTCTTCTGCCCTGGGCCGAGCGCTCCGCTCCAGCAAAGGCGCCCGCGTTCCCAGACCCAGAGGTGCAGTCCAGGCTCGCCGCCGAGAAAGCATATTGGGCGCTGCTGCGCGGTGTTCCCCTGATTCTGGCAGGCCGTGTGGGCGCCGGAATCAAGATGCTCGAAGGCTGGAACACCGCGGCGCGCAGGTGGGTGTGGTTCGACGTGCCTGTGGGGGCAGCGCAAGGCAGCCTGACCCAGGTGATGACCTTTGCCACCGGGACCCTGCACACCGCGGCGCAGGAAGATCCCCAAACCCTGGCGCTGCGTCAGCAGGTGCCCGTCAGCGCACTCGTGACAGCCGCCGCGATTGCTGTGGCCCTGCGGCGCGCGGTCGGCCCTGAAGTTCGCAACGCTCTGGGCGCCCTAGCGGCGCAGCCACCCGGTGTTCTGCAGGCCGTGCCGCGTTCAGTTTCCACAGCATCAGGACATCGGCGCGGTAAGAGGCGCCCCAGTGGAGTCGGCCGCTCCAGGCTCTGCAACATGCGTGGGCACCCATCGCATAAGGGGAATGAGCACCAGGCTGATGACCATCTTCAGCAGGATTTGGCCCAGCATGAGGTTGAGCAGGGGCGCGCCCGTGCCCGCGAAAGCCAGGGGACTTCATCAGGAGTCGAGGGCCATCCACGACAATTTCACCGCGGCATTGACAGGCTCGCCCCAGCCATGGACTTCGGAGGAACGACTCTCGAGGAACGGCTCAATGGGCGGCCTTGGGATGCCTTCCCCGTCCAGGACGCAAAGGGCAGCCCGCAGGTGTCGCCAGGGCGCCGGAGTGACGGCGCCGTAAAGGTCGGTGTAGCCGATCGACGTGACCTGATTCACCAGGTATAGGAACGTCGATAAGTTCGGCCACCCCACGACCTGCCAGAGCCGCTCCGGCAGGTCGTGGCCCATTCCGGCACGCACCAGCAGAGGCTGGTTTTGCTCCCACTCGCCAAGGTCCTGGCTGTCCGCCATGGCAAAACCGTGCTTCACGAACGCCTTCAGCTCCGGGTGCGATAGGCCGTGGTGCGCACAGTAGCGGCGAAAAGCCACCGTTCCCATGGCCTGGCAGGCCCGGATGGACAGCGCGTTCAGCCCCTGTTCCTCTTCAATGGGTTCAGAAGCCGATTCGACCCAGCAGCGCTCGGCATAACTCCACACCGGCAGTCCATCCGGCTCTAGCAAGTCACCGGTTGGTAGGCGGTACATCCCACTGTCTTCCACGACATGAACGTCACCCGGCTCCACACTCCACAGCGACACGTCGAACACATGGGTGGCTGAGATCCGGAGCCGGCACGTCAGGAACTCCAGGGCCTCGACCTCTCCGACCAGCGTGCTCTGGCCAAGATCGATGCGGACCGTCTGCTGACGCCGCTGCGAGCGCAGGAGGGAGGCAACAACCCGTCGACGGGCCAGAAGTCCAGCCAACCAGCCTGTCCGACTCAGGTCACAAACATCGTCCGGGAACTCCACATGCTCTGCGCCCCGTATGAACTCCACCCGTTCTACTCTGCAGCTCAGGAAGGCATTGATCTCCTCCAGAGAAGCCAGGCGGGTGCGTTCCAACCTCGTGACCATCAGCACGTTCAATGCCTCGAAGTCGGCTCCTTCTTCAGTCAGCCGCTGTACCTCCAGGTAGGAGTCGAACGTCACCTCCAGTTGCACACCCAGATAGGTCCAGCTTTGACCGGACAACGTTGGCACCAGTTCAGGAATGACAGCGATCCAACCCAACCGGTCACGCGCCGTAGCCTTGTCGTAGGCAGCGATGATGCCACTACAGAGGGTATTGATGAGCTGCTGAGGCAGCTGGAACCCTTCCTCCGTCACTCGTACCCCTTCCCTGCGAGCAGGAACCGTGCGAACGCTGGCCAGTCAGGCGTGGCTACTTCGTTCGCGTCGGAGCTCCACGCTGCCGCAGCTTCCAGAAAGCTCGACACGGTGAGGTTCGTCCATCCCAACGGGGGCTCTGAAAGTTCCTGGGGAAGCCTCTACGCCAGCCTGCAGTTCAGCCGCACGGCATTCCCTGGCCAGAACTGTCACAAAGTCGAGGAATGAAGCCTGATCACATACGCCCAAGAAGGCGTCCTGCAGCGCGTCTCCTGATGTCATGCAGAACGTACTGCGGTCGCCGCGCGCCGCAGGAGGAACACGCGGTCCTGGTGGGAGAGCACAACAAAGACGGTCGTGGAACTGAGGGAGCGCGGATGCGGCGGCACGGCGGATCTTACCGCGGTGAAGGTGAAGTGATGCGGACCTGAAATCTCGCTCCCTCGGGACGTCAAGATTCCTGACGAGCAATGGCGTTCATCACCGCCTGAACCTGCGAGTTCTCCCGCGGTTCTTCATCTGACATGTAGGACCAGCCCCGGAGCTTGATGGTGATGCTCCAGACGAGGTTCTCGAAGTCATGCTCTTCCAGGTTCACGCCGAGTGTTGGCGCACGGTCCAGCGCATGGTACAGGTGCCCGATCCAGACGTCGTCACTCCCCGGTCTGCGCTCTGACCAGTGGTCTTGCAGGCACCAGAGGTTTGCTGCAGCTGTGGCCCAGTTCTGGGCATATTCGTCGTGTCGCAGCACGTGCATCACAGCATCAAAGACCCCCTTCCATCCGTAGAGGTCGGCCATGTGGGTCAGGCCTGCCTCTTCCTCCTCCTGTTCCCCGTCAGGGAAAGCCGGGTCCTGCACGAGGAGAACGGCGTCGCCGGTCCCCTGGATGAACGGGATGGAACCCGGGTCCTGTTCCTGCCAGTGCCAGGACCGCTCCACGTCCTGTTCCAGCAGGACGGTGGCCGACTCATTTGGGTGGATCAGGCTTTCCCAGCGCGCGTACCACCCGCTGGGACCCTCGTCGTACAGCACAGTACGGTGCACCCCAGCAAAGCGCCATTCAAGCGCTTCCGCTTCTTCCTGGGTGCATTTCGGCCGGGTTTCGGGCAGCAGGGCAGCGGGAAAGTCAGGGGGAAGGTGGCGCTCACGAATCCAACTCCCGTCCAGGCCGAGCGCGCGCGTGGCCGCTGCCTTCAGCACCTGCATCCAGATGTTGGGATGGTCCCGAATGTCTGCGAGAATGACCGCTGGCCATGACACAGCCGTCTGAATGCAATCGATGAGTGCCTGCGCGACAGGAGCGGGGCCGTTGTTCTCAGCAGCGTCCGGCAGCACAGCGGCCAGAAAGGTGGCTTCTTCGTCTGAGAGGGGCCGCTCGATCTCGCCTATCAGCGTCAGCAGCGTGTGCACGTCCTGACCGGACGCCAGAGTCTGCTCAAGCCTCTGGACTTCCGGACGAAGACCGTCGAGAGATGGATCTGCCCTGCGTATCACTTTCTCCTGAACTGGCCCTGCCTCTGCAATCCAGACGCCATCAGCCTGACCATGCAGTTGGACGTCAACGGTCGCCCGGTAGAGGGTCCCTCGCCGTTCAAGCTCCTGGTAAGCCTCAAAGCGTGGCGAGTGCTGGTCCCAGGACCACACATGCCACGCCTGGTCAACGGACGTGACGTGGTGCGTGAGGGCTTCGCGCGCCTCGCTCACAGAAGCGTGAATGCCCAGGGATGAAGGCACAGGAAAAGAAAGAGTGGGTTCGCCGCTTCGCACGTTCAAGGAGCATAGGGATTCCGAGCGGGCGTTCCCATGCGGCTTCTGGCTTACGCCAGAGCGGGTCATCAGAACCGCAAAGGTCTGGGCCTGTGAGACGGCATCATGATTCCGATGACCGCTGCCCTTGACGCCGAACAACGCCTCCGGGCCGCCCTGCTGGAGAGCGAGTCTGCCGCTGAGGCCATCTGGCGCCTGCACGAGGCACGGGTCGGGCACATCTTGCTGAGCCGCGCGGTGGCGACCGTGTTCGGACTGACGCTGCTTGAAGCGAGGCAGGCGGTGGCCGGCGCGGTGGAGTGCCAGGGTATCCAGCACCCTGAACCCCAGGGCGAAGTGGGATTGTGCTGGCCGGACCGGGAAGCGGGCGTTCTGGACTACCTTGAGCGGAACAGTCCCCTGTGGCAACACCAGGCGGCGCAGCCAGCGGCATACCAAGCACATTTTCTGCCCAGTTGGGAAGCGCCGATGCTGCTGTCTGTGGAGTTGCAGCCCGTCCCCATCCTCAAGGTGCTGGTCGCCGAACCCTTTTCCGGCCCGGACTCGCAGGGACGTGTGCGTGTGCCTCGTTGGCCGGTCCCGATCTCCATGAACACGGCGTTGAAGTCGTGGTCGGCGCAGGCGCTGCTGACCGAGCGTGTCCTGCCGGCCTTGGAGCACCGGGCCATCGCAGCGGTCCAGGACGTAGACATACAGGCATCGGGCGTAGGAATCGACGGCATCACGATCTTGGCGAGCGTTCACCTGAAGGGGCAGGTCACACGCTTTCGCGTCTGGAGCCCCACCCCAGAACGGGACCCTGGGGCGCACGCCTTTCTGAGCCTGCTGCTGAACCTGACGCTAGACCACTTCCCTCAGGGCAAGATTCATGCGGCGGCGCGAGACGTTGCTGGGTACCTCTTTCCCAGGAGATAAGGTCTGGTGTCCTGATTTACCTCTCCAGGCCTGCTCGCGCCGCCTGTGTTGCAAGGCCCCAACCTGTGGTTGATCGACCTGCTCTCCCCTTGGCGCGCAGCCGGTCGTCGCTGAGGTACGTCTGTGCTGGACACAGGCGTGGCCGAGCGGGCAGATCTGCTGCTGCGTGCCCGCTGCGCTTTCCGGGTCGCTGAAGTCAGATCATTTGTACTCGGCGTTGACTGAGTTGGCGGATGTGTGCGGTCTGCGCTCTGGGTGGAGCCGGCGTGAACTTCTGAATCTGCCCAAGCGCTTCAGCGCCCAGCGGTGGTAGACCGTTCTCTGGAAGCACCCACAGGTCGCCTTCATGGCGGTACAGTTGCAGACCACCCGCCTGGCCCCGGCGCAGTGTCACGTCCATGGGGATCACGGTAAAGAACGCTCCCAGCAGCTTCACGGTATGTAGGACTTCATCGGCAGGCTCAGCGGGCGGCAGCCGCCACACGCCGCGCAACTGTTCCGGCACCCCCAACAAGGCCCAGACGTCCTCGTCGTTCCAGGCTGGCTCGAGCCTGTGAATCACGCCCAGGAGCTTGGCAACGTTACCGGAGCGACTTTGCAGCACCACGTCCAGTCCGGTCGGCCCTGTATCTGAACATGCCATGGTAGGCCGAGCGTTCCTCCCCAATGGGTAGATGAGGCGATTGACTTCATGGCAAGCGCAACTGCACCTGACCGGTTGACGCTTGCAGGACCATGTGTTGAACAGTAATCCCCATCCGCACATCCGGCGCCTGAAGAACCTGAAAGCACGCGTCCGCGTTCCTGGGAACATGATTCGCGAGGTGCTGTAGCGCACAAGCGTACCGACCCGAGGACGTGACGTGCAAGCCGTCTGGCCTCTCCACCTTTTCCGCGTTCGTTAAAGCGAGGTAGTCGTTCGCCACTGCGAGGATGCCTCTCTCGGGTCCCCGAACAGCGCTGCGCGTCGGGGAACGCTCAATGACCGTCATCTCTTCGTTCCGAACGCCCGTGACGAGCAGCAGGCAATCGGCAGCAATCGGGACAGACGCGAGAATGCGCACGGCCTCATCGTACGTCTCCACTTCGTCAAGCACCTGCCGCAGGAGAAGCACGACAGGACGTGCCAGCAGAGGAGGGTCCGCACTGCTGACGGCATTCAGCGTTACCGAGAATCTGCCCGGTGCAACGCCTGAAAGAGCGCCGAAGAAGCCTGGCCAGCCGACCGTGCTGAAGTGCGTTCTTCCACCCCGCGTGAAGTGCGTGATGACGGAACCTGTCGTCAGGAGGCCGCCTTCTGTCCACCAGTCCAGGTTGCGTGCATGAAGAGGACCGTCTGGTGTGGGCACGGCGAACGCTGTACACGCGAGGGCCGCTTTGATGGCGTCGTAGTACAACGTGCCAAACAGGAGGAACGGCACGGGCAAGCCAATCTGGGCGGCGAGGGAAGCGGCTTCGGCATGTTCATCCTCTGTCAGCGTTGATGCGAAGCTTTCAGCCACAAGGCCGGCCGTGGCCTCACCGCCGAAGTCCTGGATATAGGCGTGTGTGAGTGCACGCGCGTATACCACGTGCTCTGGGGGCAAGTGCCAGCGTCTGCTCGCCCGCTCTTCAAGATTCACGTATAGGTCGGGGAGCATGCCCGAGTGTACTTCGGCATCAACTTTTCAGATCTCGCTCCAACTGGAGACTGAGGTGGGAGCATTCAGGAAAGCCTGGAGTCGCGTTGATCCGCTCCATCAGAGCTCAGCCGTGCGCCACATGACCCGAATCCGCTGCAATTGACTCTCGGTGAGCTCCACGCTCCAGCCATCGTGGGGCAGATCCAGCAGTTCGCCGCCAATGGCATGCCCAGCGGGAATCTGCCCACCCCGTCCGTACACCAGAGTTCCTCCCAAGTCTCGGTACAGCTTAACGCGACACTCAAAGCGGTCCATGCGGGCCTCAATGTTCTCTATGAACAGCCCTTCCACCTCAAAGCGGCCTGTAGCCCCCACGTCGCCTTCAAGCCAAGTTCGAACAGAGGTGGGCTCGGTGGAGCCACACAGCAGGTACCACACAGCGAAGCCGCCCAGCGTGTTCAGGAACAGGCTCGACCGGACCATCTCGGCAAATTGAGGATCCTGATCTGCTCCGTCCCACGCTTCCAGATCGTATTCGAGGCATTCCTGGCGAAAGCGAACATAATCTTCGGGCGTCCTCAGGTCATTGTCGTAGCCGAACAGCCCGTGGTGCAGGTTGCCCAGTACTTCCAGGAACGCCAGATAGTCCCCGGGAACTGGCAAGCCAAGCAGGGGGCCAAGGCGCTGAGCATCATCGGGTGACCAGCCCAGCGGCGTGGGTACATAGTGACGGTCCAGCCAGGTCTGCACGTCCTCAGGGCTCATGCTGTAAAAGCGGTATGGACAGTGCCTCCGCAAGTCTTCCGCCCGCTGGGCCAGGGCTTTGAGCCGGGTCTCCAAATGATGTGGGTCCTGCGACATCAGGCTCCAGGGTACTGTGGTCTGGAAGTATCTGCTCAATCCGGCGCGGTGCGCTAGCGGTTGAGGGGACGGACATCACCGGTTCTGGTTTCGTACTGCTTGAGCGCCCATACAGGCTGCGTGGATTCCGTGTAGGGCCACCAGCGGGCAAGCATGACGCCCAGGCGAGTCTCGTTCTGCGCGAATGCTTCAAGGCTGAGCAGGGCGGCGAAGACTTCCTCTGATCTCTTCGAGCGCTGGTGGGCTCCGGCGACGACGGCCTCCTGGGTGATTTTGAGGGCCGATTGGAGCGCCCGGTCGTATCCTGCATGCACCTCCAGTGGGAGCTGGCTCCACCAGACCTCTTTGACGTTCAAAGCCGCCTGAGCAGCAGCGTCGGCCAGGTCAGCCAGGTAGGTACCGCGGTCTTGCGGGTCGAGTTGACCGACACCCTGCAGCAGGTAGGGAAATGCAGCGATCATGGCAGGGCTGAGCTCACGCTGGTAGAACAAGCTGGCCATCAGGTGGTCCCAGAGGGTCGGGCCCTCAGAGTCTCTCAAGACCAAATGGGGCGCATCCAGGAAAGCCTGGATTTGCGCCGGCGCATCTTCGAAATGAGCGTAGAGGGTAGCCCAGCGAGGATCGTCCAGCAGAAGCATCCCCTCAGGGTAGGTGACACCTTGAGCATCCGCTGTACCTGGGGTTGTTCATGCACCTCGGGATGACGTGGCCTGAACATCGAGGGTCAGCGAGGAAGAACTCAGGGACGTCCGTAGACAATGACCTCGCTACTCGTCGCGATGACCAGACTCCTCCCTGTAGGTGAAAAGCCGGCCGCTCGCAAGCTGCTATCTGCAGCAATTTTTGAGCAGCCCTTTTCTGCGTCCGGCCACTCGGCCCAGTCGGATCGCTTCAGGATGACGCAGCGCTCTGGATGGCTGAATGTCTCGATCTCGAGCCTCAAGCCGTCCGCTGTTCCCAGGGCAAGTCCACCACCTGCCAATCCTGCAATCCGAATGCGTTGGCCTTTCAGCGGTCCTATCCCCTCTGCGAGCAGTTCCCGTTCGTCAACCCAGTCATAAGGCACTTCTCTCTCTCGTGCCACAAGCTCGCCCGTGAGACAGTCCACGACGCCTCGTCCCTGAGACGACACCACCAGGAGAAGGTCTGAACCTGGGGCGAAGCCAACCTCCCGGAGACCGCCGACTGCCCGGCAGGCTTTCCTGATCCAGGGATCCGGCGGGGGAGCGACAGGCAAAAAGGGCAGCGTCTCGCTGATGACCTGCATGTTCAACCAGATGTCACGTGCCATATGCCTGGAAGCTTATCCGCCGGTTGCGCAGCAACCACGCCGAACTCACTCGTACAAGCTCCAAGGCCATCAGAAGTCTTGCCGCT
This sequence comes from Deinococcus hopiensis KR-140, assembly GCF_900176165.1. Lineage (NCBI taxonomy): Bacteria > Thermotogati > Deinococcota > Deinococci > Deinococcales > Deinococcaceae > Deinococcus > Deinococcus hopiensis. The sequence goes on from NZ_FWWU01000005.1 coordinate 76,311, forward strand.
TCCACCACTCGGTGAACATATCAGCGACCTCTGCTTGTGCGGTGTAAATACTCAGATGCATCCCGCCATAGCTGGGGATGTTGATGGTGAATCTCGTAAATTTATCAAGCCAGAGCACATTCGCCCCATCACTAGCATATGGATGGGCTGATAAGCGAAGAGATTTCGCCAAAGTGGCTGCTGATCGCATGATTCTGCTCAATTCCCTGCTACTCATGACCGTGAATTCAACATTCACGGGATTTTGGCCAAGGGTGTGGAAATAAAAATTCCGAAGAGCCACATACCATTCGACGAGCTTCTGAGTGTCCGAAAAAATATAGTCGTCGTCAAGAACTTTGCCTTGGGCATCTATAAAATGCTCGGGGCAACCGTTAGACTCCAGAGAGAGCTGAATGATGCCTTCATCGCGCAATGTCTCAGGATGAACCACGAGGCCAAAGTCAAGTGAGTGGTTGCGTCCATAGTCGATGCTGATTCCACCAAGCTCACGTTGCACCTCCAGTAGGGCAGGCGGCGCATGGCCAAGCACCTCCATCAGTTCCTGCTCAAGCTCCTCAGTCGGCGATTCCTGCTCCGGGGCGCGGTGGTATTTCGTCAGCGCTTGCCGAGCCTCTGGCGACCAATTCCACCTCAGTCTCCTGGCCATCTCGGCCTGCTGCGCTGAAGAGTTGAGCTCCATGTAATTCGTCGCCTGTTGTTCCATGCCTGTCCTTTCCTTCCTGAACCGCTGTCAGGTTTGCATATGCCTGGGCACTGTTCCTCGGCAACCTCTGTCGTCTCGCCCGCCCTGTAAGCTTCTATGGTCCGTGATCCCAGCATCGAGTTCTCGGGAGGCAGCCGGAGCCGCGTCCAGAAAGGGTCCCTTGCGCCTCAGAGGCGCGCGCCTGAGATAGGCTCAGGGCGTGTATGCCACCCGAACCTTTGAATGACGCCCCCCGCCTTGAGGACCGACAATGGGATGACGAGGACGGCCTGAGCAAAGAAGAGCAGCGGCATCAGGGGCAATCTGAGGCCAGGGATATGCAGATGTCCACCTGGCAATACCTGACATTCCCAACAGACTTACGCGACACCATTGAAGGTGATCCACGACGACATGAGAGGGCCCAGGCAGAACGGGACCAGGTATGCTTCATCCCCGATACGACATTCGCGTCCACCCTCGTCTTAACAGCGCAACTATTTGGTGAACTTCGGGTCGGCTTTGGAGCCGCACGGTTCCTCGTAAAATCAGAGCCCTACTTCGACTTGAACCTCGCTTCATCAGCCCCACGACTGCGTTATCTTACGGAAGACACCAGCACAGAAGCTGCCGCCTGGGAAGAACGTATTTTCTTGCTGTATGCACTCTACCAGCGTGGCCTGCGAGGCGAGTCGCTGCCACACATCTGGGGTAGGCGTGACGAATTCGATCTTGATCCAGAGGTCGACCATTTCGAGATCCGGAAATTTGAATCGATCATCGCCCATGAGATGCTAGCCGCGATTGTCGAAGACTACGCCAGTATTGGCCAGACCCGGCGCCAATACGATGATGACGCCCGTCCAGAGAAGTGCGCCCTTGAATTGCTCCAACTGCTCGCACCTTGCTGGTCAAAGGCAGATCGAACTCAAAGACTGGACAGTCCATACGAATTTTTCTTGGTTGATGGTGTGCTCTTTCCTTGGCTGTCTTGCTACGCAGATATGACCACAATAGACCTCTTGCGAAAGTCACGATCGGCAGGCTTGGGTGAGGTTGCACAGCGCTGCGATGAGCTGAACCCGGAGTGCAAACCGACGCCGCCGATGTCGGTACACGCCCTTCAGCACACGGAAGATCTTCATGCGACGGATCATATGCTCGATTGCCTGCCTGGTATGCGCGAGGACACGGTTGTCCTGGCGCTGCTCCGCGGACAGAGGCGACGCCTGCGTCGCCTTATGGGGGGTAAGGGCGTGCCTGTGGCTTCTCCACAGGCCCTGATACCCTGCATCTCCAATAAGCGCCGTTTGGTGAGGAAAACGAACGCCTGACTGACGAAACAGCTTTAGGTCATGAACCGCCCCAGCGCTCGTGGCGGTGCCCAGGATGCGCTGCGTCACTGTGCACATCAGCACCTGAAATTTCAGGGTGTGCCGCTTTTTCTTGCCGCTGTACCACGCGCGCTGCTTTTTTTGGGCCGTTCACAGGGCACTTCGGAAGCATCGACCGCGACGATGCTGTACACGAGTTGTGCTTCCTGAAACACGCGTTTCTTGGGCAGCTGGAACCGTGCACTGGCAATCAGAGCCGCTTCCACGCGTTCCACCGTGCGATGCACGGTGGCTTCGTGCACACCCCAGTCGTCACCCAGGTGGGCGAAGGTCCGGTACTCGCGCCAGAATTCCAGGGTCATCAGCAGTTGTTCCGCCACGCTGAGCGCGGCGGGGCGGCCTGATTTCTTTTTCTGTCCTTCGCGTAGGGTCAGCACCTCTTCCATCTCAGCAAACGTTTCCGGGTAGACCCCGGTGCGTCGACGGAACTGCTTGCGATTCATCTTCAGCGTGCGTGTCAGACGGTCTCGCTCCACCCTCCCAGCTTAGCCTACGACTTTCGCAAGAGGTCTAATCTTTGTCTTCGACAAAGCTCAAAAAGCCATAGTTGTTGTGACGTTCGCGCAAGGCGGTTACTGAAGTCCCTTCACTCTGGGCTGATAGGAAGGAAACGCCGGAGTGAAGTCTGGAAGCGGACGCGCGCAGCAGGGGAGAGCAACCTTCACTGGCCCAGAGCGGCTGTCAATCTCTCTTCGCAGTTATAACTACTATAACCCTCTCTTCTTCCGCTAACTACTCGGCATCGATCAATTATGTTGGCATATAACGGCAAGATATATAGTTGTGGAAGAGCCATTTATTCCATACTTCAGATCAATAGACCTCTTGCGAAAGTCATGATGGACAGGCATGTGTGAGGTTACACAGTGCCGCGATGAGCTGAACTCGGAGCGTGTACCGACGCCGCCGATGTCGGTACACGCCCTTCAACACGCGGAAGATCTTCATGCGACGGCTCACATGTAGTGTGAGATTATACGCCAGTGGAAGAATATCCCAGCTCGGTTGTATGTTCCCATCAGGGATATGAAACTTTCCGGACCGTAACAGTTCAGTACGAGAACGAGAGTTGAGGAGAAAGGATGTCGTTGCTGAAGATTCTGACCAACCCGTTATAGACAGAGTGAGGCAGATTAGGTCCGAGATTCCCTCACCTTCCGTCATCCCGTTGCCGTGCTCGAGGGCCGCTAAGTAGTCACGCTTCCGGCTTATCGCCGATGCCATATGGGTGCAGGAGCGATTGGAGCGCTATGATGCGCGTGCACACCTCTCCCTGCGCCGCCGCTGCTCACCATTGCTTGTTGCCTCCAATCATTTTTAATGTCTATCCCCGCAATCCAAGTATAAGCTCGCGGAGGGTTTCTATACGAATGCGTGTCGTTGGATCGTTCCTGGCCGCATCATTCCAGATCCTTGGGAACCACCGATTCATTTCGCTCGTGAGTCGGTCATAGAGTGAGATATTTCGTCCTAATTGTCTGGCAAAGACTTCTGCTTCCAAATAACCTGCCATTATAAGATCGTAGCTGTATATTAAGGAATGGAATGGCGATCTCCAATTAGAACTATCGAGCCTATAATCTTTGGTATTGGGTTCAATGCTTTCAAGGAGGGTAGATGCAACAAGTACGCCATGTTGCGGGAAGCGAGCAAGCAAATCGGAAAGACGTTCTGGGTGATGAATAAAAATAAGCCAGATAAGTCCTATGAGGTCGCCCTGAATAGATTCGGCGAGGATGGCATCTAACAATATTTTATTGGCACCTGGACTCCCTGATGCTTCAAATGTAATTAAATTTGCTAGTGCAATAGGGTCACTTCGATGAAGTCTCTCACTCAATTCACTTAAGAAATCCTGCCCTTCGACGACCGCTAGGCGATCGTCGACCGATGACTCGGTCTTCCGCGTGAGCAGATAATAGGGGCGTACATCGATTGTGAGAAGGGAATCCGGCCCAGACAGTGGGCCTTCAGCAGATTCCTGTAGGAGCGGTTGATTGCTTTCGACGATCTCCACAAGAGTTTTGAATACATCCAAGGGCTCGGCGCGAAAGAACTCGCGACGCTCCTGAACGCGCGAAGATCGGAATGCATGGTGCATTTTGCCTTCGATTAAGCGGGGATGGTCAACGCGTAAAGCGGCGGAGACTTGAAAGGGTGTCGGCACCCCTGTCGAACTGAGTTCGGCTGCTCGTCGGAAGGGATCTCTGTTCGTTAAGCCTATTTTAACCAAGCTAGGCAAACTGGGATTCGTGAGGATGTAGATATACCCGCCGTCCATTCTTGCCTCCTGCCAGCTCAGACGTTCGCCCTCAGGCACCTAGGTGTGGAATTGGAAGGGCGCGCGCTGCACTGCAGGCGGTGTGTCCTTCCTTCATTGCCCGTGGCGCTTGCCGTACTGGTGGATTCAGTGAATTCAACGGTTGCTCCTCATTCCCGCGTGCATGTGACTCAGCATAGGTCCGCGCGAGGGCAGATCGCGACGCAGTTGTGCCAGGCGTTGGGGGCATTAATGGGGGCAGGATATAGCCAGGTGAGCACTGCCGTTCCTCTGGTGCTTGAGGCTGTATGTGCCGTCGCTGCCCCACCTTCCTGGTGGGCTTTGTAGAGTCTGATTGGTCAAAGTTGTTGAATCAGAGCTTCGCGTTGCTTCAACAAGCCCTCGAGTTGGGCCCTGGTCTGCTGGTACTCGCTTTCCTCATGGGTGCGCGCAACCTGAAGCGCTGAGAGCCCATGCAGCAGGTTCTGATAGAGCTGGTTCTGCTCGGCCGTTACGGTCACCTGCACCGCAGCTCTGAGAGAGGCGGGCAGGGTGCTGGTCTGAGGGGGCATGCTCTGTGCAAGGCGGTTGCGCCAGTTGACCAGATCGCTGGCGATTTTGGTGCTGATGCCTGGTACAGCGACGACGCGGTCGTACTGCACGTCGTACGCGGTATGGACGCCATAGCGCTTGAGCGATTCCACGCGTTTTTCGGCCACGCCGGAAATGACTCCAGGACTGATTGTGTGGCGCAGCAGGAACTTTGCTTCCAGGTAGGCGTTGTATTTTCGCCGTGCATCCGCTTCCCGCTGCTGCGTGAGCTTCTGGGGGTTGCGGAGCTGGTCGTAGATCACCTGGAGTTCCTGCGTCAGGCTCTGTGAGCGGGTGAGTCCCGCACTGCTCTGCTGCTGCTTCATCACGAGCTGCTGCACCTGGGTATCAAGCGCCTTAATCTCCGCCAGGGTGGTGGGATTCCCAAGGGAGTGACGTCCGTTGAACAGCGCCATAGCCAGCACCCAGCACAGTGCAGTCAGGACCACGGGGAAATGAATGAGCAGCACCGCAAGGCCAGCAAGCGCCGCGACCGTGGCGCCTATCACCGCGCGGCGGCGCCTGCCGATCACCGCGGGTGTCACCGGAATGGCCAGCGCCGGCAGCGTCAGCGTCCCCGCTGGCACCACCGCCAGACTGCTGACTTGCTGCCAGGCCCGTTCGACCTCTGTGGTCGAGGGGGGCTTGCTGGGAATCGCGGTGGGGACCTGCACTGCAGGGGGCGTGGTCCTTGCACTGAAGTACACCCTTTTGGACTGACGTTCCAAGGCGCACCACGGACAGATCTCCCCACGAACGCGCGCGTGGGTGGAGTTCCGCTCACAGGGAACGAGCGAGGCGTGCAGGTCCTGAAGAGCGTGGGTCCACTGCGCAGCGGTGGGACGCTGACGTTGCGGGCCGAACGCCGCTTCGAACATGTCTGCTATGGCGTTCGGCACAATGCTCAGGGCTGGTCGCCGCGGTGGGGGCTCCAGGCCGATGGCGTGCGCCCGGCGGCTCCAGGCGAAGTGATGCTGGCGGATGGCGTCGCCCATGCTGAAATCCTGGCCGTTGCGGTAGACCCCCGCGTACGGGTAGGCGCCCATGCCGACGATAAGCTGGAAAATGAACGTCGCTAGGCCAAAGTTGTCGTGGTTCTGGGTGCGCACGACGGACGTGAGGGCCTGTCCCTGCAGTTCCGGCGGGGTGAATTCCAGCATGCCGACGCCACACAAGAAGGATTCACCTTTGTGCGTGATCTGGAAGGAGTCCACGTCGATAATCTGCACGGTTGCTTTGCGGGTGACGTAGATGTTGTTGGGGTTGACGTCACCAATGACGTGGTTGTGCTCGTGGATGGTCGCGAATGAGGCCGCGAGGTTGCGTGCGGCGAGCGTCAGGAACTTCCAATCGGCGTCCGGGTAGTGCTTGCGGCGTGAATCCTCGCCGGTCAACTCGTGAATCTGGTGGGCGCCGCTGAGTTCCACGCGCGGCATGGTGAAGCCAATCACGTCCCCACCTGGGATCGTAATCGGCGCGATGGGCCAAGCGCTGACCTTGCGCAGTGGCCCTGTCGCGAGTTGCGGGAGCAACTTGATCTTGCGTTGCTGCTGCCGGTCAGGTGGGGCGTTGTAGATCTTGGCGACCACCTGCGGCTGATGGGGGACCGCGAACACTTTCCCCTGCCCACCCTGTCCCATGGGCTTGTGGTCCAGTGCCAGTGGCCGTCCCTGGGGGTCTAGGTACGTTGTCACGCGCGCAGGGCGAGCACCAGGGTCTTGTCGTCGTCGGTGCTGGCGTTGATGCGTTCGTTATTAAGCGTGCGCGCGAGGGCCCCCTCGAACAGTTCCCGGTCCGAACTGGCCTCAAGCGCCTGGAAGAAGCGAGCAAAGAAGGCAGGATGGACGCGCTGCTCCTGCAGACGCAAGCAGACCATCTGCAGGCCGTCGCTGACCATGGCAAGCTTTCTGACGGTGCCTGAGATGCGTCTGGTGTGCACCTGCTCCGGGCGGGCGGCATACACGAAGTCAGTCTGGTTGGCGTACTCGCCCCCTGATGGCCAGGCAGCCACGTCGAGGTCCTCGTCGCCGTAGATGAGGGCCCCGTCACCCACCTGGAAGAACAGCGCGGCCTGCGGGAAGACCACGGCGCACAGCAGCGTGCATGCAAGGTCCCGGGGTTCGCACTCCATGGCGTCCGCGAGCGCTTCAAGATGCGCACGCGCCTCGCTGATCAGGCTGTCGGGATTCAGGTCTTCCAGGCTCAGGCCGGAGCTGCACAGCAGGTGTTCCACGCGGGTACTGATGAAATCGCACGCGGCGCGGCTGCCATACTCGGCGTGACGGGCGCTGCCAGCGCCGTCGCTCACCACAGCGATGAGTACGCCCTCCTCACCGGATGTCTGGCACGCACGTATGGTGTGCGCGTCCTGGCATGGCGTGCCGCTGGCAATATGACTGGTGCCCCGAACGGACGCGCCCGCCAGAAGCCAGTCCGGTGTGGACCCGGATGAGGCCTGCTCAAAGGTGGGGTCCACAGGTGGTTGTGGCTCCTCCAGCGCAGGCGAGTCTGCATGCCTGACCTCTTCAGCGACCTGGTCCTCAGCGACTTGGTCTTCAGCGCGCTCGGTGGGCTCTTCGGCCATACGTTCGTTCATGCCAGGCTCTAGATGGTCCATTCGTCGCTCGGCTTTTGCAAGCTGATGGCCATGCCTGGCGTGGAGCGCGAGACGCTTTTGAGGCTGGATGACAACCACAAGAACATCTCGCGGAAGTTGTTGCCGCGCAATTTTTGTGGGGGACGCTTGCTGGAGAACTGCTGCAGGGTGTCCATGTTGGCGCCTTCAACAGCGAAGGCAAAGAAAGCGAACTGGCTCTTCTCCTCGCCTTCGCGGGCCCGGCGAGCGGCGTCCTCCCAGCGGTCCGTGGGCTGGCCGTCAGTGAGCAGGAAGATCCATGGGCGATAGTACTTCAGGCCAGCATTGCGGTATTGCGCTTTGCGGGCGTCGAGCATGTCGATGGCCTTGTGTACGGCGCCCCCCATGGGTGTCTGTCCGTTCGGAATGATGGTGAGGTGCCGGAAGGCCTCGGCGCTGGCGAAGTCGCTGACGACCTCGACGCGCTCACCGAACGTGACGGTCGCGATCTCGCAGCGCTTCATGGCCAGGCTATCGTCGCGCAGGTCATCCCCGAACGTGCGCAGCGCCTGGTTGAGCAGGTTGATGCGCTCTCCACTCATGCTGCCGCTGCTGTCAAGGAGGAGCACGACCGGGCAGCGTGGTTCGGGGTTGGAGTAGAGGGTGTCGTCGTCAAGTGGGATTTGATCGAACATGTTGATGTAGGGTACGGCCTTTTGGGAGCAGGGGCGGCGATCTGTAGGGTCGGGCGCCGCCTTACGGCCTGGAAGTCAGATTGAAATGCACGGTGTAGGTGTGCCCGAGACTTTTCAGGCGCTCCTGAAGGAATCCCACATACAGGCGTGCGAGGGCAACATGCGCTTCGTAACTCGCGGGGTAGGTTATTTCGAGGCGGCGTTCTGCGGCCCGCGTATGAATTCTGGCGGGCTCGAGCAGTTCTTGCACGTCGTGTTCAAGCACCCGGCGTAGCGCGCGCCAGACCTCTGGAGCGTCACCGGTGACGGTGTTATCCGCGACGGGCGGCGCCCTGTATGGAGGTGCAGGACTGGCCCTTTGCGGAGGAGGACTTGGCTGCGCAGGGGAAGTCTGGTGCATGACTGGGTTGATGAGATCGGCCAGGACCATGCCCCACAGGGCATCCGGTGGAACCCGGCCGAAATCGACTGAGCCGCTCTGAATGCGTTTCCGGACCTCCTGGGAACCCAGGTAGCGAAATGACTTGATGTACTGCTCTAAAGCGTCACGAGCAACGTGGGGAGATGGTTGAGGTGTGGAGATGACGACGCGGGGCTTAGTCATGACGATCTAGGTTGCTGCCGTTCACGCCGCGAGGCTACCATCCAGTGCAATGCTCCTGGCAGAGCGACCTGGTTGTACGTGTTCAAATAGGTCATGGCTGGCCGGCATGACTCCGCCCTGAAGGGCCACTGCGGGATTCCAGCCCGACTTTCCCGTCTCGCGCGAGCGGCTGTTCCACGTCCAGCAGGCCTACTGTGACTGAAGGTCAGGCCCTGCTGGCCAGCCTGCTGCGCCACGAGGCGAAGACCAACAGCTACAAGTTCGCCCTGATTCGCACCCTGAACGACCTGGCCCTGTCAGACAGCCGCCCTTCGATCGGCACCACGGCGTTGGGAGGGTACGTTCCAGAACGGGTGGTGTCCAACGCCGAATACGAGGCGCAGTTGGACACCACCGCCGAGTGGCGCGCGTACCACCGCTGCGTCCTACCTGCTGTACGTCGCAGACCCCACCCGCTTCCCCTTCTATATGCCCAAGTACCGGGGGAAAGCGATTGAGCACCTGTACGGCAAGAGCCGGCGTGAGCGCCTCGACGATGGATCACCGGGGAGGTTGATGCTCGCCTATACGCAGCGGTGCACGTACCTGCTCCGGGTATTTCAGGACACGGGCGTCGGGCTGGAAGACATGATGGACCTGCACAGCGGCCTGCACCTGCTCGCCCGCGACCTGCTGGACGGTGGCAAAGCCTGAGGGCTCAGCGCTCGCCCATCAGCCGTCTCAAGCCCGCGCTCAATCTCCCCGAGACGGTTACGTTCGATCGGCAGTGCGTTCCCAGTCATACTCCAGAGTACGGTCGCCGTCAGGCACAGTGAGCGTGCTTTCGTCGAAATCTTCGGGAAGCAGATCCAGCAGGGTAAAAATCCCTGGCTGATCAAATGTGGCCCGCGAGAACGCGCCGCGGTAGGCGGGGGTGTCCCGGAGCTCGGGCAGGGGCTGCAAGCTCAGCTCCGAGATGACCTCAGTCAGCAGCGTGACGGTTGCGGGGTTGAGTGCACTCAGGTCAGGCGCCTCGGGGATGGGCACTTCGTCGCGAATCGCCAGCGCCACCGCAGCGGTGAGCATCCGCCCTTTGTGGTTCACAAGCCCCCATCGCGCGCCAGGACCTGCGAGACCCCCGGCCAGGGTGGTGGCACCATGGCCGAGCAGGGGCTCTCCCCGGCGCGTGAGGCTGCGCACCTCGGCGTGCATCAGCAGGGTGCTGAGCGCCTGAGCCACCCCATTGTCGTTCAGCCCCCGTCCCTGCAGGGCTGGGAGCAGGGAGAGCATCAGACTCAGGACGCTTTGCAGTCTGAGCCTCCCTTGGGAGCTGAGGTTGTGGTGCTGCAAGGCACCAACTTCACCGTCCAGAAGGATGGTCGGTGCGCCCTCAGGAAGCTGATCCAGGGGCTCCGTGGCCTGGATCCCGGAGGTTCCGTCCACCGCCCGGTTCACGAGTTCCAGGACGGGTGGAGTGGGGTAGAGCGCTGCTTCCACCAGGCCTGGACTGTGGGCGCCTCGCCACATCATGCGGTGATTGCCCAATACCATGAGGCGTGCGTTCAGATGCGCAACTGCGTCCCACGTCACCGAAGAGTCAAGAAGTGCCTTCAGGGCGCGTACGCTGCCGACCTCCACACCAGTCTGGTCCTTGCCTCCTGGGATATGGGTCCACCCAGTGACGAAGTTTTCGCCGACTTCTACCCAGCGCTTCCAGTCCTCTCCGAAGCGTTCAACTAGAGGACTCACGGCCATATAGATGAGGCAGCTCACCCCTTCAGCGTCCCCCTGAACCGAGAAGACTTCTTGTCCCCGGATATTGACCCGCAGGTAGGTGACGACTCCCGGAAGATTGTTGTTGTCCTTCGGCAGGCAGGTGACCGTCCAGGAAATCAACTCTGTCCGGTTCGGCAAAGGAAAGGCCCTCAACAAGTAAAGGTGCAAAAGCGCCAGCGCCTCCTGGGCATAAGGCAACGAATTGAAGAGCTTCATCTTGTGATAGTCGGGGACCACCAACCACGGGTGCGGGGTTCGGCGTTCGGAGTCCTGGACTTCAAGATATCCGCCCACCCAAGCTTCCAGTTGAGCTGCAGAGAGCCTGGCTGTCACATCGAGCGTCGCCTTAATGTCCGAATTGTCTGGGGCGTTGCGTAATTCAAAGCCCTCCCGACGTAGTAACCGGATGTATTCCTTTTCCAGGACGCTCAGGTCCTGTTCAGGAAAAGCCTGAAAGGTGATGGCTTTGAGGTCAGTCCATTTCTGGCTGTGATCGCGAAAGCGGTCCGCAACGTCGACCGACCTTCCAACGTAGTAGTGGTTATTTTCAAAGCGTAGGACGTAAATGCCGTACCGTTCCCTGGGCAGGTAGTCGTCGACGACCGACGCGCGTCCAGTCACGTCCACCCACTCGGGAAATCCCTCGTTCCGGAGAAATGCATCTTTGTCCATGGTTCAATCCCGTCCTTTTTTGGTCCATACGCCGTCTTTGATCAGGCGCATCTTGGCGGTGGATCTGGCGATCAGGTAGACCCAGCAGGGAACCGCCAGGTCGGCCTGGTCATCCCTCGGATCGCTGGTGATAGCCACGGTCTGGTGGCGCGTGAAGAGCGGCGGGGTGTCATCCACGCCCTCAATGACGTCAAAGACTTTCAGGGCCTTGCCCATGGTCTGAGGCGTATAGCGGTAGATAAAGCCGTCCACCAAGTCAGTTGCTTTGCGGGTGCGGACCAGGCCGGGATAGCCCCAGTTGGTGTCGTACATTGCAAAGCCTGCGAGGAGCGCTCGCTGGTATCCCAGCGGATTGGTGGCGGCGACCACACCCGCGCGGGAGAACCCAGGCTTCATGGTGCCGTAGGTGAAGAAGTGCAGGGGAGAGTCGGACTCGCTGGGTTCCGAGAAGCGGATGCCCAGGCCAACCGCTTCGGTGATGCGTTGCACGCCCGCCGGGATCAGTTGCACCTTGTTGTTCTCCACCGAGGAGACGTACTGGCGCGTAACGCCTGCGAGCTGAGCGACTTGATCGAGCGTCTTCTTCTGCTCCTCGCGCCTTTCTTTAAGCACCTGGCCGTCGAGAAAGGCGCTCATGCGGCGCCTTCCAGCCACCAGCGGAAGACGGCCAGCCAGCGCGGGTCATCCTTGACGAGGCTCTCGGGGTGGAACTGAACGCCGATCGCGCCAGGGGTGTGCCAGGCCTCGGGAAGACCGTCGGGGGCCGAGCCGATCAGGGTGAGGCCGGACGCCAGGGTTTTTACGCCCTGGTGGTGATTGGAGTTGACCAGCGCCTCTTTGCCCATGTAGCGGCTTCCCAGGCCGCTGAACTGGACTTGGTGCACCTGATGCCCGTCGTGAATGGCCTCACCCCCCTGCTGCTTTTCAACGTCTTGATAGAGCGTGCCGCCGAGCAGCACGTTGAGCAGCTGTGCGCCGCGGCACAGACCCAGAAAGGGAATGCCCTTTTCCAGGGCCTGGTCGAGCAACTGGTATTCCCGCAGGTCCCGATCCGGCGAGAAGCGCTTGCAGTGCTCGTCTGCCTCTCCATACAGCGCCGGGTTGAGGTCAGGTCCGCCTCCGCCCAGGAGCACATCGATGTCCCGCAGGCCCGTGGGGGTTGCGACCTCGACGGCCTTGATTCCGGGATCGAGGGAACGGAGGGCAAACTCAATTTCCTGCATGCGGCTGCTTCTAAAGTATCCAACTTTGAATGTCATGCTGGATATCCTGGACTAGTCTTCTATGCTCTGTCAACAGAAGATAGGGGCAATACCCCCGGCGATATCCCCCATGTGGACGATAAATCTTCTGGCGGGCTTTGCAGCTGCAGGTGAGAAATTAAGAGCTATGTCCAGTGACACTTGACACTAATGTGCTGATTTATCTGTTGTGCAGGTAAATGGAGTAGGCTGCGGTACAGCTGGCAGGGGAAGCCCAGGTCTGATCCGGTCCAAATGCAAGGGGGCGGAACCTCGGCGCCTACCGGGTTCCGCCTCCTTGCAGCTCACGCGCACCAGATGCAGCCGTGGGGTGCCCCTGACTTGAGGCATGTGGATGAACACGGCCCTGGGTCGTTCCCAGCTGTAATCATCATTTCTTTGCCTCAGTGCGAGATTCTTCCAACTGCCCGGTCCAGTTCAAGGCATGCGGGTTCGTCTGCGTTCCGGTGCGTTCCGGCCCGTATGCCAGAGCGGGATGCCCCCGACCAGTTCAGCCAGTTCCTCCGCGTCCTTCCAGCCGACGTGGGCCGCCGCTGAATTCGGTGGGTGTCCCCGGAACCGTCCGAAGAACGTCCTCAAGGCTTCAAGGTGCTGAGGGTGGAAGAGGGGAACCGCAATGGCGCCCGCAGGTGCATGCCCAGATTCTCCAGGAACTCACGTGTTGCCTGGGTGCCTGAGAAAGAAAGACGTCTTGGGCCCAGACGGCCATGCCCAGGGCCGCCAGGTCCTCAAGCGTCTTTGCCCTCCCCTTTGCAGCAGGCGCGCTTGGCTGTGGACCCGCCACTGCCTTTGCCGGGCGCTCAGGTTCGGGCGCCTGTCTGGGTTTCCCTTCCAGGAGAGGCACTTCGTCGGGACTCATCTCCGAGGCACTCAGCTCGATCACGTGCATGGGGAGGAACCACGCGGTAACCACCCCCCCTTCTCCGGCCGCGTCGGGCGAGTGCCTCAGGACTTCGCCCGCAGGCGTACGGACGATGACGCCCGCAAAGCTTTGACGCTCGCCGTCAGGACGAAAGGCAAAGACCACTTGGTCCAGCACCGGGCGCGCATGCGGGTTGGGTTGATGGATCTCGGCAGACAGTTGCGCCAGGCGGTCGATGGTGGACGCCGCCTCCGGGGAGGACATCAGCGACCGCGCGCGTGGCTGCACCTCCACTCGCCTTCACGCTCCTGCACATCATCCGACCGGCGAAGCGGAACAATCTCAAGCGGCGCAATCATGTTCTGAGCGTATTAGGCGCGCCGCAGGCCGGGCCCGGGTCCAGCCGATCCAAAGCTGCCTATCCTCCGGCCATAACGCGGCTGGTTAAGTGCAGTAAAAGCCGCCTGTTGAACATCCGTGGGATGTGTGCAATGATTCCTGTAGCCCGCTCTGTTGGGTCAGGCACTCATTCTTGCCAGGGCGTCTTTATTTCTATTGCTTGTCAAGATAAAAAGATAAAGACGCCTCTTAAGTAAATAAAAAAATAACGTAAGTAGAACTGCGAATAATTGCAGTTCTACTTACGTTATTTACCCATTATACGAGGGAGAAAAAAGATGAATCAAAGATAGAAAAAATGTTATTCGGTAGATCGCGCTTAAGTAAAAGGTTGATATGCCACGCATAACAGAGCGGTATAGAAGGAGAAAGAACATGACGAAGTGGGATAAATTCGTTCTTGCAAAATTCATACAGATTCTCCGCTGCCTGATCGAGGAGGCGCACAGCAGGGAGATGGGCTTCAACACGGTTCTGGCTTTCCGTTACGCGATCACCGTCGTCATTGACGACTACTGCGGCGGCTCCCTGATGAACGTCTCCAAGGCTCTCTTTTGCGGACTTCTCCGGGTTCTGCGCCGGCTTCAACCCGAGGTGTCCAAGGCTGAATTCGGGCGTCTTCTGAACCGCAGCGCGAGCTACGTGTACTGCCTCACCTCGCGTCAACCTGAGCACCAGGCGCGCTGCGCCCCTGGAACTACGAACGGGTCTTGCTGGCCTTTATGTATCCGCACGACGCAGAGCGTCGTCAGAAAGGAGTGTGGCGCCTGTGACCTTTGAGTGGCTTTGCCCCGGCGTGATTGTCGAGCTGCCCCTTCCCCCGGTGCTGGGGGGGTGGGGCCTGGCGGGCAACCATCCGGTGGTGGTGATGGGGACTGACCCCGAGAAGCGCGAAATTTACGGCCTTGGGTGCACCAGCCGCCCGCGCCGCGAAGCCGACTACCTGCTGCCCCGGGGCGTGCTTGCCCTGACGCGCGACACCTTCGTGGTGACGTCAATGGTCCGCGAGCTTGACGAGTCCATCTGGCAACAAGGGCGGGTGCTGGACAGGCTTCCGGAGCCTTATATGCGTGAGCTCAGGCAGCGGGCGCGGCGGGCGCTGCGCGGCAAGGGTCTGGCACGGTAGAAGGGCAGCCAGACCTTCCTGAACGCCCGCCTTTAAAGGCGCACTCGAGTTGTGCTCCAGCAGAACGGGACTTGTTCATTCAAGGCACCTGGATATATACGAAAAAGAATTTCTTTTTCTACGCTCCGTGTTCCCGGAGTATTTACTTTGCTGCTGCAGCCGCCAGGCTGGCGCCCCCGCCCACTACTTCATGGTGCACGCGGCCCAGCTCAGGCCTCTGCTAAAGGCAACGAGGAGGAGCTGTTGACCCTCTTCCACGCGCCCGTCGTCGACAGCTTCCATCAGCGCCAGGGGCACCGTGGCGCTCGACGTATTGCCGTAGCGGTCCAGGTTGACCACTGCCTTGGCCAGCGGCATCTCAAAGCGCTCGCAGGCAGCCTGGATGATGCGGATATTGGCCTGATGGAGAATGATCCAGTTCACATCTCCTGTGCTCAGGCCGCTTTTTCTCAGGACCTCTGCGCCACTCTCCTCTTCCTGGCCGGCACCAGATCCCAACGGCGCAGGCTGGCCTGGGGATAGACCTCGAAGACACCCTGCGCTCCGCTGCGGTCGGTGACGCCCAGCGCCTGGAGCAGACCGGCGCAGCGCATGGTGGGCAGGGCGATCTTGTCGCTGGAGGCCGAGAGGGGCTGTAGACCCTGAGCCTTCATGTGGCGCTCAGTGTGCCGGTACATCAGTTCGTCGCGCAGGGTGTTGGGCCAGCCCGGAGGGTGAGGCCAGGCGAAGGCAAAAGCGCCCTGCACCGCTTCCAGAAATGCGCTGGGCCAGCCGAAGGGCGCGTCAATGGCCACCACCTGCGCCTGGGCGGCAAGCTCCAGCAGCGCCGCGTCGGTCATGCCGGCCTTCAGGAGGTGAAGTTCGGCTCCCTCCTCGCTCCACTCCACAAGGGCAGCGCCCGTATTTCGAGGCTGCGAGGCGAGGTCCACGCCAAGGCTGATCAGGGGAGTCACCCCACCAGCTTAAAGTCGCTGCCACCCGCTCGGGAGGCCAGTGGAGCTGTGACGGTGGGTCTCTTGGCCAGGGTAGTCCCGCGCCATGGTCCTGAAATCCTGCTACGCCACCCCGCGGTTCTCGCTCATTCAGATGGATTCATCATGGTTGTACAGGCTGCCCTCCCGCAGAGAGGATCGTCCAGGTACATGAAGGCATGGTTGCTGTTGTCGTCAGTGAAAAAGACCCTGGCCCCGGGTGGCAGATCGAAAAAGTGATGCGCTTCTCTACGCGCTTCCTCCACTTCTGCGGTGGCCACGCCAGGGCCTCCAGCTGGCCCGGCCTCAGTTCTTCCCCGGGTTGCGCTCCTCTAAGGCGCTGATGGCGCGGCGCGCGGCATCGGCGATGGTATACGCGTACCCCATGCCTCCGCCGCCCTCATCGCGAAAAGGCCGCTCCTCCTGCGAGAGCAGCGCCTCGAGCGCCGGGCG
The DNA here is from genome assembly GCF_900176165.1 of Deinococcus hopiensis KR-140. Lineage (NCBI taxonomy): Bacteria > Thermotogati > Deinococcota > Deinococci > Deinococcales > Deinococcaceae > Deinococcus > Deinococcus hopiensis. The sequence continues at coordinate 92,615 of NZ_FWWU01000005.1, forward strand.
GGCGCGTTCATCCCCGATCTTTCCCAGGGCTTCAGCGGCTTCCAGCCGCAGGACCGGGTCATCGCCCTGGGTCTGCTGAATCAGGAGCGTCACGGCCTGACTGGCCCGGTGCTCGGCCAGCCTGCGGGTCAGGGCGGAGCGCACGGTCCCGCTCTTCTCCCGTTCCAGGAACGCGGTCAGGGCCGCTGTCACCGCGGGTTCCTGGAACTGGCCGAGCTTGAGGGCCCAGCCCTGCCGGACGTGGTCGCTGCCCTCCCGGTCCCACAGGTCCAGGAGGAGCGGGACCTTGGAACGAAGAACATCATCTGGCTGGTACTCGGCGGCAGACCGGCGGACAGAGGGGTCAGAATGGTTGAAGAGCGCGTCGGGCACGGGAAGCGGATCGCTGAACTTGCTGTTGACGTACAGGCCGGTGGAGACGACGTGCCTTGAGGCAAAGGCCAGCTCGATGGCGCGGCGCGTGAGGGCGTCTTCCCGTTTCAGCATGAACAGGACGCTCTGGGAGGCGTCCTGATCCGCATCCTGCTCGAGCGCCCACAGGGCCGCGTCCTTCCAGTCCAGCAGGCCAGCGGTCTTCATGGCGTTCACGATGCGGTAGATCTGACGCCCCTGGGCCTGACGCAGGAGGGCCCAGCTGATGTTCCCGAGTCCCCCGGCTCCGTTGGACGCGAGGACCGTGAGCAGGTCGGTGGCGAGTTCAACGTCCGGCTCGTTCATCAGCGCCCCTTGAAGTGGGGCCAGCAGCTCAGGACCGAGGGTGGGCGCCCGCATGAGGTTGTTCAGCGCGGCCTCGCGCCGCCGGAACGGTTCGCCCGCGTCGCTGGCGACGGCCACGGACGCTTCCGGATCCAGCGGCAGGCCGTACCCGAACCAGGTCATGTCGTATCCGGCGAGGCTCTCGCGCAACCACGTCTCGTACCAGGTCAGGAAGTCGGGGAACTGCGAGAAGTGCGGGGCGCGTGCCATGTCCCAGTCCACGTACACGATCTGGCCCCGGTAGGGTCCACTGACCATGAGCAGGACGTCGTAGGTGCAGCCCTGCGTCAGGAGCGTCAGCGCGCCGTCGTAGGCGGCCTCGCTGTCCTCATCCAGGCCAAGCACCTCGTACCAGTCACCCACCTTCGGCATGTCCGGATGAAGCGGGGACGGATTGTTCAACACACCGCCTGTGCGTGTCTTGTCCAGGGGATAGAGGCCGTACGCCTGGCCCGCTCCTCCGTTGCCCACCTGCACAAGGAAGTCCCTGTACGCCTCTGGAAGGCGGACTCCGTGCTGGGCCTCGAATGCCTCCACGGCCTCCACGGGCAAGGGCGGGTTCAGCTTGAAGTTGTGCTTCTGCGCGCCGAAGGCGTCGGGTCTACGGCGGCGGAGTTCGGCGAGCTGCTGCAGAATGCGTTCAATTCGTGTCGTCTCTATACCTCAGGAAGATAGCAGAGGGAAAGCGGCGTAGGCATCTGGTGCCTCTCCGCACCGAGTACCATCTCCTGCACCAGCTGAGGAATGTTCGTGCGCGCTTCCGAACGCTTTGCCCGGCGTATTCGGACTTTTTTTCTGGGCGCTGGTGCCGGAAGGGCAGGCGCGGGGCTCAGCATCCTTGATCAGGGCAGCGACCAGGTAATCGCTGCCCGTCAGCAACTCGCCCTGCTCATGACGGGCTTGCCCGGCGCGTTCACCGGCCGCGACCTCTAGGGCCTGCAGCGTGAACTACAGCAGCGCCCGCGTGAACGGTACTCTCCAGCCCGGCGCCTCGGTGCTGGTCAGCGCTCTGGCAGGAATCGAAGGAACGCTCCAGGCCACGGGTGTCACTGTGCGCTGAAGGCTGGGATAGGGAGCGAGGATCCTCGCTCCAGGAAGAACCTAAGAGAAGCTGCCGTGCTCCTAGGGGCATGGCAGCTTCTCTTGGCAAAGTAGGGCCAGCGGTATCATGCCTACTTTTTGCTCGATTTCTTCACTTGGCTAAGTGCGCTTCCCGCCGCAGTCTTCGACGCTTTGCTCGTGCGGCCATCACGTAGAACTTTGGATGCAGCAGTTGCAGCTTTGGGGCTGGTTGTCTTGCCTTTAGGCATATACACCTCCTTCATACGCTCTATACGTGTTCGCCCGCCGGAAGTTCCGTTGACTCCAACGTAGGTCACTTGAGAACAAAGAGGAAGCCTATTACGACAGCGCCTTCTCCAGGAGCCACTCGGCCAGCGTGAGCAGCCAGCAATCCCTGACATCGCCGCTCAGCAGCGCGCGTTCCCCCACACCTTCGTCTGCCCTGCTCCCGTCAGTCCTGGTAGTAGAACAGCAACTTATGGAGGGGAAGAACCTTGTCACGCCCGAAAAAGTAGATCTTCAGGCCGGGGAACAGCACTCTCCTCATCTGCTCTTCCAGAAAAGTCCAGCCCACGGACTGCAGGGCTCGTTGGATGCGGGGCAACCACAACTCCGTCGATTCATCCTCGGGATCGGGTATCAGCGCATAGCGCGTCAGGTCGCTGAGCCAGATTCGGGCGTTCTCCACCTCGACGACGGAGTACGTTCCCCAGCCCTGCTCATTCCAGGTTCCTGCATCCACCGGCTCACCCGCCGTCAAGCCCTCGCGCCTCAGGGCGGCCATCACGGTAGCGTGCTCATCGGTGACATCCGGCCGCTCGCCCTCGCGCAGAAGTCCCTCGATCAACCACCGCACGTCGGTGCCAGGCTGCGCCTGGTGCGCGCAGCGGACCCAGAACCTCACCACCACGTCACGCAGAGCCTCAGGGATTCCGGGAGACAGGTCCACCCTCAACGCCTCAATAGTGTTCAGATCGGGTTGTTCACCCAGAAGGAGCAGGCTCCGCGCGGCCCACAAGTGTGCCGTCCGGTCCCCTTCAGCATGGCCCATGAAGGCTCTCAGTTCAGCGGCAGGTGGAGGTCGCAGGGTGGCCAGCGTGTCGCTCACGTTCTGCCGTGTCTGCCAGTCCGGCCGCTTCAATGCCGCACACGGCGAACTGAACTGGAAAGGGTTGGCCCGTCAGCTCCTCGAGGCGACCACCTGGGAGACCCTGCTGGCTCTTCCCAGCGGTGGTTGAGCGGCCAACCGGGTTCTACGGCAGATGGCCGATGCTGGGCCGGTGGGTCCGCCTGTAGAACGGTGCCATGGATGTCCTGCCCCTTCAGTACTTTGCCCAGCAGGTTCTACAGGAGGCGGTGCTGGACCTGAAGGTGCTGACGGACCGCTCCAGTCGCCTCGTGGTCCACGTGCAGACCCACGCGGGTGTCTGGGTGGTGAAGGCAGACGCTCAGGCAGGAACCTTCGCCCCGGAGATTGAGGCCCTGAAGCGGCTCGAACAGCACGGCTTTCCCGTGCAGCGTCCGGTCGCTTGGCAGGACGGACCGCCGGCCCTCCTGCTCCTGCCCTGGACCCAGGGCACCGAACCGGAGGTGGGGCCAGCAGCGCAGAGCATCGGGGCGCTTCTCGCGCACCTGCACCAACTCCCCGGGCATCTTCCGCCCCCTGAGGGTCTGACCTGGGCGCAGTGGATGCGGGGCTGGTTGCAGCACGCGCTGACGTACTGGCTGGCGACGGGCTTGGCACCCGCTGGTGCACCCACACGGCTCAGCCGCTGGTTCAGCCGTCTTGAATCCCTCCTCGAGAAGCGTGGCACGCAACTGATCCTGTTCGATGGACGGCCCGAGCATTTCATCGTGGCGCCTTCGGGGGATGTTGGGCTGATAGACGTCGCGGAGCTGCGGGCGGGCGACGGCCTGATGGACCTGGCTGTGATCGGGATTAATGGTCCGGGGCTTCTTCCAGGTGTGCTGCGTGGCTACGGCCCACTGACGCCAGGGGAGCAGGCCCTGCTTAAGTTCTACAGCTTGCTGCGCGCCCTCGCCGCTGCAGAATGGAATGAACGGGAGCTCGGAGGCGCCGACTGGCAACGCTTTCTGGAGGCTGCTGCCCTTCTGCTGCCCGGGGAGGGCTGCGTTGGACAGCAGCAAGATCAGGAGCACGCCGCCTTCACAGCGTGGTGACGATGGATCTGCGCCCTCTCACTTCAGCTCGCTTCCCTGCCGCCGAGGCGTTCGTCATGACCTTCAACGCGTCTCCCTGGAATGAGGCGTGGTCACGCGAGTCTGCCCTGGCGCGTTTGCAGGACCTGTTGTCTCTCTTGCGTTTGCTGCCTGGGAGGGGGAGGCGTCCTGGGGCAGGACAGCGTCAAGGATCACGGCTTGACCCACGAAGTCAAAGAACTGTTCGTCCGGATACGCAAAGACGTGGGGTAGGAAAAGCACTCATGACCGTGGATCTCCAGAAACTCGGAGAAAATGGCATCAACAATGTGCACCTTCTGACGGCACGCGACTCGGACGCTGAGGCGTTCTATGCACACCTGGGGTTTCGGGGAGCGCCGGCAGCTTGTGCTGGTGCGCCCCTAAGGAAAACCATGCAGCGCACACCCGCGCTATCGAGATCTGCCTAATCCATCCCCGCACCTCCCCACATACCCGCAGCCATCGGCAACCACTTGGCCGGTCACCACCTCCTGAGCACATGCCACCCGCGCTTCCAGGACACCCCAGCCTCCGAAAGCGTGGTACTGCGCGGGATCCGGCACGACGAGGGTGAGGACTGGTCAACGGTTGAGGAGAATGACTCCAGCCGCCAGTTCAGGGCGTAAACAGCCTCCAATGTCCCTCCGAAATCACTTCGACGGCGCCATCCTGAACCTTGATGGCCGTCTCGTCGTCAATCCCGTAGGTTCTCACGGGGACCTCGGTGGCCATTCTCTCCACCTTGGCCGTGGAGCTCTCCGGGTGATCCTCGTGATCGAGGTGCGGAAGCAGCGCAAAATCCACCAACCCCATGCCCTCATTGATGACAAAGGGTGCCTCTGGGTCGTCGTACGTCTCTCCGAACACGGGGGCTGTCACCATGCTGCCCGCACTGATGCCCACATAGACCGTCTCCTGCAGTGACGACATGAGGTCTGCCAGCCCAGACTCCCGCATCCAGCGGCTCAGATACACGACATCACCGCCGTACACCAGCAGGGCGTCCGCCTCCTGAACAGCAGCGGTCCAAATCTCTTTTTTGATGCTGGGAAGGGCTGTGAGTTCCAGCACGCCCAACGACTTCCAACCCAGTTCGCACATGGGGTTGTTGGTCGATCCGCTGAGGAACCTGTAGGCCATGGAAGGGCCAACAGAGAAGGGATAGATCGCCGTGGGAATGCACAGGGCACTGGCCTCGGCAATTGGCTTGCCCAGAAGGTCAACAAGCGCGGCGTGGATACTGGGGTTCTTGATACCGGCGGAAGTGAGCAGAAGTTTCATGGTTCCTCCCCGTAGAATGCGGTCCCAACAGAACCATATAGCCTGACTTAGCGAAAAGCTCATCTCTGTTCTTCCCTCCGGTGAAGCCAGACCTGGGCCATCGCCTGGCTCAACCGGGATGTGCGCTGCTCCGCGCAGGCCTTCCGCTGGTCACTGGCAATCAACCGACGGAGAAGGGCGCAAAATTCCTCCGCGGTCCAGGGCATGGAGAAAAGCGAGGTCATCCAATGGAGGCAGTCTCAGGCCAGGGGCGTCAAAGGGCTGCCCATGGTCTCGTTCACCGACGCTCCGTTCGCCAGATATGGAGAGCACTGTGGCTGTGGGAAAAGATCCAACGCGGAACTCTTGACGTAGGCACAGTTCTTGCCATGTTTTTCCCACCAGGCCGGGTTCATTTGTCTTTCTTAATCTTCTTCCCCTCCCCAGTGACTCTGGTGTGGCTGATGCGGAAGATCGTGCACGTGGATGCGGACGCGTTTTTCGCGGGCGTGGAACTCCGCGACAACCCGGGCAAACAGAACTCTCGGCGTGAAATTGCCTGCTACACGAGATGAGCGCGGCGGTCAAGATGCACTGAGGAGCTGGGATTGGCGTGCCGGATGGAACGGTATAGATCATTTGTCAAAAAGAATACTTCCTTTGACCGAGCAGGGTGAAATTTAATAAGCGCTGAAAAGAATAAGAGATACTATGGATGCCCTTGCGCTCACGACATAATTCAGACAAATGCTCTAAATCAGGGAGGGCATTTTTCTTTCCCCCATCCCGTCCCCTTTGCCCTCTCACCGCACCTCCCGTCACCACCTGCCTTCTTCTGGCCTGGGCCACCCCCGTCATCCAAGCCTTGCGGCCGACTTCATGACAAAATCGCGGACGTGACGCTGGCCCAAGCGGTAGAAGAGCTGTACCAGGCTTTCGCGGACTTGCCCAGGCCCCAGCACATCGTCCACGAGCCGTACGAGCTCCATCCCCATGAAATCCAGCAACTGCTGGGCTGTCCGCTGCGCGAGCTGCCGCCGGAGCTGATGCGCTCGTACCTGTTTGACGCGCTATTCACGGTCGGAACCTGGGACGACTTCCGGTACTTCCTGCCACGCCTTCTGGAATTGGTGCCCGCCGAGGAGATCGAGGAGGAGAAAGTAGCCTATCGCCTGAAATACGCCCAGGAGCAGGGGTTTTTGCTGAGTGGCGGGCAGCAGGCCGCTCTACACGCCTACGCGCTGGCCTATTGGGACGAAGTGATCCCGCGCTGGCCCTGGTACGCCAGCATGCTGCTTGATGGGTGCACGCTGGAAGCGTTCGGCGTGCAGCGTGCCGAGTTGCTGGACCGCTGGTGGGTTCACCCGAAAGGGGCGCTGGCCCTGGCCCAGGACCTGCACCTGAATGGCCAACTTCCTCCAGAATGGTCAACTGCCCAGGTCACGGCCTGGGTCCAGGCCGCCTTCCTGGCCGCACCGAACGACGAAGAAGCCCAGCTGCTCAGCGGAGTCCTCCTCATGCTGAAGCATTCCCCGCGCCAACCAGACGACTGAAGGCCACTTCGTGACCAGAGCGGACCGACTGGTGCGTAGGGACGTAATTTCCAATCAGGGTGTTCTTTGACGATCCCTGGCGTGCACGGCCCGGCACTGGTCACCCACGGGGCTTCCTGACAGAGCCCTGCGCACAAACGCACCCAGATCCACATCGAAAGGGCATGATCTCTCACCCAGCATCTCGGGCGTTGCAGGTGATCAGGCCCTTCGCCGTCAAATGCTCGGGCGTTTCAGGAGCGCTCGTGCATGGATCACGCCGGATATGGGAGAAGAAATGGGTCCCCAGCTTGCCAGGGCCCCCTGATCACACAGCACACGCAAGCTGCACGACGTTGCAGCCGTCACACTCGGCACCAACGATGGGCTAAAGGGGAGACCGGCAACCCTCCTGAATGTGGTTTCCTCCTCCTGCATTCCCGGCGTTACCTGCCCGCCTTCTTGATTTTTGACCCTACTGCGCTCGCTGCATACCTCTTCTGGTGAGTTGCACGGTGATTGAGCAGGAGCGCGAGGGAACAGGTGCAGCGCGAGGGTGGGAACTCCGGGGGTAGGGACGGGGGAGGGGTCTTCAGCGCATTTTGATCGTATATATTATCGGACCCAGACCATGAGGAGAACGTCCTCCCCGCACTCGAGTTCTGCCGCTCACCTTCCTGCCGGGAACCAGTTCGTCCAGGGCCGCTGCCCCTGACTGCCCGAATGGGGTCGTGTTCGCTTTGGCCTACTTGCTGGTAGAGATTTGTTATCGAGGAATAGGTCACGTCTCGTATGCACAGGGATGACGCGAAGCCGATTCATGAGACCATGACCTATCAAGGCCTACGGGCCGGACTGACTCCAGAAGCCAGAAGATGCTCCGTCCACGCGTTGCCACTTCCCGCACGAGTAGACTGGGCGACTTGGTTGTACGTGTTCAAATAGGTCATGGCTGGCCAGCATGACTCCGCGCTGAAGGGCCGACTCCCGCGGCTTCCTCCTCGTCTCGCGCGAGCGGCCGCTGTTTCACGCGGAGCAGAGGCCTACTGTGACTGAAGGTCAGGCCCTGCTGGCACGCCTGCTGCGCCACGAGGCGAAGACCAACAGCTACAAATTCGCTCTGATTCGCGCCCTGAACGACCTGGCCCTGGAGTATCCGCTGGAGGTGGTGGAGGACGTGGCGGTTCCCCTGCGCCGGGTGGCGGAGCGGTGGCTGGTCTTCTACTGGGGTTTTGTCGGCGACTCGCCCGTGTACCAGGGCGCCAGGGCACAGCGGGACGGCACGGTGCGGCAGGACGTCAGCTTCCGCGCCGAACTGACCGGGCTGCGTGAAGCGTGGGAAGCGCTGCCCTATACCCGCCCGGACGCAGCGGGCGGCGCGCTGCTGCTGGCGGCCTACCGTGCAGGAAGGGAGCAGCTTCCCCCTGACCTGCAGGTCCAGACGGCGCAAACCCTGACTGCCATCTCCCGTGCGGTGCGGCAACCGGTGCGGTATGCCGGCGGTGGAGATCAGCACCGAATCTTTGGTCCACCTGCGCCTGCAGCCACCCTCAGCGGCACGCTCCTGCCCGGAACTCAACCGCACGGCACCGCTTTCCTGGTCCCCGCTTCCTTATGGCGGACCCTGCAGGACACGTCCCTGTGGGTCGAGGCGCTGTGCGTGCACGAATGGAGCCTGTTCGTCGAGCGGGCGTCGCGCGACTCCCCCGTCTCGCGGGGAGACGTCTTCGCACGTCTGAGCGCCTCGCCAGAGTCCCGCACGCCCCTCACGTGGGAACGCCATCAGGTCCGGCTCCTGATGCTGAAGGGACAGCCCTTTGCCTGCCCCTGGACGGGCAGGCGCCTCGTGCCGGAGGCTTTTGATCTCGACCACATCATCCCGGTCTCGGTGCACCCTATTCAGGAGTTGTGGAACCTGGTACCCAGCGACCCTGCGCACAACATGCACGTCAAGCGCGCGCGCATTCCGGAGCAGGCGAGGTTCAGCGAAGCTGCGCCGAGACTGACCGAGATCTACGCTGCCTACGGGCGCTGGCCTGCCACTCGGCCGGTACTCGCCGTTGATGTCGCCCACCGCTTTGGCCAGGCCCTGTCCCCCGCTGTACTGACCCAGGCGGTGACCCAGCTGAGCGAGGCCGTAGCGCAGTCGCGGAATGTGCCCCGGTACTGAGCCCCGGTACTGAGGCCGAGGCGCCTTGGTCCAAGCAGGTCTTCGCGTAAGGAAAATCGCCTCTTTGTTTAGTTCGCCCAACCCGGCGTGTAGCCGGTAGGAGCGGAGGTAAACACGGGTGCCCCACCTTCCAGCTGATAGCCATACGTAGAGTGGAAGCGTGAACAAGGTGGCGCACCGCAAAGGCGTAGTTGATGGCCGCTGATGCGCACGGCAGAGCGGGAGCCGCCCAGCGTTCGCTCGTCTCCCTGATCGACGCGGCGCTGGTGGGGATTGTGGTCGCGTGCGTGCTGGGAAAGATGGGCTTTTACACGAGCAGCCGCACCCCGCCCTGGGCCTATTACGGTGAGTTCACGGTTCGCTGGAAGCAGACCTTCGTCGGGATCTTCACGCAATACCTCGTGATGTGCCTGCTCCGCGTCCATCTCAACAAGGCCCGTTCCACGATTTCACCCATCAGCGTGACCGTCCACGGGGTTCTCACCGCTGTGGCTTCCGGGTTCTGGGCCGCGCTTCTCCCTGCGGTTGGAGACGTTGTGTCCGGGACCCGCCCGGTAGACCCGCTGGACTTTCTGGTCGGCCCGCTCTTCGGGTGTTTTATCAGCCTGGTGGCCTGCGCCACGTCACTGATGTTCGTCGTCACGGGCTTCCTCTATGGACGAACGCGTGCCGCTGAGGCGGTTGCCCTGATCCTCGGCCGATGACGATGGCCAGTTCGCGTCGGCTGAGTTGGGCCAGACGGCCTTGGCGCACATCTTGCTTCTAAATCCGGATATACGTAATATTGGAAATATGGAAAAAGAACTGGCCCACCGAGTTCACCTGCTCGAAGAGCGGATGGCGGCCCTGGAGCGGCAGGCCCGTCCCTCACCGGTGCCTTCTGGCGACACCTTGTGGGCACTTCAGCATCTTCAGGAGCAGGGCTTCGACGGCGTTCTTTTTACTGGTCAGGTCAACGTCCCTGAAGGCGGCACGGTTGCCTGGCAGTACGGCCTGCCAACCCAGACCTTTCTCGTCCAGGACTGGGACGCGGCCTCTCCCATCCTGGCGGCCCTGGGTTCGCCCCCCCGCCTGCGGCTCCTTCGGGCCATTCTGGGGGGGCAGACCCGGAATGCCGACCTCGCTCAACTCGGAGAACTGGGCTCGACCGGACAGCTGTACCACCACCTGCGCGAACTGGTCTCCACAGGGTGGCTCAAGCCCGCTGGCAGGGGCATACACCGCGTTCCAGCCGAGCGCGTGGTCCCTCTCCTGGTGATCCTTGCGGCGACAGAAGCCCTTCACCCGCAACCGGAGGAAGGCGCGTGAGTCAGGCTGCGCGGCTCCGAACCCTCCTGGAAGCCCCGAGCCCCGAAGACTTCGCGCCCAGCTTCCTGGAACAGGTGAAGTTCGAACAGGTTCAGCAGGGGCTCGCCGGGTTGCGCCGGCAGCACGGTGCCGTCCAGGACGTCCGCGAAAGTCACGATGAGGCCATCTGGACCGTCGAAGCCGAGCGGGGTCAGTACCAGGTGTTGGCACGGCTCAACGGTCAACTGCAGGTCACCGCGCTGCGCATTCCCACTCCATCCATGACGCCCCTCCAGGCCAGGGTGGCCTTCGGTGCCCTGTGGCTGCTCCCCCTGATCCTGATCCAGAGTGTGGCCCGCGGCTGGGCCGCTCCAACCCAGCTCGACTGGTTGACCACCGTCATTCCAAGCGTGATCTTCGGCGGTGCGCTCCTCGCCACGACCGTCTGGGCGCAGTCCTCGACCCTCCTGCGCCCTGTGTTCTGGTTGTGCATGTCGGCCCTCCTCAGCTCGGCGGTGCGGCTCCCGGCCCTCTCTACCGGCACCATCAACCCCTGGGAAGGCCTGTTTGCCCTCGCCATGAGCCTGCTGTTCGGACGTCTCCTCCTCGGAGGCCTCAAAGGGCGGCGCATTCCCTCCTCCCTGGTGCCCCTGGGACCTGTGTTGGCGGGCGGAACCTTCATGGTGGGCCAGGGCGGAAGCACACCAACCGTGAATTACCACGTGGACCACCCTGCCATGCGCTACGCCGTGGACTTCATCGGTGTGGGAGCGCTGGGAAGACACGCTCGGGGGCACCTTCCCGCCGACCCTTCCCGGTACGCCATCTTCGGAGCGCAGGTGCTCGCCCCACTGGACGGAGAAGTGCTGAGGACCCAGGAGGCGCGCCCGGACCTCCAGATTCCCCGCGCGGACGCCCTGCATCCTGCGGGCAACTTCATCGTGCTCCGCTCGACCGTTCCTGACGGGCGTACAGTTCACGTCCTGCTCGCCCACCTGCAGCAGGGGAGCGTGAGGGTGCGGCCGGGCGACAGGGTGCGGGCCGGGCAGGTGCTGGCGACGGTGGGCAACAGCGGCAACACCACCGAGCCACACCTGCATCTCGGCGTGAACATCGGAGCGACAGAAGAAGATCCCTTCAGCGGTGAGGGTGTTCCCTTCAGCGTCCAGGGCCGCTTTCCTGTACGTGGCATGACTTTCCGCCTGCCAGATGTTCGGGCCGCGGACCTTCTGGGGCCATCCCCCGGCGCACGGGCTTCCTTTACGGGCGGACGCTCGCCCTTCTAGAACGCGTGCCGCTGAGTCCGCTGCCTTGATCCCCCCCCTGCTCCCAGGTGTCAGGCTCAGGGTGAAGACCGCGCCCTCCTCCGGCGCTCCGAGCGGTCCCCCTCCGCGCGAGCGGCGCAACTTGGGGGCGTATTTCAAGCGGAGCGGTCCACTACGGCGCTCTGCCGCCTGGCCTCAGGAAGACCCGCAGGTCCTCATTGACGTCCAGGCTCGCCTCCTGTGCCAGCCATTCCGGAAGGCAAGCTTGTTCTCACAGCAGCCTCACCAGATCCGCCCGGCACAGGGAGCAGGGCGGAGGCACATCACTGTCCGCCAGAAGTCCAAGCTGTTCGGCCGCCAGTTGCGCCCCGGCAAGGTCAACGAAGGTACTGACCAGCCGATGCAACTCTCTATACCGCTCCGCCGCTTCCAGCTCAGACATCACGGTCCGCAGAAGAACCTCGTCTCCCGGCTCAACGCGGCCGACCAGCAGGTCCGCCGCTTCACAGATGTGCCGGCGTTGCTTCAGAAACCTCAGGGCCAGCGTACCGATGTCAGGGTGGTCCACCTGCAGGAGGGCCGGCAGGGCACGCACGGCGACTTCCTCACCAGGATGCGCTGACAGCGCAAGTCGCCGTGCCGGGTCCCAAGCCCAGCAGGATGCACAACCGCGCGGGATCCTCCTCACTCAACAGGTCGTCCGCCAGGCGGCGCGCCGCCTGGCCGCCACGAACAATGGCAGGCGTGGACCCGACTCCTGAGCCACAAGCGGGCGCACTGCGGCGTACTCGAGATTCCCCTGGGGCCGGTGACCTCGGGGCGCTTCTTCCTGCGCCCGCACCTGCTTCTGAAAGGTGGCAATGGCCGGGTCTTCGGCCGCCCAGACCGGAATGAGCTGGAGAATGTCCGGACCCAGTTGATCTTCTGCACTCCACAGAACAGAGCGCACCTCCACGTCCAAAGTTCCAGAGGCGAGGGGGCCAGACCCACTTCGCGCAGCACGGAGCGAACGCCCTGCTCCTGCCGGGAGCGTATCAGGGTGGACGTCAGCACCTCCGCCCGCGTGTCGTCAGCTGGCCACCGATGAAGGTCTGGTCGCGCATCTCCCGAAGAAGAGGGTGGCTGGCCAGTCCATTCCTGCCCCTGGTGATCCACAACGTCACCCACCACGGCGCTGGGTGGTCGAGGTGGGCCACAGTTGGTTCAATGGTTTCCGCCGCATCCAGACGCGCTGGGAGAAACGTCAGGACCTGTCTCTGGGCTTTGTCGAGTCGACCGCTTGCCTCATCATCTGGCGCAACCTCGCCCCTGTTGCTCCTCTCAAAACGAGATGGGCTTTAAGGGGTGAAGCGGGGCCCATCATGGGCCAAACAGCGGAGGTGGTGGGGCCTTCGTTCATCCCCCCAGCAGCGCAGGAGGTAGGGTCCACTCAGGACAGGCTGGAGGGCATGGCAGCTGAGGCCTGCGCAATGGTGCCGCCGGCGGTGACGTAACCGCAGGGCGTCTGCTCAATCTGGAACCACTTCAAGGTGGCGGGGAAGGACGTGACACTGCCTCCTCTGGCTTCCTATACTCCCCTCGTGCGACTCCTGATGACCGGGTTGAATGGAACACTGGGACCAAAGGTCGCCCGCGTATTCGAGCAGCATGGTGCCACTTGCATCGGTTGGAACCGCCTGCAGACCCCACCCGATGATGAAGCGGCCGGACAGGCCTACCTCCACGGCCTTTCCCCAGACGCCATTGTTCACCTCGCCATGGGCAGCGAAGCTTGGGCAGCAAGGCTCGCTCGGTACGCTGCCACCTCTCGAATCCCGTTCGCATTTACGAGCAGCGTGATGGTGTTCGAAGAAAATCCTGACGGTCCCCATCAACTGGCGGACGCACCGACGCCCTCCGGCGAGTACGGCCAGTACAAGATGCGGTGTGAGCAGGCGATTTTGAGTGCAAATCCCCAGGCAACGGTGGCGCGGATCGGCTGGCAGATCGACCCAGAGGCCACGGGGAACAACATGCTCGCGCAACTTGATGGATGGCAACGGGACAAAGGCGAGGTCAGTGCCAGTCGGCTGTGGCGACCCGCCTGCTCATTCATGGAAGACACCGCGGCAGCACTCTGGACCCTGATCCATTCGCCTCAGGCGGGCGTGGTGCATCTCGACAGCAATGCACGGCATGGATATACCTTCGACCAGGTGGCACTTGCGCTCGCAGCTCGATTTGAGCGGGACTGGAACGTCGTCCCCACAGAGGCATTTCGACGGGACCAGCGGTTGATCGGCAGCGAAGAGCTCATGCTGGACCTGGCCGTCCAGTTGCCAACCCTGAGCGCGTGATTCCTCTGAGAAAACGCTGGACGCCCCCTCCATTTCACCTGCACGCCGTTCCCGACTCCGCGATGAATTGCTGAACCTGGAGGTCTTCCGCTCCCCTCGGCACGCTCAGGTCCTCCTGGACGGCTGGAGAACGTTCTACAACAGCGCCAGGCCCCTTTCTTCCCTGACGTCCGACGAGTTCGCCCAGCGGTGGGGTGGCCCCACCGCTCCACCTCGTGGCGTACACTCACCCTGAGCCGAGTCTCCAGTCCGCTTCGTCCACAGAACGCGGCCAGTCCAGGGGGAAGCCCGTCGCCGCGTACAAAGGTCCCCGCAGCGAGGTCACAGCGGCCACGTACGAGGCGAGGCAGTGCGGCGTGAAGAGTGCCTTGCCGCGGCGTACAGCGAACGCGGTATGTGCCTTGCAGGGCGCGCTGTACTCAGCCTTGATGCGGCCCGCCGATCGTTCAGGAACGCTTGACCCTGACCGGGGGCAAATGCCTGAGCGTGGAGGACTTCTACGACCGCGTGGATCTCACACGAGACGCCCCCGAAACGCTCGTCAAGTCTGGGGCATTGGATCGGGTCGCCCGCTTGAGAAACCGCCGGGAAGGCGTCTACGTCCTACAAGGCATCACCACCGCCCGGAACGAAGGCTTTGCTCGGACTGCCCCCCACTCCCCCTGGCCCACCTGAGGCTTCCACCTTCACCCCTTCCTCCATCAAGGCAGCCTTGCTCAAGAACTGACCACGCCGGTACGCCAGGACCAGCAACGCCGCGCTGGACAACGTGAACACCACCAGGGTAACCACCGAGGCCTCAATACCGTACGCTCCGCCTGCCAACCAGTCCGGACCGCTGAGGTGTCCCTGCAAAAAGCCCTTGGCCACATGACCCGAGGTGGGCACCGAGAAGATGGCGCCAGACATGGTGTTCCAGGCGAAGTGCATCCCCACCGCCAGCCACAGGCGGCGCGTGACCAGATACGCCGCGCTGAACGTCAGGCCCGCAACGACGGTCGCACCGATGGCGATGGGTCCAGCATGGGCGTTGGGAAGATGTGCCAGGCCGAACAGGAGGGCCGAGACGGGGAGCGCTGCCCAACTGCCCAGCGCCCGCTCGAGATTCCTGAAGAGGATGCCCCGGAACAAAATCTCTTCGAACAAGGCCACCAGGACCATGCCGCAGAGAGGGGCGAGCACCGTGCCCAGACCACCCGTTCCGGTCACGTGATACGCCCCCGCCGCCGCCAGCACACCCATGACGGCGAGGAACAGGCCACCACCCACCAGGGTGCCCGTGCCGAGCTCGCGGCCCGCATGCGCTGTGGAAAAGGCGTGCATGGGGCGCTGCTCAACCCAGCGCATGTACAGCCGGTACCCAGCGACGCAGAGAAAGGCCGCGAGGAGTGAAGGCCAATAGGCGCGTAGGGACTGGGGAATGAAGTGCTGGGCGAGGAACATGGTCAGGACCACAGGGAGGGTGACGATCAGGGTACCCAGCAGGACGCGCAGCAGCGAGAAGCGGCGCCAGGTGTGGGGAACTGCGGGCGTGTTCGTGGGTGAAACGGTCAGGGTCTGCATAGGGCCTCCGTGAGGTGTTCGGGGAATACGACCGGGGAAAGCAGCATCAGCTCGGCTTGGCGCCGTGAACTTCTGCTGCCTCCCTCAGGGGACAGCGGCATCTGGGGCACCAGGGAACACACTGTTGGAAGAGGCGGGCCGGCGAAGGACGCCCGAGGTCACTCAACGGAAGGTGAAACGGTCAACTTCGAAATGGCGCTCGGGAGACGCTGTGTGAACCATTGGGGACGCCAGGCGACAACGCGAGACCACCACGGCACTGAACGGTGTTTCCTCAGGAGCTGCTGGACCTGCGCCTCCCTCAGCAGGCTGGCATGCTGGTGCAGGGCGGCCTGATGGCGTGCCTCGTAGGTGAGGTGCAGGGGCGCTTGAGGTTGTGCGGGCATCCTCATCTGGCCGGGAGCAGCGTGCGCAGTGGTCATACCCAGAGTGTGCAGTTATCAAATTTCAATTGAAACCTGAGTTTTTGAAAACCCTCCGGCTCGTCGCCCTCGCCTGTCCCTTCCGGACTTCACTGGTCACGGTTCAGCAACAGAACGGTCCTCGTGCAGAGCCCGTCACTTCAGATCATCCCTCAGCCCTTCCATGTCCACGCTGCCGCGAAGGCTGCCCCTCAGGAGGCACACCGATCCCACGCGCGTTTCGTACCAGCCAGGCCGTTTCATGACGGCAGTCGTGAGGAACGTGGAGGGTCAGCAGTCGAGGCTGCCCGTGTCCCACCCTCCACACGGCGCCCAGGGTCACCGCGCAGGGTTCCGGTCTGCCAGTGACCCTCACCTGCGTCACGGTCGGCACTCAGGGCTTCGGCAGCTGTTCGCCGCGCCTCTGGCGCCACCCCGGGCAGCAGCCGAGTCAGCCAGTGTTTCACTTCCGTCGAGGCCGCGGTCTGGGCATCTGGCGTGGATAACCCAGCGCCCAGGGCACTCCAGGCCACCGCCAACGACCACTGGTCTGGCTCCAGCCGCAGCGACCCCCTCCGCAGCGTCATCAGGTCGCCCAACTCCTGTTCCAGCGGCAGGTCACGTGTCCACAAGTCGCGCGCTTCCCGTGAGCGTAGTGGGGTCGTGATTAC
Organism: Deinococcus hopiensis KR-140; assembly: GCF_900176165.1. NCBI lineage: Bacteria > Thermotogati > Deinococcota > Deinococci > Deinococcales > Deinococcaceae > Deinococcus > Deinococcus hopiensis. Next base: position 109,120 of record NZ_FWWU01000005.1, read on the forward strand.
TCAGCAGACCCCTACATCCAGGAAGGTCTGCGCTCCATCCCCTGAGAGACGTAAGGCGTTGTGCCAGGAGTACAGCGTCCATTTCTCGCAACCACTTCAGTACGGCCGCGATTGTCCTGCTGGAGAGTTACCCTTCAGCAACTGCTGGTGCACCACTTCGCATACTCCTTGCTCTGCGCCTGACTCCAGGCGATCAACCCGGCCTGGACACAAGAGGAAGAGCAGAGGGCAGGCTTCCCCTCTTACCTCGTCATGCTGAAGATCAACGTGTCACGGAGTTGCATGGGATCGTCTGCTGCCACGTCGTCATTCTTCAGCACGGCGTCCAGGGTGTAGCCCAGTCTGGCGGGAATGCGGGCACTCCGGTCGTTGCGGGCGTCACAGCGAATCTCGAGGCGGCGAAAGCCAAGGCCGCCTTCCACCTGCGGCCACAAGGCCAGTTCGGTGAGGGCCCGCGCCACCTCGGTCGCGTATCCCTGCCCGGCGTGCGCGGTGGCGATCCAGTAGCCGATCTCCCCTTTGGGGACCCGCCAGTCAAGGGCGTGGTAACCGCTGCTGCCCACCAGCTTGGTGCCCGCCGCGTTCCAGACGAGGTAGCGGAGGTTCTCGCCCGCTGTGAACGCCTCGGCAGCCCGCGTCAGGTTCTCGGCGGTGCCCGGCAGGTCCAGCGGGTCCTGGGCCCAGACCATCCACGGGCGCAACTCGGGCAGCGAGGCGTGGACGGCAGCGTGAACCGACTGGGCATCCTCGGAGCGGGGGGCGCGCAGCAGCAGCCGGCTCGTGCGGACCTCGCGGGGAATGGCAGGCAGGGCGGAGGACATCGACTGGACTCTACCGCCCGCCTACGACTTCTTCAGCTGCCTGTCGCCCGGATGTACTCCATACACCGCGCCTCAGTCGTCGTCTCCTTGTCCCGTGCCACAAGTTCCCCTGTGAGGCAATCAAGGACACCTCGTCCCTGGGACGACACAATCAGGAGTAGATCTGACGCTGGAACAAAGCCAACCCCTCTTAGGCCACCGACAATGCGGTGGGCCTTTTCCATCCACGGGGAGGTGGGCTACTCAGGGGGTGGCGGAGTAGTCACGTGGGGCCGCTGTGACAGGGCAGTGGTGCCGGAGGGTGGTGACCCGCGTGCGCTCGCGCAATCCGGGGGCGAGCAGTAGCGCGAAGTCGCGCGGCACGTCTGTATCCACGGCGTTGAACGCGGCCTCAAGGCCCGTGTCGGGCAGGTTTATCGCCACGTGTTCGCGCTAAGGAGAGTGGCGGATGGGGCGCACGCAAGGCCGTCATGGCGCGGAGGGCCGTGAGTGTGCTCCCCGAAGTCAAGACCGGTGGGCGGGAGAGCGCCAGCAGTGGCCAGGCCGGATGCTCTCCTTCCAGCAGGGGCACCTCAAGCAGCACCTCGCCTGAACACGCGAGGTCGGGAACTCGGCGGTGGGGGAGACCCGCCAGGCCTCGCCCGGCGTTCCAGCGCTCCAACGTTCGGTGGGCTTCCCCGCCTACGTCGTGGACGACCGCCCGGAACCGTTCGGCCAGGCCCGCGCGAGCTGAGGCAGGGCGGCCTGGGGAATGGGCGTGGAGCGGCCGAGCTGCGCGGTCAATTCCACACGGTCCAGGGTCAGGCGGGGAAGCACAGGCTGAAAGAGGAGTGTGCGGGGGGAGGGGGAGGTGTCACGTCCTCCCCTTGATGCCGGGCGGTCCCTAAAGATGCAGGAGACCGCGCCTCTGCCTCGGTCCTGTAGCTGACATGGAGCGTGTTCGGCGTTCCCCCTGGAACACAGCCCTCTCACCACATGAAAGTCCAGAGCGCTTTTGCCGAACAACCGACGCTCGCCATGTAGCCCCTGCTGAAGAGTCACGTCGGGAGGAGCTTGGGAAGATCGGGGGATCGAGGAAAGGCGGACGGCCACTGTCCCGCGTTCCAGCCGCCTGGGCTTCAAGTGGGGGAAGGGAAGTTGGGGATGCGGCTGAACGCCGTTATGCCGTTCATTTTCGAAGGGAGCTTTCTTGTGTGGTTCGGTGTGCAGGCCGCAGTACCTGTTGTCTGGCGTGTGCGAGACGTAAAGACGTACGGCCTCGCCGCTTAAGGAGCGGGGCGCCAACGTCCCTCGGGTTGGTATGAATAACGAGAGATTACTGGACTGGGTCCAACAAAATCCTGTCACGGCAGCCACTCCTCCTGAAGGAAACCGGAGGGCAGGCCGAACCAAGGGAGCCCTGGCCCTCGCTGGACGACCAGTGGAGTAAGAACCTGAGGACAAAACGAGGGTCAAGGGGCATGGGAATGGCAGACTGAGGCATGCCGCGCAAGAAGACCACGCCTGATCCCGAAGTGCTCGCTCCTCAACAGTTCAGCCTGATGGATGCGCTTGACAGCATGGCGCAAGACATGGCGGTGGAAGTTCCCGAAGCCATGCTCGCCGCCATGGAGTTCGAAAAGCACCTGCTCGATCTGGCGCACACGATCGCCAGAGAAGCCATTCGTGTAGGCGAGCCTGAGACCGAAGCCGAACGTGTGGCGGCCGCTGAGCGGCAGGTCCGCTTCCTCGGCAAACTCTTTCGCGAGCTCCATCAGGTCACGCAGAGCTGACGCTGGCTGCGCGCTGCCATCCTGTCGATCAGTGATGTTCGCGGGGCGGAACTTGACCCCCAGGAGGAGCCCAAGGGCATCCACGGTCAGATGGTGCTTTCATCCGTTGACCTTCTTGCTTCCGTCATGACCGCGGGCCCCCGCTTGGGAAAGGGACCTCCCTGAACTCCAGGGATTCCTGCGGTTGTTCCTCCTGGGGCGCATGGCGCTGAATCTCCCCATATATGTCGTATGGCTGCTCCAGCACCGGCCAGGAGCGGTCCTCCGCCGGTTTCCCCACGATGGGGCGTGCGGCTTGAGGTCCTGATCGCCGGAGTGGCCGCCCACGCGACGGCCTTCGAGGGAGACGGCCAGGCCCATCTGGTGGTCAGCGCTTTGCAGCCCCTTCCCAGCATCCTCGAACTGCCACCCCGAGCCCTTGCTTGACGCCCACTTCGGGGCCGTCACCCAACAGCGCATGACTGTCTCCAGCCATGACGCGGCCCAGGGCGACCGGGAAACCATGCGCCGACTCTTTCACGGGATCACCGATCCAGACCGGGCGCGACTCTTACAGCGTGAGTTCGACACCCTCAGCGAGCGGTACGGCCATCAGGGCCAGCAGGTCTACCTCAACGCCACCACTCCCGGTCAGAACTACGCAGGTCCTTTGCAGCGCAAAGACCGCCAGCACTTCATCGTGCATTCCACGGGAGCCTGGGTGGTGGGGCACCCGCGAGACTTGCCCGAAGGCAGCAGCGCCGGCGACATGGTGAGAGTCACCGTCACGCCCGCACCCACCTTGGCGCAGGAACGACAGATGCAGCGTTAGTGCGGCATGGACGACTGACCTGCTGCCCTCCTCCAATCGTTCACCTTAATCAGAAGAGCATCAACCAGATAGAGGTATACCGGCTGCTGCCAGTCTCTGCAGCTTCTCAGGAACGTCGTGCGTCAATACGCCTCCATGCTGAGCAATCAACACCCAGGGAGCCAAGGAGGCGAGGTGGCGAATCGATTCAAGAGCCATCCGGTTGTCAAGACTGAAGCGCGGGAAAATCAACTGCTCTCCATCTGCCATCACTGCGTCCCCACCGATGAGCGTCTTCGCTTCAGGGAAAAACAGGCTGACGTGTCCCGGTGTGTGGCCTGGCGTCGCGATGACTTGAGCATTCCGGGCAAAAGGCAAGCATGCGTCAGCGATGAGTTCATTTTCGATCTTCACTGGAGGTATACCTTCTCTCAACTGCTGCGCTACGTCAGGAGGCAGCTGGATCAGAAAATCTTCTGTTAGAGGCTTGTAAAAGGCCTTTTCCCCTGAAATATAGAGGGCTTCTACTGCAGAAGACCACAACTGCGCCCCTGTCTTTTCCTGCAGGACTCGGGCAGAGCCAGCATGATCCATATCTCCATGCGTTATCACAATATTGTTAATATCTTTCGGGCGGATATTTAAATCTTTAAGAGCATCAAGTATTTGTTGTTCGCTTCCAGGCAAGCCGGTGTCCACCAGGGTAATGCCATGCTGTTCATCCTGAATGAGAGTCAAGTAGTCTGTTCGAGCAAAACTACCGAGCTGCCGATGAATAGGAAGGGGGCGGATGAAATCTGGAAGCATTCTACTCATTATAGTGGACCTTTTCACAAAGTGCTTAATAGACCTCTTGCGAAAGTGATTGGCGAAGCTAGCAGGGTGGAGCGAGACCGTCTGACACGCACGCTAAAGATGAACCGCAAGCAGTTTCGTCGACGCACCGGGGTCTACCCGGAGACCTTTGCCGAGATGGAAGAGGTGCTGAGGCGACGCGAAGGACGGAAGAAGAAGTCTGGGCGCCCAGCCGCACTCGGCGTGGCGGAACAACTGCTCAGTCACGCTGGAATTCTGGCGCGAGTACCGGACCTTCGCGCACCTGGGTGACGACTGGGGCGTGCATGAGCATGGCGTGCACCGCACGGTGGAACGCGTGGAAGCGGCTCCGATCGCAAGTGCCCGGTTCCAGATGCGCAAAAAACACGTGTTTCAGGAAACGCAACTCGTGTACAGCACCGTCGCGGCCGATGCAGCTGAAGTGCCCTGTGAACGGCCCAAAAAAAGCAGCGCGCTTGGTACAGCGGGAAGAAAAAGCGACACACCCTGAAATTTCAGCTGCTCATCTGCACCGTGACGCAGCGCATCCTCAGCACCGCCACGAGCGCTGGAGCAGTTCATGACCTGAAGCTGTTCCGTTTGTCCGGCGTCCGTTTTCCTCACCAAACGGCGTTGATTGGAGATGCTGGGTACCAGGGCTTGTGGAGAAGCCATCAGCACGCCATCACCACCCATAAGGCGACGCGAGCGCCCACCTCTGTCCGCGGAGCAGCGCCAGGAGAACCGTGTGCTGGCCTATACCCAACAGGGGACCCTACATGTGATCCGGCACATCAAGATCTTCCGCGTGTTGAAGGGCGTGTACCGACATCGGCGGCGTCGGTTTGCACTCCGAGTTCAGCTCATCGCGGCCCTGTGCAACCTCACACATGCCTGCCGATCATGGCTTTTGCAAGAGGTCCAATATAAAAACCCAGCGCAGTTGTTAAAAACGAGAAAATAGGCATAGTAATATTCTTGCGTAAGACGCTTTTGAACCCAGCAAGGTCTTCTGCAGACGTGAGTGCCGCCACTCCACCCTCGGGTATGTGACGCCCCAGAACACCCGAATGCCAAACCACTGTTCTCTCAAGCAGACACGATCAACGCAAGCAACTACTCACCACGAGAACCGCCCTCATGGTGAGTAGTTACGGCAGAGTTTCTGAGGTGAGGGTTTTAATTTGTCCACATGGGCATGCCTGACTTGTCAAGAAAAGCCCACATTAAGCATCGAATTTGCTCTCGGCCGCTTCTAGGTAAATCACGGCGTTGCTCAGTAAAGTAGCCACCTCCTCGTTCGTAGTAGTAAAGAAAGCTTCCTCAAGCCAGCCAACCAACTCGGTGCGATCCCATTCAGGTGGTACCGTGTTATTGTATTGAGCAGCAAAAGCCAGTATCAGTGCCCGGTTTGGGTGGTTACGCCAAATATACAGCAATTCATCGCGCTGCACACCAAAAGGCCCTAATGTGCCCAAGGATAATATCATAAGGCCGTACATGGGCTCCTTATATAAAATATCATCCCAGTATGATTTAGCAAAATCCTTTAATGCTGTTTTTTGCGATTGGCTAAGCGGAAATCTCTTATCTTGGCCGTACTTGATTCTCTCGGCAATTGAAGACAAATCTATCTCCTCTATAGTAAATGTCTCAAGCAATCTTGGAAGGAAAAATCGAAAATCATCCCAAACTCCCACATTATATACAGCGTCAAAAAGATAAGAACAGAGTATAGGCGATCGAAGCTCACGCAGGGGATAAGTGAGGAGCTGTTTTAATTCACCTTCAGATAGCCCATAGGACTCACAGATAATTCTCTTGGGTCTGTTTACTGTAAAAAACGCCACATAGAGTTGTTCTATAGCATCATGTAATTTCAAACAATACCTCGGGCAGGCGTCTTCAGAGACGCCTCTACTCTACTTCCCTGCCCAGGTCCAGGCCCCCTGCTGAGTGGTTACCAACGCAAACCCCCGCAACCGACAGGTCCACATCTGCAACCCCTCTCGCATACGCCTGAAGCACTCTCCCTGGTTCGTTTCCGGAGTTTGTAGGCCCTGTCGAGATGACATTCTGGGGACAGCTCCCGGTTGGTGATCACAACCAACCGGACTTGAGGGCCACCAGCTTTTATTTGATGTTGCCCTTGATTTCCTTCACGGCAGCGGCGAGGATCGCGGCGTAGTTAGGGCCGGGCTTCTGTACGCTCTGCGCTACTGCGCTGCCCCACGGTCCCCACACCGCCCCCATCTGGGGGACGTTCGGCATGGGTGTACCGGCTGAGATGGCCTTGCCAAAGCCAGTCACCACGGGATCGGCCTTCAGGCGGGTGCGGGCAGCGAGGCTCACTGGAATGCGGCCACCCGCCTGATTGAAGGCGAGTTGCGCCGGGCTGGTGACCAGCCGCTTGGCAAATTGCGCCGCCAGGGCCTTGTTCTTGCCGTAGGCGTTCAAGATCACGCCCTGCACGCCGACGAAGGGCGACCACTTGCCTGTGGCTCCCGGCGGGGTCGGAACGGTCGTGATGCCGTAGTTGATGCCGGCCTTCTTGATGTCGCCGATGTCCCAGGGTCCAGTCACGATCATGGCGAGGCGGCCGTCCACGAACGCACTCTTGGCCACGTCGGCAGACACGCCCTCGGGCACGAGGTTGTACTTGTAACGCAGGTCGTTGAGGAGAGCCACGGCCTTGAGGGATCCGGCGTTACCGATGCCCACATCCTGCACATTCAGGGTGCCACTGTAGTTCTTGAAGATGTAGCCGCCGTAGGCGCTGAAAAAGCCGTAGTTGGCGTAGGCGTTCGTGAGGTCGAGGAGAAAGCCGAATTTGCCGTTACCGGTGTTCTTCTGGGCCACGCTGATGAATTCATTCCAGGTGGTCGGGGCTTTGGGCACCATGGCCTTGTTGTAGATCAGCGCCACCGACTCGGCGAACATGGGCAAGCCGAACAGGCGGCCACCGTAGGTCATGGCGTTCACGGCCGTCCGGTCAAGGTCGGTCTTGCTGACGACGTAGCGGTCCATCGGCTCGATGACGCCCGCTGACGCAAGCTGACCGAAGCGGTCCTGAGGCAGGGTCACGACCATGTCGGGCCCCTGGCCCTTGGGAGCAGACTGGATGAGCTTGTCTGGAATTTGATCGAGCGGCATGCTGACGATGCTGACCTTATGACCGGTTGCCTGAGTAAAAGCAGTGGCTTGCGCCTGGAGCCAGGCCACCTCTCCAGCGTCCGTGAAGTGGTTCCAGACGGTGAGGGTCGCGGCGCTGGCCTGGCCTGCGAACACCAGGGACGTGAGCATCAGAATCTTTTTCATGCGTTCTCCTTAAAAATGTCTTCCTGCAGAGCGTGGGTACAGTTCATCCGGGTGGAGTCCACCCACGAGCAGACCGCCGATTACTTGATGCTTTTCCGGATCTCGGTCACGGCCCCGCCCAGGGTGGCGGCGTAGTCGGGAGTCACCGCCGCCGTACTTTGGGTCACCGCATTGGTCCAGGGACCCCAGACTGCGCCCATCTCGGGCACATTGGGCATGGGCGTGCCCGCCGAGATCGCCTTGCCGAAGCCAGTGACGACCGGGTCCGTCTTTAGTTCCGTGCGCGCCTTGGAGCTGACGGGGATGCGCCCCCCCGCACGGTTAAAGGAAACCTGCGCCGTGCTGGTCACCAGGGCCTGCGCCAGTCGACCAGCAGCAGCCTTGTCTTTGCTATAGGCGTTCATCACGATGCCCTGTACGCCGACGAGGGGCGACCACTTGCCGCTGGCTCTGGGAGGCGCGGGGAGGGTCGTGATGCCGTAGTCGATGCCCGCCTTCTTGATGTCACCCATGTCCCAGGGACCCGTGACCAGCATGGCCAGGCGGCCATCCAGAAAAGCGCTCTTGGCCGCGTCGGGCGTGATGCCCTCGGGCACGAGGCCGTGCTTGAAACGCAGGTCATTGAGCAGAGACACCGCTTGCCTGGAGCCCGCGTTGGCGAGGCCTATGTTCTTCACGTCGAGCGTGCCACTGCTCTCCTTGAAGATGTAGCCGCCGTAGGCACTGAAAAAGCCGTAGTTGGCGTAAGCGTTCGAGAGGTCTGTCAGGAAGCCGAAGCGGCCATCGCGGGTATTTTGCCCTGCCACCCGCAGAAATTCGTTCCAGCTGGTGGGCGCCCTGGGCACCAGTTTCTTGTTGTAGACGAGCGCCACCGACTCGGCGAACATGGGCAGCGCCAGCAACTTGCCCCGGTAGGTCATGGCCTGCGTCACCGAGCGGTCGAGGTCGGACGGGCTCCAAACGTAACGCTCCATCGGCGCAATCACTCCGGCAGCGGCGAGCTGCCCCAGCCGGTCTTGCGGCAGAGACACGATCAGGTCCGGTCCCTGGCCCTTCGCGGCCGACTGAATGAGCCGGTCGGGAATCTGGTCGAGCGGTAGCCCGACGATATTGACCTGATGGCCCGCCGCTCTGGTGTAGGAGGCAGTTTGTGCGCGCAGCCAGGCGACTTCGTCGGCGTTGGTGAAATGGCTCCATACCGTCAGGGTGGTGGCGCTGGCGCTGCTCGCCAGGGCCAGAGACATCAGGACCAGCATTCTCTTCATGGCACGCTCCTTGAGTGGAAATGGCCCTTCCACGGACTTGACTGCGTGCGCAAGCGTCAATTCAAACCGTCAATACCGATCGTCGCTCGGCCACCATCGTCGAAGAGGCTCCGCCGCGAAGCGTCATCGTCAGACCAGGCCGGAGCGATCAGCCACCGGCTGCTTTGGGACCAGTACGCGCCCCAGTAGAAAATGCCGCTCCCACCAGCGTTTCGCACCACGGGGGTCAGCGCTTTGAGAAAGTCGTGCTGTCCCTGGGGTGTTTGGGGATAGGGCAGATTGGCGTAGCCCATCTGGTTGTGGTCCCAGTAGTACGCCGTTTCTGCAAGGTAGACCTTGGCCCAGCTGAAATTGCTCCGGAGTTGCCGGATGGTTTCGCTCAGGTTGTTGAAGTCACCGTGCCACATGGGATAGTAGGAAAGTCCGATCACGTCCACCCATCCGCCCGCGTTGATAAACGACCTGTACCAAGCGACGGTTTCGGCTGCATTTCCATTCTTGGCGATGTGGACCATGATGGGCGGCATGGTGCTGGTCCCGCCACTGGCGTCCCGCACCGCCGCGGCACCGGCGTTCGTGAGCTTGACGAAGTTGGCCATGTTCCCGATCCGTCCGAGATCCCAGAGCATGCCACCGTTGATCTCGTTTCCGATCTGCACCATGTCCGGAGCGGTGTTCTGCGCCCGCAGTTGGGTCATCACGTCTTTGGTGTAGGTGTAGACCGACTGACTGAGTTGCGTCACGTCCTGTCCCTTCCAGCGTTGCGGTGTCCACTGGTTGCCAGGGTCGGCCCACCAGTGCGAGTAGTGCAGGTCCAGCAGTACTTTGAATCCCCGCGACCTGGCGTCCCGGGCCACGGCCTTCACATAGTTGAGGTCCTGGTACAGGGCGTATTCGCCGTTGGGATCCACCATCAGCCGAACGCGGACCCAGTTGTAGTTGTGGTCCTTGGCAATCTGAAGAGCGGGTTTGGCGACGCCAGTGGTGTCTTTGAAGACGACGCCTTTACTCTCCGCAGCCTGCGCTTCAGAAACGTCGATGCCGCGAATCCACTCTGGGTGCGTAATGGCCGCCGCCTGCAGCCTCGGTTCCGGCACGCTTCGGGCCTGCTCTGAGGTGTTGCAAGAGGACAGTACAGCGGTCAGCGTGGTCAACGCCAGGCACAGCGTGGCTCTACGTTTCATATTCTTCCTCCCAGCGACGAATGTGCAGCGGCGAAGACCGCAGATGCTGCGAAAATGACCAAACCCATGAGCGGGAGCAGACCAGGTAAAAACACGGTATTTACAACACATTGACGTTGATCGAAGGGGAAAGGCAGCCCTCCTTAAGTGGCTGGGCGTGCAGGACAGCGCGTAGTGGCCTCATCCGCCTGCTTGCGTGAGGGTTGTCGTGACAGGTTGTTCACGGGGGTATTGTGATGTGCCCTTACGGTATGTTTTGTTAGGGCGAACAATTGTAATATTTACACTTTCAGGGAGAGCCTATTGCCCCTTTGGAAGGCTTGCGCAGAAAAAACCCCTTATTAAGGCATCCAGACCGCGCCTATAGGCCGTCCGCTCAACAGTATGAAGCCCACTTTCAAGTGGACTAGAGCTGTAGATTGTTCACGCTTTCAGTTGCGGATTCCTTCGCGCTTCACAGCTTTATTGATCGCGGCATAAATCGGTATGAATTCCAGAGGGACGTTCTGCGTGCTGGCCATTTTCCCCGTGACCCGGGGTGCGGAGGACCGGTGCGAACTTACGCCGGAATCAATAGTGGTACTCCGTTGACTGGCGGGAACCTGATGGATGGCGCCCGTGTTTCTGGGATCAGCGCGGTACGGAGAGAGTGGGAATCTCCCGTGTTCTTCGCCAGCACTTTCAGACTCAACGGAGTACCAATAGGTGTGAAACATCCCCGAGAACATGTCAATCGGGAAAGAGGCGTTTCCAGCAGCCCAGTGGACGGACCCTGCGGGCTGATCCTGACCTACGGCAGAAGGTCGAGAGAAGGCACGCATATCAGCAGGGGGAGGGATGAAGATGGGATTTTTGCGTGCCCCCATGGGAGGAGAAAAGCGTTTTGGAGAGACATGTCGAGCACGTCTGTCATCCCTGGCAGAACGTGACGTATCCCTGCGCACATGCTCCAGGATGCGCAGCTTTTGCCCTGGGAAAGTGCAGGACCTGGCCTCTAAGCGAAAGCCACGGGCACTCTGCCCATCGTCGGGGAGGGCGGGGCCGGGCCCATCACCGGCTTGTATTCCCTCCAAGAGGCGGACAGCCACCTTGATGGAGACCTCGCGCTCCCCAGTCCCTTTCTCCCCCATGAGGACGCCCCGCCCGGCTGGTTTGAAACCATGACGGACGACGCGAACTACGACCGCGCTCACGACGGCGTGCTGCCTATCACGGAATGAGGTGACCCGGCGGAGGTGGTCTTGATCGTGACTGGGCCTTACTCGGGACGGATCGTCTACGCCGACTGGCAACTCGACGATCCACCCTTCTCCGTATCCCAGCTTTCTGGCGTGGTACGAGGGTTAGCTGCGGGAAGCCCTTGCGGGCTACCAGATGCGCGGTGTCGGGTTTGGATTGCCGCTTAACCGGGGGCGGTCCCTGGCCGTCGCGGTGGACGTCGGTGAGGTGCGGGCGCGTGGCCGTTCTGGACAACTGGCCGAGATGAACTGGCGAGGGAGGCAGGGCCGTCAGAGGGCGAGGGCACTGCCGAGGGTGCTGAGGCCCAGCAGCCCCACCAGAAGGTGGAATATGGACTGTGCCCCGTCATTTGACGTGGAAGACGCTCTGGCCGGTGACGGGATGACCGTCCTCGGAGAGCATCTTCCAGGCGATCACGTAGGTCCCGGCCTTCAGGCCCGGCTTGAGGGGGAGCGTGAGTCGTGCGGCCATGCCCTGAGCTTTCAGCGCGGTATTGACCAGTTCTGAGGCATCTGCTTTGAGGGCGAGGGCCACGTGGGCCGCGTCCTCCAGCGTCTTTCCAGCCGGGACCGCCATGACCCGGAAGGTGGAAAAGCGCAGCTCAATAGGTTCACTGAAGCTAATCAGTACGTTCCTGGGCGCCGTCACGGGTGTTTTCGGACCAGGAGTGATGGAGGTCACAGCGGTGTGTGCGGAAGAAAGGCTGAGGGTGCTGAAGAGAACGAGGGAAAACAGTTTACGCATGCAAAAACCTCATGGGAGGCCCGAGTCGGGCCTCCCCAGGCGAGAGGGCGTCGTTACTTGACGGCGGTCTTGCTCGCAGGCGTCTGCTCAGGATTTGTATCGTCCCAGGCCACGACCGAGCCGTCACTGTAGGTCTGGTAGACCTTCCAACTGAGGGTGCCTGCCTGCTCTGGATTGCGCGCCTGGAAGAAGAAGCGGGCGTATTCCTGCGGGGCGATGCGGCCTTTCCAGGTCACTTCCGTGATCAGTCCAGCTTCGTTCGTCCTGATCGTCCGGATGAAGCCGGGCAGGACCTGAAAGCGGGTGACGGTCACGCCTGCTGGGATGACCAGGCGGACCTGGGTGGTGGAGACCCCTTTTTCCGTGGGCACGTTGAGACGGTAGGTCTCGGACGCTCCAGCCTGACTCTCCGCCAGGCCTGTTTCTGTGCGGACGGTGGCGTGGGCGGCAGCAACGGAAAGCAGCAGGGCAGCCGCCAGGGACAGGACAGGTTTCAGGACATTCATGGTGGGTCTCCAGGTAGGGGAAAGAGCGGGAGATTGCGCAGAGGAGCGAAGCGCCCCTCCCGCGACATTGAGGTCTGGGCTACTGGCCCGCAGGCATGGTCACGCTCGCCGCCCCAGTGACGCTGAATGCTCCCGCCAGGTTCGGGGAGAGCTGATCCGCGGCCACCCCGCCGTGGACCTGCACATCCTTCGCGTCACCGAGGTCAAGCTTGCCGCCTCCCACGCCCGCCGCCATTTCCGCGGCGCCGAACTTCACAGGAAGGTGGACTTCCCGGATTGAACGTTGAAGGCCGTCTCAGGTGGAACGAGGTTCCCCAGGCTGACGGTCACGCGCCGGGAATCGCCCCCAATGTGCAGGGCCAAGTCGAGCGTCTGGTTCCCGAGGCTGGCCTTGTCCTCGTCGCGGCTGAAGATGGAGCCAGGATTCCAGGTGCAGCACATGCCTTCTGGGAAGGTCAGCCCTGGGGTGGAGCGCGCGGGTCCGCGTGCCGGACCTGCGCGAGGTGGAGCGGGGCCAGCTTCAGGGCCAACCAGGGGGACCGCAGAGAGCCGGGAAGAGCCAAAGAAACCCCGGCCGCTTCCAGGGCGAAGGCCGAGGTAAAGCAGAAGGGGCAATGGGCAGCGTGCTGTTGATCGTGCCCGGCGGGTGGGGCGTTCGGAGCCGCGTTGGTGAGCTCTGGAGCCGCAGGAGCGGGATGATGCACCCGCCCCGACATGTCCATGCCTGCCACCGCGGGCAGCGTGGAGGCGGGAAGCTCCGCCCTCACCTGCTGGGTCTTTGCGGTCACGCTCTTCAGGGATGCCCCCAGGAAGGCGGAAGGTGGGAAGAGTCCAGGGGCTTCAGGGGCGCGGGTGAGGTAGGCCAGAGAGGCGAGGAGACACAAGAAGGCCAGCAGCCACCGCTGCCCGGCTCCCAAGGTCTGATGCCTCTGCACGCGCCAACAATAGAGCAGAGAAAAGGGGCGTGTCCTGACGAGCTCCGTCCCCGCTTTTCGCCACCTGTAGACAGAAGGGGCCAACTGCTGCGTGCGCCCTCTCCACTGGCCATGAGTGTCCCTGCTCGATCTGCCTGATCTCCTTCGGCACGAGCGTGATGAGCGTCGTCACCGGAGCCACTTCCCTCATCACTGTCCCCGCCCTGCTGGCCTTCGGCGTACCGGCCCCGACCGCCCTCGGGACCAACGCGCTCGCCCTCACCACCATGAGCGTTGGCGCGTCGGTGCCCTTCTGGCATGGAAACGTACTGGATCGCCCACGGCTTCCCTTGCTCCTGGTGTTGACCGTCTTCGGCGCCCTGGCGGGAGCATTGCTGGTGTTTCCTGGCTCCCCCTCATTATCGCGGCAGCCATGCTGGTGGTGACGCTGCGCCCTCAACGTCCGCGAGATGTGGTGAACGTGCCGCCACGCCGTCGGCAGCTTGTCGCAGGCTACGCCTTGACCCCGTTCCTCGCGGTCTACGGAGGGTTTTTCAGCGGAGGGTACGTTACGCTTCTCACTGCCGCCTTTCTGACCGCCTTCCGAATGCCTTTTCCGCGGGCAGTGGCGACCACCAAAGTGATCAACGTCGCTTCTTCACTGGTGGCGACCCTGATCTTTGCGCGCAAGGGTGCGGTGGACTGGCAGTTGGGACTGGTGCTGAGTGGAGTCATGCATGTGGGCGTAACGCTGAGGGCAAAGTGGACCATGCGTTTGGACGAGCGGTGGGTCCATCGGCTGTTCGCGACCACAGTGCTGCTGGCCTTCAAAACGTTGGCGCTTGGCGTGCCGTGGAGCCGCTTGCTGAATGGCCAGGTCTTGTAAAGCGGGGAGAGGTCCCCTCTGGCGCGAGGAAGGTCAATCCTTTGAGAGCGCAGACCAGCCAGAGCAAGGCGGGAGCGCTCCTCAGGAGGGCCAGGCTGGAAGACCAGGGAAGCCGCTCTTACGGGCCGGGACTTTCTGAGGAGCGCCCAGTCGTCCCCTGTTGTTCCGTCCGCTGAAGGAGGAAAATTCCTGGAGACATCTACAAAAGGCATGACTTGACGCACCCCTGGCCTAGACGCCGTAGCCGTAACTGCCCAGCCATGGCAGATCAACCCCTCTGGCCTATCCAGGTTTCTGCAGGAACTGTGGACCGACGGGTACCCGTGGTCTGCTGAACCTGAGGAACGAAGACTTCAGCCGTCTCTGAACCGTCTCACGGGCGTCTCAGAACAAGAAGACGCCCGTGAGACGCCTTCGTGGGCACACTTTCCTCGTCATTCCAATCGATGACACAGGAGGAAGGTATGAGCGTGAAGAATCGGTCCCTGGGTCTCCTTGCCCTGCTGTTCGGCCTCGCCGCTTGCGGCGGCTCGCCCATGCCCGCGCCCGGCCCTGGTCCGGGACCGGGGCCGGGGCCCTCGCCGACCGTCTCGCGCATCGTTCTCGCGCAAGACGACGTGTTGCTCGAGAACGTCGGTGTGAGCGAGCGCCTTTCGGCGCGCCTGCTCGACGCGCAAGGCCGTGAGGTGACGGGCGCCGTGACATGGCAAGTCGAGAAGGGGGCCGTGGCGAGCGTCGCGGCGGACGGTACGGTCACCGGCCGCTCGGTCGGCAGCACGATCGTGAGGGCGACCGCGAATGGCCTGACCTCCGCGCCGATCGTCGTGGCCGTCGCGGACCTGAAAGACAGCGTCACGCGGGTGCCGAACGAGCGCGTCGTGTCGCCGCCCGTGTTCGCTTCCGGAGCGGCGCCGTTCCAGCTCGGCTCGCGCTACACGGTCGTGATGCGCGACGTCTCGCCGACGGCCGGCCGGCTGTGGTTCAGCAAGGCCGCCGACGGCACTCCCATTCAGGGTCAGGTCGTGTCGAGCCGTCCCGTCGCGAACGGTGTGGAAGTGACGCTCGAGGTGGTGCCGCTCGGCGACGTCTTCGACAAGCTCGTGGTGAACGAGAGCTTCGAACTTTCGAGCGAGGACGTTACCATTCCCGAAGCGACGGCCGCCCACTTTGGCGTGCAGCGACAGTCGAATGGAGACCTGGTGCTCACGCCGAACAAGGCGCCGAGCGGCGACAAGGTCGGGGCGCTCGCGTTCAACGCCGGACCGTTTCGCTGCACCGGTTCGGACATTGAGGGCAAGATCTTGCTCGGATCGCCCTCGTTCCGGTTCAACTTCGGCCGTCCGAAGGTCGAGGTGGAAGTCGTGATCGACTCGAACTTCATCGACGGACAGAACACGAGCAAAGCGCGCTTTTTGTTCACCGCCAATCCCAGCCTGCGCATGAGCAGCGGCAACCATACCCTCGTCGCCGACCTCAACAACGTGGAAGTCAAGTGCAAGCTGCGCGAAGGCTTCGAGCAGGCCGTTCCA
Organism: Deinococcus hopiensis KR-140; assembly: GCF_900176165.1. Taxonomy (NCBI): domain Bacteria; kingdom Thermotogati; phylum Deinococcota; class Deinococci; order Deinococcales; family Deinococcaceae; genus Deinococcus; species Deinococcus hopiensis. Next base: position 124,904 of record NZ_FWWU01000005.1, read on the forward strand.
ACCGGGATTCCTTTGGTGAACCTCGAAGCCAACCTCATTCCGGGCATCGAACTCGGCGGTTCGTACGGGGCGGGTCGCCGCTCGTTCGAGGCGCGCCTCTACGCCTCCGCGAACGTCCGTTTCGGCTTCGACTGCCGGGCGTCCACGGGGTCGTGCCAGAACCTCTCCACGGGTGTCAATGGCACAGTCCAGGGCAACGTCATCCTGGGCGAGACGGGCACGCTCGGTGAGAACATCCGCGACCTCAAGATCGGCGTGTTCGGTGACGTCAAGATCACCGGCACCGCTCCCCTCGTCGGTGACATCGACCTCGGCTCGATGCGTGAGGGCTACCTCATGGAGTACGACCTCGCCCCGCTCGCCAACCAAATTGCCGACAATAACCCGGCAGGATACACGTTGCGCCACTATCAGGTCATCGATCCGTTCACCTCCATGCGCAACCTTGTGTCCTTCCTGCTGGGGTCGGGGGTGACGCTCCCGTTGCCGACAATTGACCGAGAAATTCGCGCGATCGAATCGCCAGTCATCACCTCAGCCACGCGAACGGGCAACACCGTGCGCGTCTCACTCGATCCGGACCGCAACAGCTTTTTCAGCACCGTGATTCCGAATCTTGAGCTCTTGCCCGCGTTTCCGCTGCTGTACAACGTCAAGGAAGTGCGCCTCTTGAGCGTGCGCGAGCTCAACATCGGGGGCCGAACGACCCAATCGGTGACCCAGCTCGCCAGCATGAACGTGCCCCTTGGCGCGACGGGCGTCAACGTCAATGTGCCTGCCGACGCGCCGACGCTCGGTCGCCTCTACGTCACGGTCGTCCCGGTCGTGATGGACACCCTGCCCCTCGGCGGACGCTTCGTTCCGTAGCGTTTCGGAGGCCCCTCACGAAATAGGGGGTTTTTTCTCATATTCTGAGGCGTGGCCCTGCTGCGCCTCCTTGACGTGCCGCACCTCGAAACGGGGTCGGGGCGCGCCGAGTTGCCGCCGCACAAGCCCGTGTGGCTGCTGATTCGGCTTGCGTACGAGCAGACCTGGATGACGAGACAGGAACTCGCCACCTTATTTTGGCCTGATGACGACGAGGCGGGCGCGCGGCATAACTTGCGCCTCCTCATCGCCCGCGCCAAAAAGCTGCCGTGGGCGGGGGCGCTCGAAGTCGAGGGGACCCGACTGCGGTTCTCGGTGGACACCGACGTGCGGCGTTTTCGCGCGGCGCACGCGGGCGAGTGCTGGGAAGAAGCCATCGCCTTGTACCGCCGCGACTTTCTGAGCGGCGTGACGTGGCGAGACGCGCCCGAAGTCGAGGGGTGGGCCGCGTTCGAGCGCGCCGCCCTCGCTGACGCGTGGCGACACGCGGTGCGCGTGCACGCCGCCGCGCTGTCGGCGAGCGGCGATCCAGTGCGGGCCGCCTCGCTCCTGCTCGAGCTGTGGCGCGCCGATCCGCTCGCCGAGGACGTGTTGCAAGCTTATCTGCGCGCCGCCCTCGCGTGCGGAGCGCGCGACGCGGCCCTTCGCGCGGGCGCGACATTTCGCGAATTGCTCGCGCGCGAGCTGAACCTCGCCCCGATGCGCGAGACGCTCGAACTCGAACAGCTGCTGCGGGACGCGGGGCCAGTGCCGGTCGCGGCGCCCCCACACGTGGAGCGCCCGGCGCTTCGGGGCGACCTCATCGGCCGCGAGGACGAACGCTTCACGCTTCAGCGTGCCTCGCTCGCCCTCATCGGCGGAGAGCCGGGCGTCGGCAAAACCCGGCTTTTGCAAGAACTCGTTCCCGACACGCGGCTCGGTGCCTCACCCTCGGCGGTGTGGTGGCGGTGCTCGGAAGGCCTCGGTGGCATTCCCTATCATCCGGTCCTGACCGCCCTGCGAGACCGCCCGGAAGCGCTGCAACCCGGCGGCGAACTCGGACCGTACCGCGACGACCTCGCCCACCTGCTGCCGGATCTCCTGGGCCGTCCGCCCGCCGCCGATCCCGTGACGCTGCGTCCCCGCCTGCTCGAGGCCCTGTCGCGGGCGACCGAGGTAGGCACCCACACCCTGGTGATCGACGATGCCCAGTGGGCCGATTCCGCGACGCTTGAACTCGCGACGGTCCTGGCGTGCCGCGGGCGCCTGCGCGTGTTTGTCGCGTACCGCGCGTCGGAGGTGAGCGCCGACCTCGCGCCGACGTTGCGGGCCCTACGCGAACAGGGCGCGCTGGACTTGCGCCTCGGTCCCTTGTCGCGCGAGGAAGTGCGCGGACTCGTCGGCGCGCTCATCGGGACGCCGGACGGGCCGCCGTTGTTCAGCGCGTGGTTGCACCGCAAGTCAGGCGGCAACGCCTTGTTCGCGCTCGAAACCTTGCGCGCGCTCTTCGAGGCGGGCACCCTGCGCGCCGACGCCGACGGTTGGCACACCTCCCTCGACGACGTTACGAGCGATTACTCCGAACTCGACGTGCCGCCGCGCATCGCTGCCCTCGTCGAGCGCCGCCTCTCTCGCCTCTCGGAAGCCGCCCGGCGCGCGCTTGACACGCTGAGCGTGGCGCAAGACGACTTCACGCCGCGCCTCGCCTCGCGCGTGTGTGGTCTGTCCGAGTGGGGAATCGTGGCCGCGCTCGAAGAGGCGCGGCGCGCGCACCTGCTGACCGAGACGAGGTTTTCGCACGATCTCGTGCGCCAGAGCGTGTACGAGGCCCTCTCGCCCGAGCGGCGCGCGTTGCTGCACAAGTCCCTCGCGCAAGGCGGCGAGCGGCTCGCACCCGCCGTGCTCGCTCGGCACCTTCTCGCGGCAGGCGAGCCGGAAGCCGCGTTGCCTCACCTGCTGGAGGCTGCCGACGCGGCGACCGCGCGGGCGGACCTCACTGGTGCGGCCCGCTGGCTGCGCGAGGCGAGGCGCCACGCCGCGCCCGGCAGCCTCGCCGCCTTGCGCGTGAGCGTGATGCTCGGCGACCTCTTGTTATGGCAAGGCAGCGCCGAGGGCCGCGCCGAACTCAACGCGGCCCTCGGCGAACTTCGCGCTCACCCTGACCCGGCGGCGAGAGAGCTCACCGCCCACGCCCTCGCCGCCCTGTCCGAAATCGAGTTGTACGGCGGCGACTTCGAGCGCGCCAGTGCCTACGCCGACGCTGCCCTGCGCCTCGGCGCCGGGTCGGGCGTGGTGAGCACGCCGATCGTGCGGCGCGCGCTCGAGAGCGCCGTGACCGTCGCAATGCGCCGCGGCGACGTCGAGGCGGCGCGCCGTCACCTCGATGAGGGCGCGCGCCTGGTGTCGAACGATCCTGACCTGGACGCGACCGCCGCCGAACTCGCGTTTTACGTGGGCGATCTGCGGCGCTCGCGCGCGATGTTCGAGGAGCTGCTCACACGCGTGCCCGGTCACGCGCGCGTGCGCACGCTTGAAAATGATCTCGGCTTTGTGTGTCTCAACCTCGGCGATTTGGTGGCTGCCGAGCGCTGGCTTCGGCGCTCGCTCGAAACTTACGCGGGCGTGCCGCATCCCGAGGCCTTGTCGCGGTCGAACCTCGGGCTCGTCTTCTTGATGATGGGCCGCCTTGATGAGGCTTGGGCGGAACTGCAACTCGCCGAGAACCTCGCACGAGGCGGCGAGTTCGGCACGTTTCTCGCCGACGTGCGCCACCGACAAGCGGGGGTTCGTCTCGCGCGCAGGGAATTCGAGGCGGCGCGCGCATTGTGCCGCGAAGCCGCCTCGCTCATGCGCGGCGTCGGCGATCCCGTGCGACTCACGTGGATCCTCGCGGGATCGTGTGGCGTCGAGATTTTCGCGGGTGATAACGCGGCGGCCCGGCGATTCGCGGCCGAGGCGCGCGCCGCCTTCGAGGCTCGGCCCCACCCGGTCGGCGAGGCCCTCGTGCGTCTCGCCGAACTCGAACTCGCTGCCGCGGCCGGTCAAGACGTTGAGCGTCCGGCCCGCGAACTGCTGGAGTTCGCGGGCCGGACGGGCCTCGAAGAGTACGTCATCCGGGCTTTGCTGCGACTCGGCCGCCTCGACGAGGCTCACGAGCGCGCCGACCGCCTGGGCTTTTGGCCGCTCGCCCGGCTCAGCAAGGAACTTTCGACATGCTCGCCCGCCATGCCTTGAAGACGCTGCCCCGCTCAACGTCACACGGAGTTGAAGGGAACGTCGCTGTCCGTGCTGTAGGAGACGCTCATCATCCTGGGCCTGCCTGACCTCCGGACCGGAAGCATTCAGGGCGGGGTTCACGCCGGGTGATACGAAAGAATAATGATTCTCACTCATATTTTTATGAGAGTCATATCTATTTAATTCCTCCCAGGCGTGATCTATATCCTCACCGTACATCTAGCCATATACAGGAATCACTTTGGTTCCGTATGAGGCGTAATGGAGGCGGCTGGCGTCCTCTGGGTGGACGCCAGCAGGTCAGCGTGAGGCGGGTCCGAATCACGCCCAGGCGTGGGACCTCGAAGAGCTGGAGGAGACTGTGAGGGAAGCGGTGACACTGGCCTTCGACCTCTATGGGGATGACGGACAGGGGGTGTACATCCAGGAGGTGTACCGACGTGGTGGTGCGGAAGACCTGGCCGTGTGGTCCGGTCTCCCACGAGCGAAAATCACTGGGTGCCTCGGAGGACGGTCTCTCAAGACCGGAGCGCGTGGAACGCCCACTTCACGCCAACCCTGCTCCTCTGAGGCGCGAGCATCGCGATCTCGTGTTGGGAAAGACGCTCGCTGATCGGCACCTCCATTCGCCGGTTCCAGTTCGCGGGGCGAGAGGGTCTGGAGGTCCTGCAGGGCCGGGGCGCGCGCCTTCCCCGCCTTCGTTCGCCCGACGGTCACAGCGATCAACGCCACCAGCAAGAGGACGAGCAAGGCCACCCACAACTCGGTGTTGGTGGCCTACCCCACAGGCCACCCACTTGAGTTCACTCCACCGTGGAGTAAAGGGGCCGCCCAAGAGCAGGAGCGGGAAGGCCCGCTCCACGACAACTGGAGTCGGTCCGGGTGATTCCTCACCCGCCTCTGGTCTCCACGCCCTACGTTTTGGGGGAAGGCGAGGTCCTCAACTGCTCGCTGAGCTGGCGAACGGCGTTCATCAGGTCCTGGAACTGGACCATCTGGCTGTACGGCGGCGCCGTGCTACTGCGCTCGATCAGCTCGGGCGTCGTCATGGTCGGCTGGGGAGGAGCTTTGCCTTCCAGCAGCTGCACGAGGTGGTGAAAGGCGCGCTGCCCGAGGTTGGGGAAGTCCTGCCGGATGGTGGTCAGCGGTGGAATCAGCATCGCGCTCTCGGCGGTGTCGTCGAAACCGACCACGGACACGTCGCGCGGCACGTTCAGGCCCCGCTCCCATAGGGCGCGCAGGACCCCCACGGCCATCTGGTCGTTGGCGATCAGGAGGCCGGTAAATTCCGTGCCCGACCCCAACAGGGTGGTGGCTGCCTCATAGCCACTGCGGGCGCTCCAGTCGCCATGGGCGGTGGCGACGGGCTTCAGACCCCGCGCCGCGAGGGCGTCGAGCCAGCCCTGACTGCGCGAGTGCTCGGCCTCAGCCGGCTGCGGCTCGCAGACCAGGGCGATGCGCGTGTGCCCCAGGTTCAGGAGGTGCTCCGCACCCAGCTGCGCCCCCGCGTACTGGTCAAGCAGGGCGGCGTGAACCTCCACGCCTGCCGGAGCGTCCAGAAAGACGCAGGGCACATCGCCGCAGCCCTCCAGCAGGCTCAGCATGTCACGGCTGTTGAGGGAGGCGTTGACCAGGACGCCGTCCACGTGCCGCTCCCTCAGCGCCCGGACCGCGCCCTCCACGGCGGGCAGGCCGTAATCATGAACGATGGAGACGATCAGGCTGTAGCCGTGCTCGCGCGCCGCCCGCTCGATACCTGAGGCGAGCTGCGACGGCGCGTGCAGCGAGATGTCGTTGGTGGCAAAGCCGATGGTGTGCGTGCGGTGACGGGCCAGCCCCTGCGCCAAACGGTTCGGCACGTAGCCGAGCTCCCGAATGGCCGCCTCCACCTTCTCGCGGGTCTTGAGGGAAATATGCGCGTAGTTGTTGACCACCCGCGACACGGTGATGTGCGACACGCCCGCCAGGCGGGCCACGTCTTCCAGGGTGGCAGGTTTGCGCGTACTGCTCATAGAGACCTCCAGGAGACCACGTGCTTCAGCGGGGGGAGGAATGGAGACGGCGCCGCAGGCGGGGACGCCTTACGCATAGCTGTAGCCGTCCTGACGTTGGATCGTCGAGAAGAAGCGGTGGTTGATGCCATCTTTCTTCCCGTCCTTTGTGGCGAGAGCGAACGACCCCTTGGCGCGGACAGAGACGCGCCCCGTGTGGTGCCCTGCGTTCTTGCCGCTCGGTACATCAGCGCGCACCATGTCGCCCGTCTGGAAGCCGAAAAAAACCTTCTGCCTTGTGCGCCATTTGTTCGGGAAGCCGTGTTCGTCGGTCTTGCACGCCTGCCGGTTGCCACGCCCCATGCACTTGATCTGGAATGGCTTGAGGATGGGTAGGCGGAGTCTTTCGCCTGATTCGCCGACACAGGCGGCGTCAATCCAGTGGTTCTTGGAGAAACCTTGGTGAGTGCGGTTGAACTTGGTTCGTCCACCCGTGCCGACTTCGACGGGGAAGCCGGAAACCTTGAGGGTTTCGTAGAGCTTCCAACGCGTCGCGTTCACGGCAGCCGCATCCCGTAGAGGCGCTTTGGCCTGTCCGAGAATGCGCTTCAGCAAATCTGGCTTTTTCGCCAGGAACTGCTCGACAGGCTTTGAGCCTTTCTTCTGGTTGCACGGCACGCAGGCCAACGTCAGGTTGCTGACCCGGTCAGAGCCACCCTTGCTGCGGGGCTGAATACGTTCGACTTCAAGCGGCACGTCCTTCTCTCTGCAGTAAGCGCACTGATGGCCCCACTTGTGGAGCAGATAGCCCTTGACTTCGTAGCCATGCAGGGTGCCCTGTTGGTACTCGGTGCCCTGAATCTCGGGGTTCTCCATCGTCTGCATGTCAAATCGGACCCGTTCTATGCTGATCTGGTCAGCCGGGGTCCATTTGGCGAGCCGCGTGACCCAGGGATCAACCGTGAAGACCCGGTGCATCAAGGACGGGGCCAGCCAACCTTTGGGCTTGGTTCTGTTCAGGAAGCGGGCCTTCCGGTAGCGGGTTTTGCGGCTCCGGCGGGAGGACCGTAAGCTCCGACGCGCTTCCGGCTTCATCTTGATGGCGAGCCCCCGGTGGGTGAGGTTCGCACCCCACAGCACCTTCTTGCCCCTCTTGAAGTCGCCCACCAGCGCGATCCCCGTGGTCTTACTGCCGGGGTCAATCTTGATCTGGATGGGGGCTGCGTCTCGCCTCCTTCGCGCGCCTTGAGAATGATCGTGAACGGATACCGCCTGAACACGGCGGCCTTCTTTTCGTGCAGCAACTCCCTGGCGCGTGCCGGGTGGCACGGCATCAGGGGTTGCCGGTTGGTGTTGAGCACCAGAACGCGTTGTGAATCGGGCATGACTTTCCTCGTACTTCTCTCCGCTTGCGCGGGTAACGTTCGCCTGGAAGGGAATTGAAGTGTCGGTTCGTCACAAAACGGAGGCTGCTTCCCAACAACTTTGTTCGTCTTGCACCACAGAGCGACAAACTGGCGAGGCATTCGTAGGTGTGCAACTTCAAATCGGCTGCCCGATTGGGGCCTTCGGGTAACTCAGGCACGAGCCTCGCGGTCAATGCCTCAGTCTTTCGACCGGGGATGAGTTACAGAAACCTCAGAGGTGGTGAGAGGAACGAACCCGGAACGTATTCTCTCCTTTTTTGACAGCGAGAACAATCCACGCCCTTCCGGGGTGCATCCAGCAGAGACAGGCCTGCATCAATGTTAGCGCCAACAGCAGAGCCGTCATGCTTGGGGACCCACGAGGGAAAGCTCACGATGTCCCCCGTGCTGCCCGCAGGTGAAGTTTAATTCCCTGCCAGAGGAAGGAAGTTGCAGGGCATCCCCCTCCGGTACTCCTGCCCGGTCCAGTCCTCCTCGCCCTCTATTGTTTAAAAGTCACAATTGTTAGCCCTAACAAGAAATACCTTTTGAACACATCCGAATGCCTCCGAGAAGCCCGCTTCTCCCCGCTTGCCCATCACCGTTCAGGCCACCCGTGGTCCTGAAGGTCCGCCTCCTCCTGCCTGGGAATCCCCTTCCCCGGCGGCCTGCGTCCGCTTCCGCCCACGTCCCCCTTCCGAGGAGAACCCTGATGAAACCCACCCTGCTCGCGCTTGCCCTCGCCCTGACCGCCAGCGCATCCGCTCAAAACGCCTCCCTCAAAGGCGAAGTGACCGTCTGGAGCTGGAATGTCGCCGCCAAGGCCCTCCAGTCCGTCGTTCCAGCCTTCAACAAGCAGTACCCGGGCGTGAAGGTGAACGTCGTGGACCTCGGTCACGACGCCGTGTTCGAGCGTGGCCTCTCCGGATGCGCCGCCGGGGGGGCGGACCTGCCCGACATCTACACCCTGGAAAACCAGGTGGCGGAGATGTTCTGGTCACGCTTTCCGGGCTGCTTTACCGATCTGAACACGTTGGGGGCCGACCGGCTGGCGAAGAACTTCGCGGCCTTCAAGTGGACCGAGTTGATGGCGGACGGCAAGCGCTACGCGATGCCCTGGGACACCGGCCCCGTGGTCGTGTTCTACCGCCGGGACCTGTACAAACAGGCTGGAATCGACCCCGCGAAAATTCAGACCTGGGACGACTTCATCTCGGCGGGCAAGCAGATGAACACCAGGCTCGGCGGCAAGGTCAAGCTCGCGACGACGGGCGCGGGCGTCGACGACGACTGGTTCCGCAGCCTCGCCATCCAGAACGGCTGTAACTTCTTCAGCGCGTCGGGACCGGTCAAGGTCACGGTCAATCAGCCCGGATGTGTGCAGGCGCTGGACGTGATCAAGCGGATGTACGACTCTGGCATCGCCACCCAGGCCGACTGGAACGCCGCCATCACGCAGTTCAAGGCGGGCAAGGTCGCCAGCTTCCTGTACGGCGGCTGGTACGAGGGAATCGTCCGGACCAACGCGCCGGACCAGAAGGGCCTGTGGGGCGTCTACACCATGCCGGCCTTCAAGAAGGGCGGCGCGCGGGCGTCGAACAGTGGCGGCAGCGCGCTCGCCATTCCGGCGGGCAGCAAGAACAAGGCGGCGGCCTTCGCCTTCATGCAGTTCGCCCTCGCGCGTCCCAGCAGTCAAGTGACCATGATGAAGTCGGCGGGGCTGCTGCCCAGCTCCCCGGCCGCCGCGCGTGACCCGTATGTCAACCAAAAGCAGGAATTCTGGGGCAACCAGGCGATCTGGAAGACCGTGCTCGGCACCCTGCCGGGCATCCCCGCCTACCGCAGCACGCCCTACTGGTCCGACGCGCACAACATCATGATCGTGGTCATGAGCGACTACGTGAAGGGCAAGTACAAGACCGCCCAGGCCGCGCTCGACGACGCCGCGAAAAAGATCTCGGCGGCCACAGGCGTACCCACCGCCCAGTAATTCAGCCGCAAGATGGGGGCGCGCCTTGCCCGGCCCCCATCTTGCGTTCCCCCGGAGGTGCCATGACCACCACGCCGCTGCCCCCACCTGCGCGCCGCCGCAGGCCCCTCAACCCCTCGCCCTACCTCTTCCTGCTTCCGTACCTCCTCATCTTCGCGGTGTTCTGGGCCTGGCCCATCATCTCTTCGTTCCTGATGTCGTTCCGCGACAACCGTCTGGGGGCGGGCACCGGCCTGAGTGCGTCGAACTGGCAGCGCGTGTTCGGGGACGAATTTTTCTACACCGCGCTCAAGAACACCGTGCTGATCCTGGTGGTGCAGGTGCCACTGATGCTCGCAGCGGCCACGGGCCTCGCGGTGGCGCTGAACAGCAGGATGCTGCGGGCAAAGGGGCTGTTCCGCTTCGCCTTTTTCGCGCCGCTGGTGGTGGGCACGGTGCCCTACTCGGCCATCTTCAAGCTGCTGTTCAACAGTGACTTTGGCGCCGTGAACCACGGGCTGAGTGCCGTCGGGCTGCCGCGTGTGGACTGGTTCAACCAGCCCGCCTCGGCGATGGCCGTGATCGTGCTGGCGCTGCTGTGGCGCTGGACGGGCTACAACGCGATCATCCTGCTGGCCGGACTTCAGAGCATCCGTGAGGACGTGTACGAGGCCGCTTCCATCGAGGGGGCGACCGCGTGGCAGCAGTTCCGGTACATCACGCTGCCGCTCCTCCGGCCCACACTGCTGTTCACCATGATCCTGTCGGTGATCGGTACGCTGACCCTCTTTACCGAGCCGCAGCTCATCACCGCCGGGGGACCCGGCAACGCCACCATGACGCTGGGCACCTACCTGTACCAGCAGGGCTTCCGGTCCTTCAACTTCGGGTACGCCAGCGCCCTCGCTTACACCGTCGCCGTGCTCGCCGCCGCCTTCAGCTTCCTGCAACTGCGCCTGTTCGGCCGGGAGAACACGTGATCCGTGCGGCCCCCGAGAAGAGCTACCACGCCCCGGGCATCCGTCTTCAAGGCCTCGGAAAGCCGCTGCGCCGCGTGCTCCTTCACGCCCTGCTCGTGCCCCTGGCGCTGCTGTTCCTCGCGCCGCTGTACCTGATGCTGGTGTTCAGCACGCATGACCAGAGCGTCCTCTTTGGGCCCACCTCGCCGCTGACTTTCGGGCGGCACTTCCTCGACAACTTCCGGGAACTCCAGGCACAGACCAACTACCTGCGCAACCTCTGGAACAGCGTGGCGATCAGCGTGCTGTACACCGCCTTTTCGATGCTCATCACGAGCATGGGCGGCTACGCCTTCGCCAAGTACCGTTTTCGTGGGAGCAAGTGGCTGTTCGGCCTGATTTTCGCCACGCTGACCATCCCCACCTTCGTGACCATCATTCCGCAATTCGTGATGGTGGCCCGCGAGATGCACCTCACCAACACCTACTGGGCGGTGATCCTGCCCTCACTGGCGAACACGCTGGGGCTGTTCTACATGCGCCAGGCGTTCCAGGCGGTGCCGGACGATCTGCTGAACGCCGCACGCATCGACGGGGCGGGCGACTTCCGCACCTTCTGGCAGATCGCGCTGCCCGTGGTCCGGCCCTCACTGGCGGCGCTCGGCATCGTGCTGTTCCTGTCGAGCTGGAACGACTACCTGTGGCCGCTGATCGTGCTGGGCAGCAAGGACGCGCAGACCATGCCGGTGGCGCTCGGCTCGCTCGTCGGCCTGACGAGTACCGCCTGGGGAGCCATCATGGTGGGAACCGTCATCGCCACCGTGCCCTTCCTGATCGTTTTTATGCTGCTGCAGCGCCACTTTATCGCTGGCATCGCGGGCGGCTCCATCAAGGACTGAATGCCGCAAAGTGGGGTGTGGGAGAAGCGGCCCCACGCCCCACTGTTTCTGACCGCTGCGTTATCGCCCACCCATCACGCTACGAGGTTTCCATGATCCAGAATGCCCACTTGGCCCTTGGGGTCTGCGACTATCCTGAACACGTCCCCCGCAACCGGTGGGCCTCCTACGCGGCGCAGCAGCGCGCCCTGGGCCTCTCTTACGTCCGCATCGCCGAATTCGCCTGGAGCCGCATGGAACCGCGCCCCGGGGAGTACGACTGGGCCTGGCTGGACGAGGCCATCGAGGTCTACGCCGCCGCCGGGCTGAACGTGGTGCTGTGTACCCCCACCGCCGCGCCCCCAGCGTGGCTGGTGCAGCAGCACCCCGACATCCTGCCCCACAGTGCAGGCGGTTGCCCCAAACAGTTCGGCGCGCGGCGACACTACGACTTTTGCAGCCCGGTCTTCCGCGAGCACTCCGCGCGTATCACGCGGGTGATGGCCGAGCGGTACGGACAACACCCGGCCGTGGTGGGCTGGCAGACCGACAACGAGTTCGGCTGGGGCGACACCACGCACAGTTACAGCCCGGCGGCGGCAGCCGGATTCCGGGCGTGGCTCCAGGCCCGCTACGGCACCCCAGAAGCGCTGAACGAGGCGTGGGGCAACGTGTTCTGGAGCATGGAGTACACCGACTGGGCACAGATCGGGCTGCCGAACGGCGTGGTGGCCTCGGACCCCAGTCCGTCGCACCTGCTGGACTTCTTCCGCTTTTCCAGCGACATGGTCGTGGAATTTCAGGAAGCGCAGGTGGCGACCTTGCGCGAGTGCTCGCCGGGCCGCTGGGTCACGCACAACTACATGGGCTTTTTCAGCGCCTTTGACCATTACAAAGCCAGCGCGTGTCTGGACTTCGCCAGCTGGGACAGCTACCCCACCGGCACCCTGGAGGCGCTGCACGAGTGGGGCCTGGGAAGCGAAGACCTGGCGGTGAGGTACGCCCGCACCGGGCACCCGGACGTGACGGGCTTCAACCATGATCTGTACCGGGGGGTCACCGGCAGGCCGCTGTGGGTGATGGAGCAGCAGTGCGGGCAGGTGAACTGGGCGCCGTACAACCCGCTGCCCGCAGACGGCGCGGTGCAGCTCTGGACCGCCCAGGCGTGGGCGCACGGAGCGGACGTGGTGAGCTATTTCCGCTGGCGCGCCGCCACCATGGCCCAGGAAGTCATGCACTCCGGCCTGTTGCGCCACGACGAAACCCCCGACCGGGGCCACACCGAAGTTCAGGGCCTGGACCTCAGCCAGTTTCCCGCCGGGGACGTGAACGCCAGGGTCGCCCTCCTCCACGACTACGAGAGCCTCTGGATCTACAACGCGCAGAAGCAGTCGGCCGAAATCAACTATTGGGCGCAGACCTTCCTGTACTACCGCACCCTGCGTTCCTTGGGCGTGGACGTGGACATCGTTCACCCGGACGGGGACCTGTCGGGGTACGCGCTCGTGGTGGCCCCGGCCCTCACGCTCGTCACGCCCGAGCGGGCCGCACATCTCGGGGAAGTCGCCCAGCGCGTCCCTGTGGTGTTCGGGCCCCGCACCGCCTTCCGCACCCCGTCCGGACGAGCGCACGAGGACGGGCAGTTCGGGCCACTGTCCGGGCTGGTGGGCGCGCGGCTGCTCAATTACGACAGTCTGCGGCCTGGAATGGCGCAGCGCCTCACCGGGCTGGACGGCAGCCCCCATGAGGCCGCGCGCTGGGCCGAGGGTTACAGGGTGCAGGACGGCGCGGTCCTCTCCCAGTACATCGGCGGTCCGCTGGACGGCCAGGCAGCGGCGGTGCGGCGCGGCAACGTGACCGTGATCGGCGCGCACAGCGAGGGCCTGGTGCGCGAGGTGCTGACCGCGCTGCTGGAAGGGGTGGGCCTGTCGCCCGTGTTCCTGCCGGAAGGCGTTCGCCTCTCGAAGCGCGGCGACGTGACGCTCGTTCAGAACTGGACTGCCTCACCCATACGGTGGAATGGCCTGGACCTTCCGCCCGTGGGCTTCCAGGTCCTGACGCCCGTGGCCGAGCCGCTGCCCGCCTGACCTGCTTCCCGAATCCTTTCCACGCCAGGAACCCCCACATGACCAACGTTCTGAGCTTTCACCGGCAGCACTGCATCAAGCCTGATGGACGCAGCCTCTGGCTGTATGGCCGCCAGGCGGTGGCCCTACACGGCCCCGTGCCCTCTCCCAGTCCCGATCCCGTTCACGCCACGCCGCAGCTGCGCTGGCACCCGCTGCGGCGGGAGTGGGTGATCTACGCCGCGCACCGGCAAAACCGCACGTTCCTGCCTCCGGACGGCCACAACCCGCTTGCGCCCAGCGTGGACCCCGAGCATCCCACCGAGTTGCCCCAGGGCGAGTACGACGTCGCCGTCTTTCAGAACCGCTTTCCCAGCCTGAGCCTCTCGGCCCCCGGGCCCGCCCCGCTGCCCGGCGCGAATCCCAGCGCCGGAACGGGCGCGTGCGAGGTGGTGGTCTTTACCCAGGACCCCACCCTCAGCCTGCACGGGCTGCCAGCGGAGCACGTCAAGCTCCTCATCGACGTGTGGGCAGACCGCACCTCCGAGCTGGGCGCGCAGGACCGCATTCAGTACGTGCTGCCCTTCGAGAACAGGGGCGTGGAGGTGGGCGTGACCCTGCATCACCCCCACGGGCAGATCTACGCCTATGACCACGTGCCGCCTCTCCAGGCCCGGACGCTGGAAGCGGCCCATGAACATCTTTCCACCCACGGTGAGCCCTGGGCCACCACCTTCCTGCGCGAGGAACTGGAAAGCGGCCTGCGCGTGGTGTCGCAAAACGGGGGCGCGGTGGCGGTCGTTCCGCCCTTCGCGCGTTACACCTACGAGACGTGGCTGCTTCCGAAGCGGTCCGCTGCACGTCTCTCGGACCTCGATGATGACGAGCGCCTGCACCTCGCGGCGCTGCTGAAAGAAACGCTCGCCCGCATGGACGCCCTCTTCGGCGTACGGATGCCGTACCTCATGACGGTCCATCAGGCCCCCACCGACGGCCTGCCCCACGGGGAATGGCCGCTGCACATTGAGCTCTACCCAGCCCTCCGCGCGCCCGGCAAGCTGAAGTACCTGGCCGGAACCGAACTGGGCGCGGGCGTGTTCGCCAACGACGCCCTGCCCGAAATCAAGGCCCAGGAACTGCGCGGGGTGACGCTGTGACGTCCTTCCGTGACGTGTTCGGCAGCGAGGTGGAGGTAACGGCTTCCGCCCCGGGCCGTGTCAACCTGATCGGGGAACACACCGATTACAATGGCGGCTTCGTACTGCCCACCGTGATTCCGCAGCGCACCACCGTGCGCCTGGCCCGCCGGGAGGACGGGCAGGTCCGCGCCCACGCCGCGGACCTGGCGCAGGAGGCGGGGTATCTCCTCGGGCAGGAGGCGCAGACCGGTTCGTGGGTGGATTACCTTGCGGGGATCACGCAGGAGCTGACGCGCGCCGGGATAGCCCTAAGCGGCTTCGACGTGCAGGTGACCTCAAACGTGCCCCGGGGCTCGGGGCTGTCAAGCTCGGCGGCGCTGCTGGTGGCGGCCCTCCGCGGGCTGCGCGAGCTGTTCGCCTTCTCGCTGAACGACGTGGAGTTGGCGCGGCTGGCCCAGCGGGCCGAGAACGGGCTGGTGGGCGCGAACGTGGGCATCATGGACCAGATGGCCTGCTCATTGGCCGCCGAGGGCGAGGCTTTGTTCTTGGACTGCCGCGACCTCACGTTCGGGCGCCTGAAGCTGCCGGAGGACATGGACCTCGCGGTGCTGCATTCGGGTGTGGAACACAACCACGCGGGGGGGGACTACAACACCCGGCGCGCCGAGTGTGAGCGCGCCTGCGCAGCGCTGGGTGTGGCGAGTCTACGCGAGTTGAGCGCGGAGGACCTGCCCCGGATCCATGCCCTACCCGAGCCGCTCGACCGCCGGGCCCGGCATGTGGTCACGGAGAACGCGCGCGTGCTGGAGACGGTGGCTGCGCTGCGGACAGGCGAGCTGGAGCGGGCGGGCGAACTCTTCTCTGCCTCGCACGCCTCCATGCGGGACGACTACGAAGTTTCCATCCCCGAGGTGGACCTCCTCGTGGAATTGGCACAGGGCCGGCCTGACGTGTACGGCGCACGCCTGACGGGAGGCGGCTTTGGTGGCAGCGTCGTGCTGCTGGCCCAACTGGGGCAGGGCGGGGTGGTGGGGGAGGCCATCCGATCGGAGTACGTCCGCCGCACCGGGCAGCCCGCTGTCCTGCTGACGCCGCTGCCTGCCCTGGAGGGGGCCACAGCGCCACAGTAAACAGGGCACAACAAGACGGGAGCACCTTGGGGAGAACCCCAAGGTGCTCCCGTACTTTTGGTGGTTCACGCCCCCGGACGGGCAGACCACCCCCTGCCCATGGCGTTCGTTCTGCCCTGAATCCCCTAGAGCATTTGACATCAGAAGATCTCGGGGAAGGCGTGCGTGAACCAGCCAAAAACGTCTCGTAGCGAAACGGCGTTCAGAGCGTCCCATACCCCCTGAAGCAGAGCGGTCCGGTCTCGCCACTCACGGGCACGGACGAGGGCTTTGACCTTAGAGAACATGCCTTGGGTCGGGTTGAAGTCGGGGCTGTAGGGAGGCAGGAACAGGACCATACAGCCGCGGGCTTCGATGTGCGTCCGAATGGGGGCACGGTGATGTGCCGAGAGATTGTCAAGTACGACGACCTGTCCTGGGGTCAAAGCTGGGAACAGGCTTTCTCGGACGTACCACTCGAAACTCACGCCGTTGACAGCACCGTCCAGGATCAGGGGCGCAAAGGGACCACTCGCCTGCAGCGCGCATACGAGGGTTTGGTTCCGTCCCCAGTTGCGGGGGACGGAAGCGACCGCACGCCGTGTGTGGTGCGCGCGACCATAGCCTCGGGTCATGGCCGTGTGGAAGCCGCTCTCGTAAATCAGCTACTCCAAGACTATGGTCTACCTGGCTGAAACTGCGTCCTACTGGGCTCAAATCAGGGAGGGTACGCGAATTTGCCCTTTCCGCAGACGTCCCAGGGACAGTACGACTTCAAGGCCCTGACACCCGTGGTCCGCGATGCGGGTGGCAGCGGGATCTTCTACTGGGGAGCGTTCTGGTCCCAGAGCCCCAAATGGTTGGTGGCCCCAGACGGGAAGGATGACGACGCTTCTCGGCGTTCCCCCTTTGACGACGGAGGACAGGCCACCAAAGGCCTTGGCGGGCTGAACTGGAACAAGAGGGGAACAAACTGGAGAACACCGTCCGGCTGCACCCTGCTCACGCCGTGTGCCGGCGGCCATCTCCGGACGCTGAGCGGATGACGTCGCCGGAAAGGCGTGTCAGGAAGCGGTGCGCGGTGTCCGGGTCAAGGTGCGGTCCGGCCATCCGCTCCAGTTCGGTCATCGCCTCTTCCCTCGTCCAGGCCGCCTTGTATGGCCGCTGACTTGTCAACGCGTCCTACACGTCCACTCCCGCAAATCCCCTGGCCAGCAGCGGCACCCCACCCATGTGCCGCTCCCTTGCTGCGGCTGGGTGGCGCGCTGCCCACCAGCACTGCCGTCCCGCCGAGGATCGCTCAGCTCAGCGGACAGCGCCGCCAATTGCTCCACACTGACGCCTGGTACGGAGAACGTTTCCGTGACCAGCACGACAACGGAAGAGGTGCTGGAAGTGGCGCTCGCGGACCTGAGCGGCAAGCGCCGCCTCGCTGTGAGCGGCACTCCCGCGGTGGTGACCCCAACGCGGGCCACGGGCGAACACCATCGATGGGGACGCCGGAACCACCCTGGGGCGTGCAGGGCACTGTTCCGTCACAGCTTCTTGAGCAGGTTGGCCGTCTCGACCACGGCCAGTACAGCTTCCGCTCCTTTATTGCCCGCCTTGGTTCCCGCGCGCTCGATGGCCTGCTCGAGGGTGTCAGTCGTGAGTACCCCGAAGGCGACGGGCACGCCCGTTTCCAGGCTCACGCGCGCCATGCCGGAGGCTGCATTCCCCGCCACGAAATCGTAATGGTCGGTCGAGCCCTTGATGACCGCGCCCAGGCAGACCACCGCGTCGTAACGGCCACTCTCCGCGAGCTTCTTGGCGACCAAAGGCACCTCGAAGGCACCGGGAACCGTCACCAGGGTCAAGTTCTCGCTTGTCCCTCCATGCTGTACGAAGGCCGTCTCGGCTCCTTCGACCAGGCGGTCCACGATAAAGTGATTCCACCGCGTGTTGACGATGGCAATCCTGAGGTCAGTGGCCATCAGGTGCGCTTCAATGCGTTGCATAGGTTTCTCCTGCGGCGGGGCCGCTTGCCGGCCCCGCCGTCTCCCGCTCAGGTGAGGTGACCGAGTTTGCTGTGTTTGGTGGCGAGGTAGTGCGCGTTGTGGTGGCTGTGTCCGGCGTGGAGGGGGACACGCCCGACCACTTTGAGACCGAAGCCGCCGAGACTGTGGAGCTTGCGGGGGTTGTTGGTCAGGACCCGCAACTGGCGGGCACCCAGCAGGTGCAGCATCTGCGCGCCTATCCCAAAGTCACGGGCGTCTGCGGGGAAGCCGAGCTGTACGTTGGCTTCTACCGTATCCGCGCCCCCGTCCTGCAGGGCGTACGCGCGAATCTTGTTCAGCAGGCCAATGCCGCGCCCTTCCTGCCGCAGGTAGATCAGGATGCCGCGGCCTTCCTCCGCGATCGCCCGCATGGCCGCGTCGCGTTGCGGGCCGCAGTCGCAGCGCAGGGAGTGAAATCCGTCTCCCGTGAGGCATTCGGAGTGAACGCGCACCAGCAGTGGATCCTCCGTGACGTTCCCCATGACGAGCGCGACGTGCTCTGCACCCGAGACGCTGTCCTCGAAGCCCACGATGCGGAAGTCGCCGTGCTCGGTGGGCAGATCCGCTTCGGCGACCCGCACCATGAAGGGGTCGTGCTGCATGCGGTAGGCGATCAGGTCCTCGATGGAACCCACCAGCAACCCGTGGGTGTTTCCAAAAGTCAGCAGATCCGGCAGGCGACTCATCTCGCCGTCGTCTCCCATGATCTCGCAGATCACTCCAGCCGGCGCAAATCCCGCGAGTCTGGCGAGGTCGCACGCGGCCTCGGTGTGTCCAGCGCGGCGCAACACCCCACCGGGCCGCGCCACAAGCGGGAAGATGTGACCAGGACGCCGGAAGTCGCTGGCTTGAGCGGCGGGGTCAATCAAAGCGGCGATGGTGGCTGACCGGTCATACGCACTGATGCCCGTGGAGTTGCTGACGTGATCCACGCTCACGGTAAAGGCGGTGGCGTTGGGATCGGTGCTGCGCCCCACCATCGGCGCCAGATCGAGTTCCTGGGCACGTTCGGGGGTCAGGGTCACGCAGATCAGGCCACGCCCTTCTCGCGCCATGAAGTTGATCCACCCGGGCGTGGCTGTGGCGGCGGGCATCAGGAGATCTCCCTCGTTTTCGCGTCCTTCGTCGTCCACCAGGATCACGGGCCGCCCCGCGCGGAGCGCGGCGAGCAGCTCCGAAACGGGAGAGAGGCTCACTGGATCACCTCCTGCGGGCGCGGCTCGGGAGCAGTGCGCGGCGCTCCCGAGCCGCGCATCAAGATCAACCGTTCGACGTACTTGGCCATCTGATCGGCTTCGAGGTTGATCCGAGTGCCAACTTGCCAGGTGTGCAGGGTCGTGACTTCCAGCGTGTGCGGAACCAGCCAGAGCGTAAATTCGTCAGGAGCCAGGTCGGGCCGGCTGCCACCCGGGCCGCCCACATCCACCACAGTGAGGCTCACCCCATCGGCCGTCACACTGCCCTTGGGCACGAGGAACTTGGCGAGATGCTGAGGTGCGCGTACCCGCATGGTGTACGCCCCGGGTTCCTCCCGGACCTCGAGCACCTCAGCCACGCCGTCGACATGCCCGCTGACCACATGACCTCCAAAGCGGGACGAGGCCGACATGGCCCGTTCCAGATTCACGGCCGACCCCTGGGTCCAGCGCGGGGCGGTCTTGGCGAGCGTCTCGCGCGACAGGTCCACGGTGAAGCTCTCCCTGTCCCAGCCTGTCACCGTCAGGCAGGTGCCGCTCACCGCGACGCTCTCCCCAGGGTCGAGGTCGGGCCACAGGCGCTCCGGGGTGATGCTCAGGGTCAAATGGCCGTTTTGTTCCACGGCGCGCGTCACGCGGCCGGTCTGTTCAATGATGCCTGTAAACATTCCTGCTCCTTCAAGCGAATTGAGCGGTCGCCGGCAGCGCTTCCAGCTCCGGAACCGCATGCAGGTACCCTTGGATCAACACGTCCTGACCCACCGGCGTGACGTTCACGTCCGTCAGGTCGCGCGCCTGACCCATCGTTGTGGGGTGAGGCGCAGCGAGCGAACTTTGCCCCAGGCCCAGCAGCTTGGGCGCCACGAAGACGCGGACTTCGTCAATCAGGTCTGCAGCCAGGAACGCACCAGCCAGGGTGGCACCACCCTCGAGCAGCAGGGTGGTGATGCCGAGCGCTCCCAGGCCGGTCATGGCGCCAGGCAGGTCATGGGCGCGCACGATGTGCACACCTGCCGCCTCCAGATGGCTGGTCTCCGTCTCCGGCGCGGTGACGAGGACCGCGCCGGGACGCACCGCCCGAGCGGCGAGCGGCGTGCGGCCCCGGCGATCAAAGATGACGGGCCTCGGATCCCGCCCGCCAGGCACCTCCCGCGCCGTGAGCAGGGGGTCGTCGGTGATCAGCGTTCCGCTTCCCACCGCGATGGCGTCCAGGTGGTCCCGCCACCCGTGAACGAGTGCCCGGGCCGCCTCACCGCTGACCCAGCGGCTGTCGCCGGAGACGGCCGCGGTCCGCCCATCGAGGGTCATGGCGTACTTGTAGACCACCCAGGGCTGCCCCCGAACGGTGAGGCTGCGAAACCCTGCCTGCTGCTTGACCGCTTCGTCCGTCATGACGCCCAACGTGACCGGAATGCCAGCGGCGCGCAGGCGCTCTGCGCCGCGGCCACTGACCTGCGGGTTTGGGTCGAGCGCGGCGATGACCACCCGTGACACGCCCGCCGCGACCAGGGCACTTGCGCAAGGGGGGGTACGGCCAGAATGACTGCAAGGTTCGAGCGTGACGTACGCTGTGGCGCCCTTTGCACGATCGCCCGCTTGCCGTAGGGCGAACACCTCCGCGTGAGGTTGACCCGCCTGCGGATGAAAGCCTTCGCCGACCACCTGCTCGCCCTGCACGATCACGCATCCAACCGGGGGATTGGGCGCAGTGCGGCCCAGCCCGTGCGCGGCAAGCCCGAGGGCCCGGTGCATAAACACTTCGTCTGGGGGGTAAATACCAGTATGCATGTGAAACGCCAATTCGCGGGGTGCGAATTGACTTCCTCCTTCTCTCATCCGGACTGTGACCGTCGGCTCTGGAATTTCACCAGGTCGGGCCAGGCCTGCACTGCATCTAGGCGCGGCTTCGCGGGCTGACACGCGGGCCTTGTGGGTGGCCGGAGCGTGATCACCGCCGGTGGGGAATTTCGCCCCGCCCCGAAGGATGGCTTGCGCCAGAGTCGACTTTAACAAATAAAGCAGGAGGGTGTGCCGCATGTTTGACCACCGGCCTGGAACAGCCCGCAAGTTTCTTTGTGGGCCCGAGCAGGGCACGCCGCGCGCAGGACAGTCACGGGCACCGCCGACTCCTCACGGAAGCGCTCCACAACACCGAAGCCGTCGAGCTTCAGCATCATGAGGTCCAGCAGCACGATGTCTGGCCGAGTGTGCCGCGGTAAAGAGCGCGATCTGCCCATTGTCGACTGCCACCGTCCGGTACCCCGCGCCGCTCAGGTACGGATGCGCCCACCCTTATCACCCTTGCCCCAGGTCAAGGTGAGGCGAGGCCCACCCAGCTCCCAGGAAGACCGGTCCTGGCCGTCAAACCGGAGAGGCCGAACGGTGGCCCTGCCTGCTGGCAGCCACAGACCGGCCAGCGGTCTGTTCGGAAGCCGTCATAGGAGATGCCTGACAGAGCGTTCTGCCCAGCCGCTCCTATGCTGGAGGCAATGAGCAGCGCGCCCCTCCCCAGTGACGAGTACGCCCGACTGATGGACCTGGCCCACTACGAGGTGCTGGACACCCCGCGTGAGGAAGCCTTTGACCGCATCACCCGTCTCGCCGCCCGGCTGCTGAACACCCCCGTCGCCGTCATCAACTTCGTGGACCAGTTCCGCCAATGGGGCAAGTCGGCCACCGGCCTGGGCGACACCACCGCCCCCCGCACAGACTCCTTCTGCGCCTGGACCATCCTGCAAGACGTCCCGCTGGTCATCGAGGACACGGGGGCCGATTCCCGCTTCCGTCATAACCCGATGGTGACGGGCGCGCCCCACATCCACATGTACGCGGGCGCACCGCTCAAGACACCTGCCGGACACAACATCGGCACCCTCTGCGTCACGGATGACCGGCCGCACCCCTTGAGCGAGGAGGACCAGCGTGCCTTGCAGGACCTGGCCGATCTGGTGGTGAGCGAACTGGAATTACGCGCCCAGAACCTGCGCCTGAGCCGGGAACTGGAAGCCGAGACCCGCCGCCGTCAGGACATGCAGCACACGCTCGATCAGGCCCGGACGCTGGAAGGCGTCAGCAGCCTCATGGACCTGGACCTCGAACCGGAGGAGGTGACCCTGGCCGCTTCAGCGCTGCTGGGGGAGGCGCTCCCCGTTGACTATATGGGTCTGCTGTTGTTTGAGGAGGACGATCTGGAAATCAAAGTCGCCTACCTTCACCCGCGCCTCCCTCCTTCAGCGCTGGCTTTATCCGATCGGACGCAGGCGCCGCTCTGGCCTGCCAGTGTGACGCGCACCCTCCGTTCCATCACCGCACCCGTGTACCTGGACGACTACGCCACGCATCCGGGCGCGCTCCCCGCTTTCGTTGCGGGCGGCGTGAAGCAGATCGCGTGGTTGCCTCTGGGCCTGCGCGGAGGCGTGACCACCCTGCTTATGGCGGTCCGGCTGCAAGATCATCCAGTTGCGCAGTGGCGGGGCAGCGACCGCTCTCTGCTCGAAGCAGCCGGACGAAGCGTGCGCAGTTCGCTGGATCGCCACAGCGTCGTGCAAACCGCTCAGCAAGAAGCGCGGCGAGACGTCCTCACTGGCCTGCTCAATCGCCGTGCATTCGAGGAAGACCTCGCGCGGTGGGAGGGAGGGGTCAAGCGCTTTACGTTGGCCCTGATGGACCTCGACGGACTCAAGACGGTCAACGACCTGGAAGGCCACGAACAGGGCGACAAGATGCTGCGGGTGTTCGCCTCAGCGCTCGGCGCTGCATTGGGGAGTGGGGCTTCCGCCTACCGGTTAGGTGGAGACGAGTTCGTGGTGCTGGGAGAGCTCGAAGAAGAGACCCTGCTGGAGGCAGTGGATACGGCGGTGCTGGCTGGACAGCAGGTGGCGCAGCTCCGCGGAGCGAGTGTGGGCTTCGTGCAGGGCGGAGAAGCCCAGGGACAGGCTCTGGTCGCGTTGGCCGATAAGCGGATGTACGGGGTCAAACGTCGTCGCAAAGCCCTTCGCGCTGAACCCGAGGATGTGAGGCGGTGAAGGGGGATCACGAATGACGCTGCGAAGATGTACTGGGGCGTGGCCCTGCTCTATGCCGGGCGAACGGTCCGGGTGACTTCAGGCGCGCCGCTTCCGCAAGAGGAGCAGGGGTCCCGATCACCGAGGTTCTGGTGGATCGCGAGGCGGTGGAACTGGACGCCCCTGATGGCCCCGCTGCGCTGGGGCAGGTGAAACAGAGGATTGATGCGGGGCAACTTGAGCGGCGTCGGCTGAGCAGGGTGCAGGCGCATCGGCCCTGGTGGTGCGCGTCAGCAGGGTCCCGTGGGTTCGCTGCGGCCACGTTCTGCCGCGTGAGGCGGCGCAGCGGCTGCGCGGGGGGGGGGTCGTTCAGGGGCAGGAGACGCAAATTAGAGCGCAGCGTCATCCCCGAATCATCGGGTGGGGCGTAACCTCTTTCCCATGAACGCGGCGCTGCTTCCCACCCTGCTCCTCCTGACCGCCTCCACGCCTTCCTTGCCCAAGGTGACCTTCGACGCCCACCTCCTTGGGGTGACGGCCGCCGTCCGCAACGTGGAGGCGCAGAAACGGGAGGACGTGCCCGACTTCTTTCCTCCCCGGCACGTGCGGGTGACTCTGGGGCAGCCGGGAGACAATGCGCGTGAGCTGAATGTCTACCCCGTTGCGGGTCTGCTCGCGCAGTATCCGGGGCTACGCGAGGGCGTACGGACGGAAATCGGCAGCCTGAAGGCCCTGCTCGCGGAGCGGCCCGCACCCAAGGCAATTCGGGGAGAACTGCCCTTCCTGCCCCTGCCCTTTGCCGGGCAGGTGCTCAACGCCGCCGTGAAATACCTCGATTTCCCCGGTGGACGCGGTGTGCGCTACCTCGTCGCCTACAGCCAGGACGCGTCACCCCTGTCGCGCGAACGCGTCTTCTATACCTTTCAGGGTCTGACGAACGACGGTAAGCACTACGTCTCTCTTCAGTACCCCGTTTCCCTGAAGGAGTTGCCGACCGATCCCTTCGCGGGGCCGAACCGGGCGGTCATGGACGCGCTGAATTCCGGCGACACGACCATATGGAAGGTGTACGTCGCGCGCACCAAGGGGCAACTCGACGCGCTAACGGGCGACGCCCGACTGACGAAGATCGACGCTTTCGTCAAGTCGCTGCGGCTGCGCTGACCTCGGTCAACCACCGCAACATCAAGCCGTCGCCATGAAGGGGAGGGAGGCAGTCGCCGAGTTGGTCGGGATTCACGCCTTTGCTCCTTGCACTCAAATTGGACCGTACGGGGAACGTGACGTGCCACCGGTCCAGACGGCTTGAGCGTTCACCTCAGAAACCCCCGTGGACGCCCCAGGGCCCTGACTGGAACGGACGATCGGGGTCGCCGCAGCACGCTTGCCCACACGGGCACAGCGCGCGCCGCCTCACGGCTTTCCGTGAATTGCACGGCATGTCCACCCTGCCTCATCCCGAGCTGTCCTCAGTCCGTCCAGAAGGAGAAAATCCACGTCACTCCTTCAAGGGTCTGGGCTGTCCCGCCCGCCAGGGCGGCGGACTGAGGCAAATGAATGGACACCGAAGCTTTTTATTCGTTCAAAGACATATCGGATATTTTCCTCGTGTGACGGTCACGCCGACCGCCAGGCTGAAGTTGCGGCATACCCCGGAGCAGAAGGGGGAACCAGAACGCCGCTCATGCGCCGCCCTCCAGGCGCCAGGGTGATTCTGAGCGTGCGCAGGATTTGGGGAAGACCGGCGTCAGAACAGGGTGCATGGGGTGTGCGGACCACTGCCAGCAGGCGGCCACGGCCGCTCCTGGCGGCGGGGAGCTCTGACGGGGCCACAGGTGCACGGGCCAGTCCGGGTGCCCCCGGGCACCCGTCGGCACGTGCAGGGCAGTCAACTCCCGGTGATGGTGGCCGGCGCGGCACAGCACGGCCTGTCCAGCGCCCGGCTGCATGGTCTGCGTGCGCCAGTTGCTTTCGATATGGCTGGTGCGCGCGCCTGAGGTGCCAGGCGGGTTGCCCATCAGCTTCACGGCCTTCTCAAGCTCCCCGGTCTCCAGGTCTGGCGCCAGGCGCTGCAACTGGGCGCGCAGTTCTTCCGGCGTGGGAGGAGAGATCCGCAGGCCGCCCCGGCGCCAGTCAAGCAGGTGCGCGGCCGTCCAGTCGGCTGCGGCCGCGGCCGGAGTGGGCAGGCTGGCGGTGAGGGGCCCCAGGGCCCTCCAGGCGGCGGCGAGAGGCCACAGCCCTTCAGGGAGGTGCAGCAGGTCGAGGCGAAGGGCCGTAATCTGGCCGCGCCCCTCGGCGCGGTTGAACGGCAGGTGGGCCGCCCGCGACCAGAGTTCCTGGGCGCTCCTGGAGCGTAGGGGCGTAACCTGCTGGGCGCTTCGCCAGCGTGTATCACGAACAGTGAGCCGGTCCACGACCATCAGCGCCAGCACCGCGGCGAGGTCGGCCTCGTCAGGGCTCTGAACCCCCAGTCGGCCGACCAGCCGCTTTTGAGCCGCGTCGTCGGTGTTGGCGATCACGGCGCGCACGGTCCCGACCCGCTCGTGAAGCGGCAGCAGGTCTTCCGGAGTGTTCAGGTGCTCGAGGATGATCAGCGCTTCTCCAGGTTGAAAGTGGGGCGGCGCGGCGAGCGCCAGCAGGGACCAGCCCGGGTGCTCGCCTTCGAGCAGGACCGTGTCTTCCAGAGAGGGGAGCCCGCGGAGATCTCTGAACTCGACGCGCGCCGGAAGGCCGCTGCTGCCGCGGCCGTGGTTCCACCTTTCCAGAATGGCCCAGGCCGCCTGCGAAAGGGTGGTTGCCGTCTGCAGCAATCGCTCGGCGCAGGTCCGGCCCGCCACGCCCAGTTGGCACGCAGCGTTCCGCGTGAGCGGCACCCCGCGCCCCAGGGGCAGTCCGAGCTCGTGTTGGTGCAGACCACCGCTGGGGCGCGCCTGCGCCGTCATTGCCGCCGCAGGCCGTTGGGGACCACGGCCTGGTGCATCCAGTGCTGGTCGGTCTGCACGTGCCCGGGGCGCACCCATTTGGCGAGGTGCTGGTCAAAGTCGGCGAACGCAAAGCCGCTTGTGGTGCGCACCACGTAGCCTTCCATGACGTCTGGATCCACCTGGATGGCGCGAATGGCGGCTGGGTCCCAGGGACCGCGGTAGAGCACCTGGGGGGTCGGAACGCCGAGTTCCTCAGCCCACATCACGGTCTCGTCCCAGGAGAGCGCCGCGTTGCGTTCATTCCAGACGCTGAACAGGTAGAAGTACGATTCGAGGTCGTTGTAGGCAATCGAGTGCTGCGCGTACATGTTCTCCCCGCACACGCGCCAGCCTTCGGGGATAAGGTAGCCCACCCGCCCGGCGAGGGCTTTGACCCAGTCGCGCGAGGGGTGGGGGCGCGGGTCAAGCGAGCGCGGATGGCTGCCGAGGCGGTCAATCGTGCAATTCTCACCATCGAGCTTTTCCAGGACCACGACCTCCTGGCCACGGAAATGCGCCATGTCGGTGAGGCTCACGTCGCCGCTCGTAACGCCCGGCGACCAGGGCAGATGGGGCGTGGAAGGGTACTTGTAGCGCATACAGGGCCTCCTCAGGGGGCAAAAGGGGGAGGCTTCTGGGCCTCAGGGCTTCGGTGCGCTGGCCTGCCGGGTCTGACCAGGGCTGGGGCGCACGGCCCCACGTGGCAGGATCAGTCAGGAGCTGGGCGACATCTGGCGCTGTCCCCGGGCAAAGTCGTGGGTGAAATGGGCATGGCAGGCCTCCTGAAGGCAGTCTGGGAAGGAGTCTAGAGCGGTGAGCGTGCCCCAGGAAATGCGCGTCTCGGCCTACCTGCAGCAGGCTGGGTGGCTGTGGTAGGCGCGCCCAGGCGCGTGGCACGTTGCAAGCATGGACCTCGCACGCCTTCTCAGCGACGCTCAGTCGCGCCCCGCGCGAAGCGTTTGGCTCCCTGACCTGGAAAGCCGGTCGCTCAACTGCTGGGACTGGGGACGTCAGAGGACGTCGGGCTCCTGGTTCCCCTGCGCTCGCGCTCTGGGAAGCTGACCGGCCTCAAGGGCCGGCACCGCGGCGCCGTGAAGCGCAAGTACTTCGAGCTGCCCGCGGACAACGGCAATCCCCCCTGGTACCCGCCGAATTTCGGTGACTTCGAGCCCCGCGACCCTCTGGACCCGGTCGCGTACGGCGCATGATGACGTTATGGCTCCAGCACCTGTCAGCGCGGCTTCCCACATCCGAACTCAGGGTGAGCTCGACGTCGCCTTGAGGGACACGACCGTCACGCGAATCGTCGTCGAGGGTGATCCGGGCCTCCCCTTACGCTTGGGCCGCGCTCCGTGGCGACCGGTGAGCATTGAGGTCCGTGGCGAAAGCAACGTCATCGTGGAGGGCTGGGGCGACCTCGCCGTCTCCCTCCACGATGCCAGCCAGGCCGTGGCGAAGCGAACGAGCCGCGTGTCCGCCTACGGGGAGAGCCGGGTGGACGCCCGGGACCGCAGCCGCATCACCGCGCAGGATCGGAGTACGGTCACAGCGCGCGACGACAGCCACGTGACAGCGCGTGACGACAGCCGCGTGACGGCGCGTGATCACGCGCGGGTGCTTGCCACGGGGAAGAGCGTGGTCAACGCCTATGACAGCAGCGATGTGGAGGCCTCCGGTCACAGCCAGGTCGCAGCTCACCAACAGACCCAGGTGAGGAGCAGCGGTCACAGCTTCATTCGGGTCACCGATCAAAGTCAGGTCAAAGCCACGGGGTTCAGTGGCGTGCTCGCGTGCGGAGAGAGCGTGGTCGTCACGTGGGCCGCTCCGGGGCCGGTTCCTCTCCAGGCACAGCGCGCGTCCAGCGGCGTGCGGACCAGCGTGATCGCGCAGGAACACAGCACTGTCCTCGCCTTGGACACCAGCCACATCGTGGCGGAGGATCACAGCCGGGTACACGCCTGGGACCGGGTGACCGTCCTGGCCCGGGGGCACAGCCACGTCCATGCCGGGGGACACAGCCTCGTGGAAGCCCAGGGCAACTGCAGAGTGACGGCGCGGCAGTTGTCAAGGGTCCACCTGTCCGATGAGGCCTTTGTGGACGCCACTGCACTGGTCTTCCTCCAGGGGCCAGGCCCAGAGGTGCAGGCAAGTGAGAGGACCGCGCTTCCAATCCCCATCCTGACTGATGTGACCGCCTGGGCTGATTTTCATGGGCTGGCCCTTGCCCTGGACCGCACCTTGATCGTCTACAAAGCGGTGGACGGGGACTTCTGCAGCAGCCGTGGATTCCGCTACGCTCCTGGCACGGCGGTGAACGCGGAGCGCTGGAACAACCGGCCGGCCCTGGAGGACGGGTTGCATTTCGCGCCCACACCGCACGACGCCCACATGCATATGGATGGAGCGAAACGGTATCTCGCCTGCCGGGTTCGGCTGGAGGAGTCGGTCGTGTTGGGCGGGAGTTGCCCCACACGCTCTACACTGAAAAGCCGCCGATGTAGCGTGCTGTACGAAGTCAATTTACTGGGCCACCGCGTTTAGAGCGAACCGCTCACAACCTGGGCATCAACGCCTCACTGCTGCGAAAGCGGGTGAGCGCCGAGCAGGAGAAGGGGGAGCCGGTGTACCGGGCGCGAGGCCGGTCAAGGTTCTGACTGCACGGACCATGCCGTTCGGTCCGACCCTGGGCAGGGCGGCATCGGGCTTGCGCCAGCCATGACCTGGCAACCAGACGCGGGTGTCGCGCGGCAGGCTGAGGGGATTGAACACGGGAGCAAGCTGGACGAGCAGCAGGCTGTCCGTGTTGCCGCGAAAGTTTTCGGGCGCACGGCCCCTGGCGCACGGTGGTCAGGCGCGACACCCGCAATGAGACGGTTGACCGCTTCGGTTGGTGGACGTGGCCTCAGTCCGAAGCGCTGGGCGTGAAGGGGAGTGGTCTGGCCTGCACCGGTGGCGGGTCGCGTCACTGCCCTCACGCCCGGGCACAGGGGAGTGACAGCAAGGAACACGGCGAGGGCGAACACCACAGAACGCTGGACGAGAAGGGGGAGGGGCACCTTCATCCTTTCAGCGGGCGTTGTTGCAGGACGCAGGGGAGAGACCTGTGAACCCAGTGGATCACGGCTGACGGCACGGCGCTGGTCCTGTGAATCGCCTGTTTTCTAAAGGCTTAGAGCATTTGTCCGAATTACGCTGTGAGGGGTGCCCTTTCCCTCACGGCTCCTTTCTCCTGTATCCTCCTTCAAGCTCGCTCACGCCGCTCGGTTAAGAAGAAGTCCTCTTTTTGACAAACGCTCTAAAGCCTATTCGAAGCCAGACTGCGGCCCTGATCACCAGAGCTGGCCTGATGCCCGCACCGCTTTGGATATGGAGCGGAGACGTCCTGTACGTTCGGCTTCTCCTTTTTCAGGCCTGTCAGCCTGCATACGACGTGGCGAGGGCTGGAAAACGTGGATGAACAGAACAGTCGGGAAGGCCGGCAGCCCGACCGATCTAGCCGGGGAGGCGTTTTACCTCAGCGCTGGGAAGGCTGGTCCACCAATGGGCATAGCGGCGGTAAACGTCCGGGTCACGCTTGGCCAGAAACGCCACGAGCGCTTCTGCCTCCGAGGCCAATCCTGCCCACGTGGCCTCGGACAACGGATGGAACGCCGTGGCTTCGATCCCTCCGCTGACCGGACGCCACACGCCCGCCACGTACCCATCCACCAGCAGGGTGGGGAGAACATCACCGTTCTGCCGGATGACCAAACGCCGGTAGGCTGGGGGGATGATGCGGCTGCGGTCCTGGTAAGCCAGCAGGGTGCTGTCCCACATGGGGAGCAGTCTTGGTGAGGCGGGCGTGTCCTCATCCGGCAACCACCCGTCAGGCAAATCATACAACTCCGACCCATCCGGCCCCTGGCGCTTGCGCAGCTCATCCCCCAGCAGGTCCAGGGCCTTCCGAACCACCGTCCGGGTAAGCCGGGTGAACTGCGCGACGTCCTGAACAGAGGCTGGGCCGAACGCTTCCAGATAACGCCGCACCAGATGCTGTACGGCCTCAGCGTAACGTTCAGCCTGAAGCGTCGGGCGAGCCGTGACGAATGAGGGCCGGAAACCAAACGACCAGGGCCAGGCGGTCGGGGCATGCCATAAGGGGGCAAAAGTCCGCAGGGCCCACCACACCCCAGGATGTTGGAACCCCAAGTGGGCCGCGAGCATTCCCTCAATCTCCACTTTTGTGCGGGGTTGGGCCGTGAATTCCACCAGGTGAGGCAGAAGGGCGTCGAGGTCGGCGGTGGTCAGGCCGCTCTCGGTGAAGCGTGGGTCTCCCAGGCGTGAGGCACGCAGGCTCGCCAACATGGCCCCGTGCACTGCCGGGTAGTCGTCGGCGTGCACCACGTGCAAGGTGATGCGCATCAGTGACGCTTTCACCACCGCCGACGCAGCAAAGCTGGCATCCAGATCCGCTGCCTGGAAGTGGGCCAGGCGGTTCCACAGCGCCACGTAGGGTGAGGCCGCCTCCTGTGCCTGTAGAGCCATAACGCGGTAAACGCCTTCCGTCACTTCCAGCGCTTCACGCTGCAAGAGAAGCTGTCGTCCAAGCGTGGCACGGTTGAGTTGCTTCGCGGAGAGAATCATGTGGAGACCGCACCCTCACTTCCACCATATTGAAAGCCGGACAAAATTCATAGGGACCAAGAAGCTTGTCTATGAGGGGTTTTTCCCATGTCTGTTGCAGCGGTTGGCGCGTGGTCTGCCAGGTGAGGTCTGCAGCGCACAAGCGCTGTACGCCCAGCAAGATGGTCTTCTTCCCCGGTGGTCGATTTTTATGGGGGATAGCGCCTCCCAGATGAGCGAGCATCCGGCATCCTTTGCTTTCACCGTGACGGGGACTGGGGAAACCCCTTCCTCGAATTCCCAGCTCTCTACACCCTGCGCGAACGCGCCCGCCGTGCGGCAAGGGGCATGGCGAGGTCGACCTGGACGTGAGCTCCTTCCGTGACGTTCCGCGGAAATCCACAGGTTTATCTCGCCTGGTAGGCTTGCCGCGCCAGCCTGATTCTCTCGCGGTGTTGCGCAGCCCACACCCATACCCCGCAGAACGCTTCTCCCAGACTCAGCCCCATATCCGTCAGCTCGTATTCGACGTGCGGTGGGATCACGGGATATACGGTACGCACCACCAGGCCGTCCGCTTCCATCTGGCGAAGCGTCTTGGTCAACATCTTCTGGCTGACGCCATCCATGAGCTCTCTCACCCGGGTAAATCGGAGGGGGCCGTGCTCACCGAGGACATCCAGTGCCAGCATGGTCCACTTGTCGGCAACTCGCCCAATGATTTCTTGAACCAGATCTTCCAGTTCAGCGTCGCTCTGCGAGGCAGGTGAGGTCTGAACGTAGGGTGTGGGTTCTTGAAGCTCTGAAATCTCGCTGCTCACCTTACTCTCCTTCAGGTACCTATAGCTCCTTTGGGTGCCTACTTCCCATTGGTTTGTGTCAAGCATACACTCACTCGCAGGAGGGAACCATGAAATTAACGCAAAAAACCATCCTGATCACGGGAGGGAGCAGTGGTATCGGCCTGGAGTTGGCGAGGCAACTTCAGGCCCGTGGGAATACCATCATCATCACGGGCCGAGATCAGCACAAGCTCGATGCTGCCCAACGGGAACTTCCAGGCTTACACATGATTCGCAGCGACGTGAGTGAGCCCAACTCCATCACAGCGCTCCATGCCCACGTGACCGCCCAGTTTCCAGCACTCGACACCCTGATCAACAATGCCGGGATCATGCGCAACTTGAATCTGCACGACGACCACGGCCTGATCGAAGTGACCCGGGAGGTTGAGGTCAATCTGATGGGGCCTGTACGCATGATCCAGCAATTTTTGCCGCACTTGAAAACTCGCCCCGAAGCGCTCATCGTCAACGTTTCCTCCGGACTGGCGTTCGTGCCCTATCCCATCTCACCTATCTACTCGGCCACAAAAGCAGCTCTTCATTCCTATACACAGTCGCTGCGCATCCAGCTCGAGGGTACGGGCGTACGGGTGGTCGAACTTGCGCCCCCCGCGACAGAGACGCCACTGTTGCGAGGTGAGTTCGACAGGGAGATGCAAGGGCAAAGGGTCATGGACGTGAAGGTGTTGGTCAAGCAGACCTTGGCTGGGATTGAAGGAGGCAGGGTAGATATCCGTCCGGGGTTGAGCAACGTAATGAGCGCGATGGGCCGTATTGCTCCTGGATTTATGCTGCGACAACTGGCGAACTCCACGAGACCCAAAAATTGAATGTACCTCGTCTGATCAAGAATCAGATCGAGTTCGCTCTCCGGGAGGAAGGACACGGCAAAGCGTGCAAACAGAGCCTCGGGAAATGAAAATTGCATGTTCTCCTTGAAGACGCTGGTACCGTGTAAATCATCCAGATGGCAATGTGCCGCGGTGACTCGCGGCGCAGTAGGACGCGACAGGGAACGGGCATTCATGGGTATGGACAGACAGGACGTCCCTGGAGACGGAAGCCCCGGTTGCGCGTGATGGAATTACTCGTCGATGAATCTTAGCCAGGCCAATGCCGGCTTCCTGATCCCAAGGCTGGCAGGTGGCTTGATCGTGGCATTGCTCGTCATCGTCTTCACTCATAACATGCCTCTGCCCTGGAAAGTCATCTACCGGGATTTTAGGAGTTTAATGCCTTTAAAAAAATTTTGGCCTAAAAATGACCTCGACAACCTTAAATCGTGCAGGATTGTTCTATGTCAGTCAAGTGAAGGCATTAGATATTACAGGCTCCTGGAGTATAGCAAGAAAATTTTGAATGACGGAAACCAAAATTTTTACTGAGAATGTACCAAATGATCTACTTCAGTCCAGAAATATAGGAAGGATTGCGCAGCACATAAGATTAGAGGCAACTACTTGCCACGAGGGCGGCCCTCGTGGTAAGTAGGGATCATCCGGAAATAGGTCACTGTTTTAGCTGGGAGTCGTGCGGCACGCTAAAAAGGTGCGACTGACAGATAAGCAATGGTCCATCCTCTAGTTACAAAGCATCTTGCTTTTACCACTACTTCTTGGTGGACCAGGATTGATTCTCTATGGATTTAAGCCCTTAATCTCCCACTCACTTCTGGCTTGATCACCCTTATAGCTCTGCTCACGATCAATGCACGGACTGGTTTGCGTCCAAGCTGAGTTGCTGAGCGACCTGATTGAGCACGCTGAGTTGCTCGGGGGTGAGTTTTGAAATGAAGTAGCGGTGTACGGCCTCGTCGTGGACGGGTTGGCCTTGCCGTTGCAGTGCGCGTCCTTGCTCGGTGGTGGTGACCAGGACGCCCTTGTTGGGGGCGGGTTGGCGCTCGAGCAGGCCCCGTTCCTCCATACGGGTGAGCAGATGCGAGAGACGGCTTTTATGCCAGCCGGTCATTTCGCTGAGTTCGCTTTGACGTAAGGTGCCTTTGCCAATGTCTTGCAGGCGAGTGAGGACGCCGTACTCGGCACCGCTGAGGGTGGTGGCCTGGGTGAGGTCGCGGTGAACAAGGGTGCTGATTTCGTCGCCCATTTTGCGGAAGGCACGCCAGGTGCGGAGTTGTTCGGGGGTGAGGGGGGTCATGGAAGGATGGTAGCGAAACAGAGGTTGACATATCAACCTCAGGTGCTTACTGTGGTTGTCATGACAACCAACCGTGACCACACCCCGAAGCGAATTGCCATCATCGGTGCCGGCCCTGGCGGCCTCGTCCTCGCCCGCATCCTGCAAAACCACGGCCTCAACCCCACCGTCTACGAGCAAGAACCCCACCCGCACCACCGCCCCCAGGGCGGCACCCTCGACCTCCACCCTGACAGCGGCCAGATCGCCATTCAAACTGCTCGCCTCGAAACCGAATTCCGCGCCCTCGCCCGTTACGAAGACCAGGACACCCGCCTCCTCGACCGACATGCCAATGTCCTCTTCGAGGAACATCCTCAGGACGGCGAAGGCCCTTGCCCCGAGATCGACCGCACCGACCTCCGAAACCTGCTCCTCGATGCTCTCAAGCCCAACACCGTCTGCTGGAACCACAAAGTGCAGCACATCCAACCCGTCGGGACTGGTCTCCACACCATTACCTTCGAAAACGGGCACCGTGAAACCTTCGATCTGGTCGTTGGTGCCGATGGGGCCTGGTCCCGCGTGCGCCCCTTGCTGTCCGGCGCCCAGCCGGAATACAGCGGCGTCACCTTCATCGAAATCGGGATCGATGACGCTGACCGGAAGCACCCGGATATCGCCAAGTTGGTCGGACACGGCAGCATGTTCGCTCTGGGAGACAACAAAGGCCTCATCGCCCAACGCAACGCCCACGCGCACATCCGCGTCTACGTCGCTCTCCGCGTTCCCTTCAACTGGTGCGAACAGGAACACCTCGATCCCAGTGACCCCATCAAAATGCGCGAACGTCTCCTCAAGGAATTCGGTGACTGGGACCCGCAGTTGCTGGCCCTGATCGAGCACTGCGAGGACTCCTTCGTCCTGCGCCGCATTAACGCGCTCCCCATTGGCCACCGCTGGGACTTTACGTCTGGGGTGACACTGCTTGGGGACGCCGCGCACCTGATGTCTCCTTTCGCGGGTCAGGGGGCGAACCTGGCCATGCTCGATGCGACGGACCTGGCGCTCGCTATCATTGAATCAAGCACACTTGAGGAAGCCCTGCAGCGGTACGAACCATTGATCCTGGCACGTGCCGAAGAAGCGGCATTACAGTCAGCGGGAGGGCTGAAAAACGCCATCAGCAGCGACGCGCCCACAGGCACCCTGCAGCACATGACCCAGCGAGCGAATAGCTGATACGGCGTCCGTGGGTCGTTGCCTTCGTGCGTGTTCTGTCTGTTCGGCGTGCATCCGTTGCGCATGCGAAAGCCGCTATGGAATGCCGTACAGGTTAAATGCGTGCTGGACAGACAAAAATCACCTGCCTTGGATCCGGCTGCATAATTTGACAACACGTGAATACCGGCCTATATTAGAGAAATCAAGGCGGCCTCCGGGTCGCCTTCTCCTTTTGGACCGATCTCAACGGTACACACTGCGGATGTCTGCCGCGTCCACATGCATGGGTGGCAGACGTTGCCCCTCCAGCCCCTGCTTTGCTCCTGTGATTCTCAAGATCAGCTGGGTCGGCACTCTTTCCAGAAGACGAGCAGAGTCCGTCATGCGGGGCAAGTTCAGGGCACGAAGCGGGCCCGGAGTCTGCAGGAGATGGAGAGCCGCGGCGGCGGTTCTGCTTCCCGCCTGGTTAGGAGACGCACCCAATGTGCGCGCACTCGGTGCGTCACCCAAATCCAACGAGACCAACCGCGGGTGCGAGGAAGTCGCCTCAAGCAGCAATGCGAGGCCATCATCCCCGATCCCACAACTCGCCAGGCCCAAAAATTCCAAGGTCATATTGCGCTTCAGAGCAGCGGCAATGCCCTGACCCCCCGCAGGACCCAGATGATTCACGCTCAAGTACAAGCCTTTTAAGCTTGGGTGATCTTCCAGCACCGCAACCAGCTCGGGCAGAATGCTGGAAGTCAACGCATTGCCACTCAGGTACAAATACTCTAAAGATCGATTACCGACCGCCAGCGCTTGCAGAATCGCTCGAGCGCCTTCGTCACCGATTGCGGTGTGCACCAGATCCAGGGTGCGTAGCGTGGACGTCTCTGTGAGGAGCTGGGCCAGGATCTGAGCGCCTTCTCGCCCAAGAGGGTTGCGCTTGAGCCACAGTGCTCTCACCTCAGGCTGCACCCGAATAGCGTCCGCCAGGGCCTGAGCTCCAGCTGCGCGGATAAGGTTACAGCCGAGGTACACCGTTCGAAGCGGCCGCACCTTGACCAGATCTGCGACGTGCGCTGCCCCTTCATCTCCAATGCCATTGGTCCCGAGCAACAAACTCTGTACGGCATTGTTGTTCCGCAACGCCTCCGTCACGGCTTGGCATCCCAGGACGCCCGCATCCTGCTTGCACAGGTCCAGCCGGCCATCTGCTCGCAGGGTGCCGCGCGGAAAGACCTCGTCGTCCACAACAGGGGTATTGGCCTGCAGACGCTCCAGAAGAGGGCCGAATGCCTGCAGGTCAGGAAGCGGGACCTCATGAACGGGACACTGAACTTGCGGAAGGACCTCTGACATGGGCGTTCCTCTCTTCACCAGGGGTAGGGGCGGTAGTCCTTCAGGAAAACACCGTAAAAAGGCGTCCTGGCCTGCGTCAGGCCTTCCACGATGGGATCATAGATGCGGGAAGCACCGTCGATGACGTCCAGAGGCGTCCGGAACCCCAGGCCTGCCATGGCCGCTGCCCTGGGGTACGGGTTCTCGTTGGTGACCCAGCCCGTGTCTACGCTGGTCATGTAAATTTCTTCCGCCGCCAGATCCGGACCACTGGTGCGCGTCAGCATGTTCAGGGCCGCTTTGGCCATGTTCGTGTGTGGATGCCGTTCCGTCTTGCTCCGACGCGTGAATTGCCCCTCCATCGCACTGACATTCACGATGAATCGGCGCGCGAACGGTGAGCGCCGGAGCAGTGGCAACAGACCTGTGCAGAGCGTGAACGGGGCAGAGGCGTTCACCAGCTGCACTTCCAACATCTCGCGCAACCCCACGTCCTCCAGGCGAGCACGCCAACTGTTTTCTGGGCGCAGATCGAGCTGTTGTCCATCTCCGTCCAGCTCTCCTGGAGGAAAGTACTTTGACAGCGCCTCAGCAGAGCCGCCCCCTTCCGCCATCAAGGAGGCAGGGCGGAGAATCTGAAGACCTGGGCCACCAGCGGTCAGTGCGTGTTGCTCGCCTTGCAACAGGTGGTCATAGAACTGGAGGGGTCTGGAGATGGTCTGCGCCGCATTGTTCAGCAGGAGATCGATATGGGGCTCTGTCCTCAGCAGGTACTGGATGAATTCCTGTACGCCATAAAGGTCTCGGAGATCGAGCCCATAGAAGGCCAAACGCCCGCTCCATTCCTGCACGTCCGGTTCCCGGGCGTACCGCCTTGCGGCGTCCTGGGGAAACCGTGTCGTCACAATGACCCGCGCACCATCACGGAGCAGCTTGAGGCAAGTGGCATACCCGATCTTGACGCGCCCGCCTGTGAGCACGGCCGTCCGTCCCGTGAGATCTACGCGGGCAAACCGCTTCCCAGCATTGAACTCTCCACACCCGGGGCACAAGGCAGGATTGGAGGGGTGGTGCAGGGCGTACCGTTCCTTACAGATATAGCAGCGGGGCAGGTGCTTCTCACGCTGTGCGGGTGGGATCTTCTGCTGTTCCTGCTGCCGGGCGTGCTTACGTCCCAACCGGTTGACACCAGCCACGAGCGTTCGGAATTCAGGTCGATCGTCCGCCAGGGTTGGATCGTGGAGGACGGCGCGTAAGACGCGCAGCGTGGTCTCCCACTCGGAGGCAGTCAGATCATCAGGCATAGGGGCTCTTGTCAAAGGAGGAGGAGCAGCAACGTTGTGGAGACGCCGCTGCTCCTCGCGTCTGGGACGGAATTGAACCGCCGACCTGAACCCTGATGAGGTACCGCTCTTCCACTGAGCTACCAGACCCCTCAAGCATACAGAAGTCAACGTGCAGCACGACTTAATGAGGAGCAGGAGGCCACCTTAGCGAGGTGATCACTGCTCCTCGTTCGTCTGGGACGGAATTGAACCGCCGACCTGAACCCTGATGAGGTACCGCTCTTCCACTGAGCTACCAGACCTCTGAAGAGTATCAGGAGCAGCGGCAGTTCAGCCTCAACGTCATTCGGCGGATGCTTGAGGGTGCCAAACCGACTTCCAGCCGGGCGATGACGTGTACGGCATGATCCGCTTTCCCGATGAAGGCCGCGCTTACGCCGAGTACGTGACGGGTCCGGCCACTCACCTGGCATATAAACCTGCGTCCCTCAGTCATGTGGAAGCGGCCACAACCACTCTGGCCCCTCTGACGGCCCTGCAGGTCTTCGAGAAGTGAACTTGCAGGCGGGCCAGACGGTCTTGATTCACGCTGGGTCAGGGGGTAGGGGGCATTTCGCCGTGCAGCTCGCCAAGGCTCGGGGCGCGAGGGTAACTGCCACAGCGTCTGAGAAGAACCGGAACTTCGTGCTGGGTTTGGGCGCTGATGAAATGATCGATTACCGGACGCGTCCCTTCGAGGAGTAGGTCTCGGGTGTGGACGCGGTGTTTGACACCATAGGTGACGACGCCTCACCCGCTCGTTCGGAGTGGTGAAGCCGGGCGGTTGGGTCGTGGGCATCGTGACCCGGTTGACGGACGAATTGAGCGAGCAGGCCAGGCAGGCGGGGGTCAAGGTCGCCTGGGTCTGGGTTGTACCCTCGCAGGCGCAACTGAATGAGATTTCGGCGCTTATCTCGGCGGACCACCTGAAGCCGCACGTTAGCCAGGCCTTTGCCCTCGAACAGGTGGCCGATGCGCACCATGCTCAGGAAACTGGGCGCACCGTAGGTAAGATTGTCCTGACGGTGACTTAAAGACCAGTACGACCCTTTCACATCTATGGATCTTATGTAACCACTCTGCACAAGATCAGATCTTGTGCAGAGTGGTTGCGAATCGAATCCATTTTCACCATGTTCAGCATAGAGCAGATTAATGATACTTATGCCCCTTTCAATAAAGCGGCAACATTCTTTGAGTATGTACGCGCACTTGGCTCTATTGATGTCAAAAAGTATGATTCGTACTTGACAGTCAGACGCTTAGAATATTTCGGCGAACACGATTATAAGGCCATCTCTCCTCTGCACACGAGAGTCTTCCAATATCCGATGTTTCCAATAAGGAGGAATTTCTGAACTGCTTGAAACTTTATGAGCAAGGCAAGATGACCTATATTGAAATGTCCAGAGGATTAGCAAAGATTGGCGTTGAAAAATGGATATTCGACACGGGCAAAATGACCATGATCTACCGCGATAAGACGGGCAGAGAGATTCTTGCTGAGCAGCTCGAATAAAGATTGCGACCACTTAGCACAAGAGCCACCCTCGTGGTGAGTAGTTACGGTCGTATAAAAGTGAGTTGCCTACAGCAAGCGTTTTTCCTAAAGCGTAATGGAGTTGGTCAATCCCTTCATAGCCTCCTGCGGTCGCAACCTCATTCCAGCAGACTCTGCGCGAATGCAACGCCAGCTAGGGCAACTCCTTTAATTTTGCGTGGTGGACATTTCAACGGGCGGCTCAAGCGGTACACGCACCCAATTATGTCCTCCCAGCATTCCATG
Source organism: Deinococcus hopiensis KR-140 (assembly GCF_900176165.1). Taxonomy (NCBI): domain Bacteria; kingdom Thermotogati; phylum Deinococcota; class Deinococci; order Deinococcales; family Deinococcaceae; genus Deinococcus; species Deinococcus hopiensis. Next base: position 163,941 of record NZ_FWWU01000005.1, read on the forward strand.
TATTCCACCTGCTGTCCCCCATCATGCACGAACTGGTGGTTATGGCGCTGGACGCAGTGAATGAGACGAATGGTTTTCCCGTGGCTGTACACGACAACCACATTCCCATAATGCCTCTACTCCTTTGCCTTGAGTGACTTCGGGTGGGGGTACCACCTGGTCTGTACCCACGCTACGCCTCACCGAATAACAAGCGTGTCACCCGCGCTCCTTCACCTCTGCCCGGTACAGCGCCTCCAGGCCGGTCCCGCAAAAGCTCCCTCCCCGCCGCCAGCCAAAGCCAGGGCAGGGAGGGAGCCAAGTTTGGCGCAGATTATTGATGCTTGGACGTAGCGCAAGACAAAGCCGAACAGGGTGGACTTACGACAAGGCGTTTTGGCGGGCCGCTCGCCACTGCTCAAAGGTGAGACGCCGAAATGGCTGCGTGCAAGTGGGCTGCTGATATTCAAAAATACCCGCAGCGAAGTAAGCGCGGTAAGCCAGGTTCTCCGCTTGCCTCGCCGTCAGGGTCCGGGGACGTGTATCGAGAAGGCACAGGCTCCCGACCCGCAAGCCCTCGTGGAGAATCGGTGCTCCCGCGTAGAAACGCAGATGGGGCTCGCCTGTCACAAAGGGATTGTCCTGAAAGCGCGGATCCAACTGCGTATCAGGGATAACCAGCACTTCGTTCGATTGGATCGTGTGACGGCAGAACGAAACTTCAACAGGCACTGGTTCAGGGGTGACGCCCACGGCGGCTTTGAAGTATTGATGTGTTTTCCCGATGAGGGTCAGGAGTGCGATGGGAACTTCGTACTCCATCGCAGTGAACTGGGTGATGGCATCGAGGGAGATACCGTAATCTTTTTGAGCGTTCAAGCGCTCTGCAACGTGACTGCGGATCTCCTCAGCGTAAGCCTTAAACCGAGTTGTAGCCGTCATGCCTTTTTTTACGTGAGGACAGACGAAGCTCGCAGTAAAAAAAGTATCATTTCTTCCTGTCCCCCTTGGATGAACCTGCTGGAGCGCCTGCCCAGAGAGTCAGGAGCATGGAACGGAAGCATAGCGGGGTCCCTTCTCGATGGCGTACTTGAGTGTCCGCCGGCTTCAAGTCAGCTGCTACAGCCGAAGCCAGCGCAGGGAGGAGGCCAGAGTTTGGTGCCAGCGGATGCCGAATCCTGTCATACACGCGCTCGCAAGCGTGAAGGCCTGATGGGACTCCTTGGGGCCGTCCTGCATCTCCAGCATGAATGCGTACTTCGGGAGCGCGTCGGGAAGGGGTCTCGAAGAATGCTCGAGGGGTAAGGGATAGGGCTTTTTGCTCCTTGGTCCAGCTTGTTCATTTCCCCAAACCTTTTGAAGAGGAGTCAGAGCGATGGCCTCTCCCACCCCGTTCTCTCTGAGGTGGTGACCTCCCTCACCCCAGCCCTTCCAGAAAACGCATGACCTCCACCCACTAGCGATCTGCCGGGTCCGGTCCCGGGTCCAACATACAAGCACCCTCTGAGAGATCGGGCGGAATAGGGGGTAGGGTGGAGCTATCTCAGGCGTGACCTGCCCGAACTGTGAACGTCTTCAAGCGCGCATCCGCGAGTTGGAAGCGTAGTTTGGTCATCGGAGCCGCTATGAGGGAGAAGGGTCCACATCAGCGGCAGACTGAAGCCGTTCCATACGGCGGGCAGCAGGAGGATGTTGACGTCACGCTGTCCGAGGCAACTCCTCTGCACGTAGTGGAGCGGAGTCCCGTACGTTGACGTGTGCCTCTCTCGTTGCGGTCTGCGCTCCTCATACTCTTATGTCTGGCCTCCGCCGCTAACGCCACCGGCGTCCTCGGAACATCTAAACTTTTGGAAGACACCGACTTCTGCAAAACTTACCACTGCAGTGTCGAGGGCCGGGAAGACGCCGGGAAGGGGGTACACCCGCACCCACCTCTCCCTCCGGCCTTTAAGCAGCAATGCGGGCTACGACCGCTGGACCGTCTACGAGCTCACCCACCAAGGCCGCGTGGTCGGGGTGCGCCGGAAAGCACGCTTCCAAGACGATTTCTTCTTCGCTCCTGAGGCAAATATGATCACCGCCCTCAGCCGAACCGTACTTGGCGTCGTGCTCCCTGCGAATGCCACGCAGACCTCGGTCAACAGCGCCATGCGTGGGTCAATTGATCCTGCCAAAACCACCTACTTTGCCAGCTCATTGCTCGTGGAGGCATTCACGCGCGGCGTCGGGAACACTGGTCAATTCAACCTTATCTTGACCAATCAGGCCGAACGAACTGGGCTCCGAGCGATTGATCCTCCCAGAGTCACGTTCACCCCACAACAGAAGCAGGCCGTGATATCGAAGCTGACGACGACGCTGGCCGCGTTCTACCGAGCAGCACCAGATTGTCCGGCGGACGTGTTCCGCAGTAAGGGCGCCGTGGCTTTCCCTCTTGGGAACGGCATGTCTGAAGACCGCGTCCGTCAGGCAGTAGAGAGCTTGGGCTTCGTGTACATGTTGGGGACACACTGGAAGGAGAATTTTCCTGGCAACTTCCTTTACGTGGCGCTACATCCAAATGGACGGAAGGTTTGCGTCGGTTTCTAATGATCGTCATCCCCTGAGTTAGGGCGTTCCCGTACTCGCCGCTTATGCACCATGACCAGGGTTCCTACGAGTCCCCTCGCTTCATCCAGCGGGATCAGGACCTGCCTCGCCATCGGATGGACACACCTCTACGGGGACCGGAACGTTGTGTGCTCGTGCCCACCCATTGAGGAATACGCGGAGTTCGAGTTCAGCGATGAAAGCCCTTATAAAAGAGAGGCCACCTTATGAGGGAGGCCTCTCTTTTTATATGTTCAGGTACAAAACGCTCAGCGCTTGCTGCTGTGGTCCCCCTCAGCGAACTCCTCGATCATCTTGCGGTTGAAGGCCGGAATGTCGTCGGGCTTGCGGCTGGTCACCACGCCCCGGTCCGTCACCACTTCCTGATCCACCCACTCGGCCCCACTCAGCTTCAGTTCGTGCTGCAAGCTGGGCCAGCTCGTGAGCTTCAGGCCCTGGCTGATGCCGCTCTCGCTGAGCAGCCACGGGGCGTGACAGATGGCCGCGATGGGTTTGCCGCCGTCGTAAAAGGCCCGGACAAGCTGCACCGCACCGGGGTCCATCCGCAGGGTATCGGGGTTCACCGCACCGCCGGGCAGGAGCAGGGCGTCATAGTCGCTGGCCTGCACCTCCTGCACTGTCCGGTCGACCTGCACGGTCCCACCCTTGTCGATGTGGTTCATCCCCTGAATCTGGCCAGGCTTGAGGCTGACCACTTCCGTGATCGCCCCCGCAGCGTGAAGGGCCTGACGTGGTTCCAGAAGTTCCACCTGCTCGAAGCCGTCCGAGGCCAGAATTGCCACCCTCTTGCCCTGAAGCTGTTGTCCCTGTGTCATACGCTCAGGCTCCTGCACCCAGATGGCCTGAGGGTGATGGGGAAGCCAAAGGAGATTCACCTTGCTGGTGGAAGTCACCAAGGAAGTCGAGATCGCTCGTGCGCGGCGCCGGCCAGGAGGCGCGCCACCAGTTCCCGGATCTCGGCGTTCCGCTCCTCATTGCGTCGTCAGTACTCACGCAGGTTCGTCCACTGGCCGTACGGGATCTCGCGGTTCAGCAGGAACCCGAGTGCGTTGGTCAGGTCACACGCCGCCTCGAACGTTCCCTGCCAGTCTCCTGCCACCCTGGCCTCGCGCACGCACGTGAGGCAATCGTCCGACTTCGCGTCACTACCAAACGGCCGCACGAGTTCCGCCAGGCGCCCGGTGAAGTGCACCACGAAACGGCGGCCCTGCGCCGTCCAACCCGGCATCTGTTCCTGCACGGCCTTCATTGGCTCGGGGTACCCTCTCCCATGCGCCCCGCTGACCTGACCTCTGTGGAGATCGCTGATCAACTGCACGCCGCATACCAGGAGGACCGTCGTCTCGCTCCTGCTGGGCCGGACGAGGAAGAACGGTTGGCCCTTGCGGATTACCTCGGCGGCCACAAGGAGGCCAGGGCGGAAGCGTAGGAAGCCTGGCAGACCCTGTTAGAGCTGGAAGGGCATGACGTGGGTGACGCCGAATACTGGCTCGACGAGGAGTTCGTCGAACCCTGCCTAAGGCATGTAGTCCAAGGGTTGCTCAGCGCCAAAGGACTTGATCGTTGTGGAGTTCAGCCCAATGCAGACAGCTGTCTGCACTGACAGCGATGGCGTCATCCACGTGTTGACGGGCCCACCTGGGGACCCAGCACAGCAGCCCAGTCCCCCCTTCATAAGTAAAACGGGGTGGCACCGTCGTGATCCAGGTGTCCCAGGGGGGCATGTCGTCAAAGTTGAAATATCCCTGACTCGCGACCCGTGCTGTCCCGTCCCATGTGGAGGAAGCAGGCTCGACAATCATAAAAGCCCCAGAACGCCGCAGTTCGCCCTCTACGGTGAGGTCAGGGTGATGCACGGCTCCCTGAGCGGTGATGTTGATGCGTCTGCGCGCTTCCTCAAAAGCTGCCATGACCGTAGGAAGCTGGTGTGTAAGATCAGGAGGATGCCCATCTATAAGGCCTGTGAAGGGCTTTAAAGCCGCGCTCCGCAGGGCAAGAGCGGCTGGCGCAGCGTCGAGGACCAAATCCCAGCGTGAGGGACCCTCATCAGGAAGCTGGAGCGGCGCCTGGAGAGACCGATCGTCAAAGGGGGGTACAAATTTGCGGATGTAGGTGAGGCATTCCCCCAAAGCGCTCCGCAGGACCATACGTCGTTGTAACACGACGCCATCTCCCCTTGGCCTACACGCCGTAGAATAAGAATGCTTCCAGTGCACGGTCTGTCATGCCGCTGCTGCCCGTGTGGGTTCGGCCGTTCGCACCGGCGCTCAAGGCTGGCGCAGTGGCTGGACTGGAGGTACTGTATCGGGCGGTCGTCAAGAAGCGGTAGGCGGAACCTGTCGCTGACAAAGCATGTATTTCCAGCATGTGCCCCCAGCGTAATCGCCCCTAACTAACCGAAGAGCAGGCCAAGAGGCGAGATCGACGCTTCCTAAAAGGCATCCGCCTCATACTCGAAGTCCTCCAAGCCTTGGTGTTGTCTATCACACGCTGAGGCACGGACAACTTGTGCCTAACGAAAGGCCCCACCCCGCCGACTGGCAAGGGTGGGGCCTCTTCGCGTTTGGTCTACTCGCGCTCCAGCGCCTCAATCAGCAAGCGCGTGAGCCACGGGCCGGTCATCGGCACATGTGGCTTCCTGTTCTGCGGGCTGCTGGTGTGCTCCACGCTACCCTGCCTCCATGCGCCCCGCTGACCTGACCCCCGTGGAGATCGCTGACCAGCTGCACGCCGCATACCAGGAGGACCGCCGCCTCGCGCCTGCCGGCCCGGACGAGGAGGAGCGCCTGGCCCTCGCGGACTACCTCGGCTGCCACGAGGAAGCCAGGGCCGAAGCGTGGGAGGCTTGGCAGAGCATGCTGGAGCTGGAAGGGCATGACGTGGGCGACGCCGAGTACTGGCTGGATGTCGAGTTCGTCGAGCCCTGCCCCGAGTAGCGTTCTGCTGCCAAGCGCGAGAAACCCACGCCCAGGGCCTTGAGTGCTGAGATGATCATCAACCTGTAGGCTCTGACGTCGGCCTGGGCCACGCGTGGGCGCTGCTGAGCGAGTGCAAACCGAACAAAGTGGACAAGCGCAGAACTGACATACCCAACGTGCAATGACCCCCACCAGTAAGCCCGTGGGGGTCATTGCACGTTGACTTGAACAAGCCCTTGGGGGATCACCCCCAGAACTTGGGCTTAGGGTTGGGTTCCAGTGGGGTCCTTGGAAGGGGCGTTGTTGAGGGTGCAAGCCACCTTCATGTGGCCGACGTAGCAGAACTCGGGTGCGGTGAAGCGGGTGGTTGCTGTTTGGGTGGGGTCCTTGGAAGGAGCGTCCGTCAAGGTACAGGCGACCTTCATGTGGCCGACGTAGCAGAACTCGGGCGGGGTGAAGCGGGCGGCGGCCTCGCGCGCGCTGTTTAGCCTTGGCAGGAGCAAGGGAGCCGTGCTGGGTTGGTTCTGGGCGGTACCCACCGGGGCACCCGTGGTGCTGGGTGTGGGTGTTGCGGAGGCGGAGAAGGAGAGGGCGACGCTTGCGGCGAGGGTGGCGATCAGCATTTTGGTGTTCATGGTGTTCTCCTGGGGTGGTCCGTAGAAGGGAGGCTTTCGTTCCGCTTGGGCGTGTGCTCTTTGCTTGAGAGAACAGTAGAAAAGCGGCCGTGAACGACCGATGAACAGCCCTGACCCTGCGCGTGTTGAACCTCCATGGGCAAGCGCCCGGGAGAGAATGACAGCGCCCGCCTTGCGGCGGGCTTCGAGGATGGCTCGCACGACGTCACTGTTACGGGGAGGGGTCATGGCTTGCTCCTCAAAAGGCGCGGCCCCACCGTGAGGCAGGGCCGGAAGAGAGCTGTGTTACGACGTCACTGATGTCGTGGCTCATTCCGTAGTCGCCCTCGCCCCTCAAAGTGGAGTGAACCCAATCGAGCGGACCGCAGGGCAAGTCACATCTGGGCGGTAGTGTAGCGGGCGGCGAACTCGGCGGGTGGAACGTACCCCAGGCTGGAGTGCAGTCGGCGACGGTTGTACAGGTCCGCAATAAAGAACTCGATGTGTCGTCGAGCGTCGTCCAGATCGACGTATTCTTGCAGATCGACCTCCTCAGTCTTCAGGGTCTTGTAGAAGCTCTCCATTTTGGCGTTGTCATAGGGATTGCCTGTCCTGGACATACTTGGCGTGATTCCTGCGGACCGCAAGCGGTCCACGTACACCCGACTGGCGTATTGCACGCCCTGGTCCGAATGGTGCAGCAGACCGGGGGCAGGACAACGCGCTGCAAGCGCGTTGTTGAGCGCTGCCAGCGGTAAATCTGCGTCCAGAAACTTTGACATGGACCAGCCCACCACCTCACGGGTAAAACCGTCCAGCACGCAGGCCAGGTACACAAAGCCTTGGCGGACTCGCACGTAGGTCAGATCGGCTTGCCAGACCTGATCTGGCCGTACTGGGACGACTTCGCGTAGCAGATTTGGGAAGCGCTTCTCGTTGTGGTTGGAATCGGTTGTCGCCCGATAGCGGCGCTTCGGGCGGCAGAGCAACCGGCGTTCCCGCATGACTCTCAACACGCGCTTGTGGTTCACTGGGCGGCCTCGTCGGGCCAACTCGCGGGTGACACGCCGATATCCGTATCCGTCGAACTCCACCACTACGGCCTCAATGTCCTGGGACAACGCCTGATCGGCGTCCATCTCCTCCCGGCCCTGCTGTTCGTAGAACCACGAGCGATTAACCCCGTGCAGCTCACACAGACGACGCACCGACACCTCTTTTGGGCGCGCTCCGCGCATCCTCGATCATTTGGTGCCTTGTTTCGAGCGGTACGTCGCCAACGACTTTTTTAGGATTGTGTTCTCCAACGACAACTGCCCGCAAAACCGTTCCAACTCGGCGATTCGCTGTTCCAACGACTGGTCGGGCTTGGCCTGGTCGGTGAAGGCCATTTCCCCACGCACCTCGACCTCCTTCCGCCAGCGGTGGATCAGACTGGGCGAGAGAGCGTGTTCTCGGCAGAGCTGAGCGGTCGTCTTTTGACCCCCGTCAACTTGATTCACGATGTCGAGCTTGAACTCACGGCTGTGGGTACGTCCGGGCATACGGGCTCCTTCGGTGCCGTCAGCCTACGGGCTGACGGGGACGAAGTGCTTGGCCTCTTGGTCCGCTCCTAAGGGTTCAGTCCAGGGCAGGGCCAGGAGGAGGGAGGTCAGGGTGGGGGAGAGGGGACGGGGGTGGGGATGGGGTGAGGTCAAAAACCCTGCTGGGCATTTTCCTGGCAGACACGGCCAACGTGCCCTGCTTGGAGCACGTTCGTGACGGCCCTCACCTGTGATCGAAGTGAGTAGGTGTCTTCTCCTGCTTACACGCCAGGACGTGAACGCTGAGGCTTCCTCAGCGTTCATCATGGGCACTCAGCCGTAGAGTCCGTTCCTCTGAAGGTCGTGCCAGAAAGGCTCTGCTGTCAGGCCTGCCCAGTCAAACATTCCGCAGGTCTGCTGTCGCCGTTCGTCGCCAGGCTTCCGATGACTTTTTCCAGTAATGCCGGTACACGTACGACCAGGGCATGAACACATAGAACAGGGCGACGAACGAGCAGGCAAACGCATTCTCAAGAAAGCCCTGGCTGGCCTGGCCACTGCGCCAGAGGGGCAAGAAGATGCTCAGCAGCCAGATGGTCTTCCAGGCGATCTCCCAGAACAGCAGTGGCAGCATCTGGAGCGGGTACTTCAGGCCCAGGATGGACAGCAGGGACACGGCACCAAGCGTGCTGACCACGACGCCGCGGCTCAGATCCAGGTGTTCAGGGGAGGCCAGGAGTTCCGACCAGGCCAGGTACCCTGTGCCTACAACCAGCAAGAGGTAGAGGAGACGCAGCAGATTGATTCTCAGGACAGAAAGTTCAGTGTTCATGGCGTTGCTCCTTACTCGACTTGTCTCAGGACCTGCTGGATGTCTGCAGTTCTTTCCGCGATGCCGGCAAGTTCTGCACGGAGCGACGCTAGCTCCCTGGTCAGCTGTTCTTGAACGGCCCTGCTCTCTTCAGCGAGTTGGTAGTAACGCTCCCGGTCGACCACTTGGGCCCGGTTTGACACGATGGAGGACAGGTATTTCAGGGCAAAGATGAGGAGGACCGTTCCGAAGAACAGCCCAAGGGTGAGCAGGTACATGCTGTCTGACATCAAACCTCCGTGGTCCGAACGGTCACTGTTTCCCCACTGCTTCAGTGATGGTCGCTGGCGACAACAGCAGATGAAAGTCGGCCACCTCGAAGTATTTGAGGGCCTTGCCGTCGTCTGAGAGTTCCAGTTGACTGGTCACCAGCTTTGCCTCCTCCAACTTCTGGAGATGGAGGTGGAGCAGGGGGCGACTGATGTTGAGTTCCCGAGCGAGTTGACTAACGTAGTTCCGCCCGTTCCGGTGCAGCGCCTGGATGATCCGCAGGCGGTGTGGGTTGTCGAGGGCGGCCAGTACGGCGAGCAGCTGTTCTGCGGAACGGTCCAACAAAACCCCCTTACACCTGTCAATAATATTTGACAGGTGTAAGGATTGTCAATTAGGAACAGCAGGGTGACGATTCGCGCGGCAGGCTGTGCGGCCTGTGGATCCGAATGAGGATCATCTCTCAAGTCGCTCAGGCGGAAGGCAGCCCCCTACGGCGTCATGACGCCATGGACACTTTCAAGGCAACACAACCTTTCATTCTTCTGAGCGGGCGAAAACAAAGGTGGCGCACAGGACGCAGGCCAGCCCCAGGGCGTGCCACAGCGTCAGCCGTTCATGCAGCGCCAGGGCGGAGAGCGCCACGGCGCTGATGGGGAGCCATCCGGTGTACACGGCGGCTGTACTCGCGCTCAGATAGCGCACGCCGGAAAACCACAGGACATAGGCCACTACGGTGGCTCCCAGGGCGTAATAGAGGATGGCCACGCCGTCACCGAGGGTCAGACTGGAGAAGTCGAAGCGCAGGGCCTCCGCAACGGCCAGAGGCAGGAACAGGAGCAGGGCGAACGTCGTGACCACGGTGGTGGCGGCCAGTGGACTGAGACGCGCGCCGGACACGCGACTCAGCACGTTCCACGACGCTTCACCGAACACCGCCCCGAGGACGAAGAGGCCGCCCAACAGGGGACGTGCGCCCGCGTCGGGTGACGCGCTGGGGACTGTCAGCACCAGAATGCCGAGGGCAGTCAGCGCGACGCCGATGATGGCCCTGGTTCCCAGGCGTTCGCGTAAAAGAAGCCAGGCGAGCAAAGCAGTCACGGCGGGAACGGCGCTGGTCAGAATGCCTGCCGAGGCGGCCGACGTGAGGGGAACGCCGTAAAACAGAAAGACCCTGAACAGTACGATGCCGCACAGGGCTTGCAGGATCAGCGGACGCCACGCATCCGGTGGGACGCGTACCGGCCCTTCCCGCCACCAGGTCAGTCCGATCAGGACCACCGAGGCAGGTAGGAGGATCAGGGCGTTGGCAAGAAAGAGAGGCAGACTCGCCCCGACGATCTTGGTCATCACCACGGAACTGCCCGCCAGCAACATGGCGAGGGCGAGGTGGAGGCGGGCATGGACCGAACGGTACGCGTCCGGCGTTGCGGTAAAGAGCATGGGGGGACGTTAGTGGGTCAGGTGCTTAGGAAGATAGAACGTTCTTGACGCCCCGGCGGTACTGCTGCGGCGTGACACCAAAGGTGCGGCGAAAGTGCCTGCCGAGGTGACTCTGATCGGCAAAGCCTGCGAGCAACGCAGTGTCCACAACGGTTTCGCCGCCTCGCAGAAAACGCTTGGCGTGTCTGAGTCGAACCTGGAGTTGATACGCGTGTGGCGGCAGACCGTAGGTGCGGCGAAACGCCCGCAGCAGCGTGAAGGGGTTAAGTCCGGTGGTGGCCGCCAGTTCGTCCAGGGTCACGTTGCGCGCGAACTCGTCTTCCAACTGGGCGCGTACCAGGCGCAGCGCACCTGGCTCGTGCAGGGCCGTTCTCAGAGCTGGGGGCTGGAAGGCGTGCCGCCTCACCAGATGGGTCAGCGCGGCGCGCATCAGGGATTCGCGCGCCAGACTGGAAGCGCGCTCCTCGAAAGCCCGGTGTGCAGTGACCAGCGCCTGAAACAGCGCCGGATCGTTGATCACGACGGGGAGTTGGGGAAGCGCGTCCGGGTCTTCACCGGGATCGGTGAAGGCTCCCTGGAGGAGCGGGGCGTCCGGGTAGAAGTTGCGGTACGTCCAGCCATCGGTGGTCTCGGCGTGTCCAGTGTGAACTTCGTCTGGGTGGATCAGGCCGATCTGGCCAGGGCGCAGGGTGTGAGTCGCCCCCTGGCAATCGAAGGTCATCGCGCCTTGGCCGAGGAGCCCGATGCTGTAGGTGTCGTGGGTATGCCGGGCAAAGGCGTGGGTGGTGAAGCTACCGTGGAGCAAGTCGAGGCCGCCGAGTTCAGGCACGCGCCAACTCTGCACAGGCATGCGTGCGTGGTCAATTGCTGCCCGGACATGGCGTCATCATGTCACAGGCGGCCTTTTGCGCCCGGGTCATTGAAGTCATCAAGGCCTCCAGACCCAGGTATTTCGCCACCGACCACAAGGTGAACTGCGATTTCCTGGCAGGCATCCAGAGCCGTGAGGTTCAGCAGAAGCGTGAAACCGCTCTGGACGCTTCAGGCCTGAAGCTAGAGTCGGTCCTTCCAGGACGGAAGTAATACTGAGAGATTCGCCGCCTTGCAGGCAGGATTGCTAACGCTTGAGGAACCACGTCGCCCGTCATCCTCCGAGTCTACGGCATTCTGTAATGAACAGAATCGCTATTGAGAGGTCAGTGCCGCTTGACGGATCATCACCTCCCCCGCACACGCTGGACGCATGGACATGATTCCCCTCACCCCTGTTCGTCCCGTATCCCTGGGCGTGCATAAGCACTGGCTCGACCTCCGGGTCACTCGGAAGCAGCGCGAGTTTTGCGTCCTCCAAGGTGACCTTCCCCAGGTGTACCGCCAGATCCGGCAAGACATCAGCGTACGTGAGGAAGATCTCGCAACCTACGTGCTGGGATGCGTCCAAGCCCGCCGTGAGAACGAGAAAGCGTTCTACTTCGACGTCGGCGGCCCGAAAGGCCGTTTCTTCCTCCACGGACGGCCTGAAGCCACGACCTTCGCTCAGGCATTCTCCGTGCACGGCACGGTGGAGGAAGCCCGTACGGCGGGTCTTGCCTGGAAGGAACAAACCGCCCAGCGCCTCGCCCTCTTCCAACTCGTGGCACTCGGTCGTCAGAGCGTTGCCCTTACATACGCGGAGCCCGTCGTTCTTCCTCCCCCACGTCACTTCAAGGGGGGAAGCTGCAAACGAAATTAACGGCCATTCGAGAAACTTACCTGCAACCCTGCGAATGGGAACAACTCGCCACGGACCGGAGTATCGATGTCCGGAAGGCGGTCGCTCAGCGGCTCCCCTTGATCCTCACGGGACGCCTGCAGGCCCTGTCTGTTGATCCCGCTGCCACCGTGCGGGCGGTCATTGCCGGGCGGCGCCCGCTTCCCTCAGCGCTTTAGGAACGCCTGCTGGTTGATGCTGCGTCCAGGGGGTGAACGGGGGTTCCAGAGTCCTTCTGAGGCTCTTTAGCCCATGCTTGGGGCGTAGAGCGCGGCTTGGCTTGACCGATTACCATTTCCTGGGGTGAGGGGAGTTGGGGAGGAAGTGCGTGAGAGTCATCGAAGTTCCTGCGCTAACGCCAATTAGGACAGAGAAGCGGATCCCATTAAGGGTCCTCCACAACCTACTCGCAACTTGCTGATGTGCTGTGAGTAGGTGGGGCCGCACCATAAGGGCATGAACGACTTCTACCGCCACAGCACTGCTCAAGAACGCGTCCAAACCCTCCACCAGGAAGCCAAGCAGCAGGAACAGGCCGCCCAGTGTCGCACTCGCAAGACGTTCTGGGGATGGCAGCTCCGCGTCACCACCTGGGGCCTGATCGTTCAAGCACCCCACTGGGCTTGAGCATGAACTCGCATCAGTACGGCACTCCTCGCATAAGGTTGACCCTCACCGTATATCGGGCTATGTTAGAGAAATCAAGGCGGCCTCCGGGTCGCCTTCTTCGTTTTTCATGACGTACGCTTCGCTTGATGGCTCGTCCCTGGCAATACCCTTTTGAGCTGCACACCCGCTCAGAGATCATTGAGCGTTATGGCTGCCTTCCTGAGCAGATTCAACTGGATGAGGACGCCTCCGAGAATTGTGGCTGGCCGGATCTAGGTGGAACCGCCCTTCCTCGGGGGTACGGGATTCTCCTCGACAGTGTTCTCACTCGCGTGACCATGAGTTCGCCCGACAGGACTTCCTATGATCGCGACGAAGCGTACCTCCTGTGGGGAACACCTAAACGTGATTCTGGGGACAGCTTCAGTGTGTGGTTGGAAGAGGGACAGCCAGAGACTGTGGGTGGCATGATCGACCTGACAGGCCTCAACGTAGCGTTCGTGCGAGTGGTGCTCTCGCTTGCACGGCGGGCGGACCAGGTGCTGATCTGTACTCATTCTCAGGATGTCGTCGAGCCGACGCCTCGGGCACTCGCAAGGAGTGTTCGTCGGAGCATCTCCGAGCGCTGGCAGGGTGATGCAGCAGACCGTATTGAACACATCACACTGTCTTAGCTCTAAGCCCAGTTAGATCAGAGACGGGGCGACTGAAGTCAAATTCCGTGGTCAGTCCCAGGCGTTGAAAATGATCTCCCCAATACGCTGGGGTTTCCACGATTGGACTTGCTTAACCTCGCATGCCCAAAGGTCTTGAAGCACCTGAGATTTCGGAAAAGCTTCGAGATACGCGATGTCCAGCACACGGAAGTCTGAAAAACCTTTCAGCGCTTGTGCCAGGCCCGGCACCTCTTTCCACTTCATGTTGAATGCGAGGGAAGCAAAGTCAACCGCATGGGTTGGCTCGACCAGGGCCAGCCACGGATAGTGGGCGTTGCAGAGGATGGAAGTCCTCTCGGAGCCGATTTGCACCTCTGCAACATGGAAATTTCGGTCAACCTGACCTTCAGCGGTAGCGACTCGAACGAGGCGAGCGCGAACGTATCGTGCGGCCTCATTACACAGCCGATGAAAGTCAGCGCTCTCCACCCAGGGATGCCTCTCTCCCTTCGGGGCGAAACCAGTAATGCCGCGAGGAAGGGAGTAAACATCAGTCATGCTGCTCACGGTATCCGGCTTTGCGAACTTGAGCCTATAAACTCTAGCCGTCAGTCTCTGCTCTAAGGGTATTTAGAGCTGAGAGGTGCTCTATGGCATAAGTTGTCCGTGTCTACCTATTCGTTTCGCCAGGTACGGGTACGGCATAGACCAACGTGATGGTCTTGTCGCCAGTCAAAGAAATTTTCTGTGATGCGGGGACAGTGCTGTAGCCTGGTGAGAAGCGAGCCAACACCACGTACTCCTCGTTGGCGGGCAGATTGGCAAAAACTTTAGAGCCTGCAATAGACCCATCGAACACGACTTCATCCCTCGTTGCGTTCCACACCAAGACGGGCATCGCTTGGGTTATATCCGCAATCGTAACCGTCAGTGAGTGCATCGCTGGCGTTGGGGTAGTCGAGCACGAAGCCAGCAGTGTTGTAGCGAGTACCAGCAGACCAAAACGTTTCATACTGCCCATTCTGCTCGGAGCCCAACAAGTGTGGGCACGAATGTGTGGTGAGTTGGTGCGATGTTCGCTCGCTCGAAAAAGGGGAGTGAGGCATCTTTAGGTCCACTGAAATGCTGGGCTGCCGAACTATTGCGACGCCACCATTCACTATGTCCAGGAAAGGGCCGGAATGGCGCGGCTGACCGGCCCTGACACCGGGGCCAGGTCCAGCGTCTGCACTCCCATGGCCCAGCTGAAGAGCTGCCGCGCGCCCCAGGGATAGAGCTCGACCCCCATGGCCCGCGTGAGGCCCACCGACACCAGCCGCTGTGGCGTCAGGTGCATGCCGGTCAAGGTGGCGCCGGGCATGCGCTCCAGTGTGCCCTGCCAGGAATCTCCACTGAAAAACGTCAGACAAACGGTGCGCTCCGGCATGAAGCGGTGTTCTTCCTGCACTGACGCATGAAATTCCTCGACCTGCCAGTACGTCCGCACCAGTGGCCGCAGCTGGGGATGGGGCAGGACTTCGAGCTACACCGGTCAGGTGAGGGCATCTCGGACGTACCTTGCCCAGATTGTGAACGCCTCCTGGCGGCCATCCGCGAGTTGCAAGCGCAGGTCGCGCGAATCAGCGAGACCCCAGTCAATTAGTACAACGCATTTAAGATTTAGATAAACTGTGTGCCGAGGATGTTGAGTCCCGTCACCAGGGCCCCGCGAAGTTCAGGCACCGAGTTGTAACAGCGACGTGGCATCAGGATGCCCTTCAGTCTGCGCCACACCTCCTCGATCAGGTTGAGAAAAGGCGCATAAGGTGGGAGGTAACGCAGCTACAGTCCTTTCTCTTCCCACTGTGTGATCTTTTCTGCGAACTGCGCTCCCTTGTGAAAGGGAACGTTGTCCAGGACCACGACGGTGAGCCGATCGGGTGTACAGCCTGCAGCCAGGGTCTCCAAGTCAGCGATGACCTGCTGAGTGTTGCACGTTCCCTGCAGCTTACGGACTTGCAGGCGCTCTTCACGTCCCTGGAAGCTGGAGGTGCCGATGAGGTTGATGCGTCCAGCCGATCCCCACCGGGTGGGGATCTCAAACTGTGGCCCAGAACCCCGCCTGAACCAAGTCCCACCGATGGACAACATCAAGGAAAGGCCGGTCTGATCGAGGTACTTCAAGGTCAATCGGCCGTCCAATGCCCCTTTTTTAGCGTCTCCAAGGCGCGCTGATGTTGCTGCACCCCTTCAGGATCGAGCTTCTTTGCCGGTGAATCCCTTGCTCGCTTCCAGCTGTATCCCAGCCGTTGGAGATGATTGCCCAGGGCACGAGGTCGGATCACGATCTGCAACTGCCTCTCGATTTCCTCGCACAGCAGAGGCGCGTTCCAGAAGCGCTGTTCCTGCAGTTTCTCGTGGAGAAACTGCTCAACCTCTGGGGTCACCGCGGAACGTCGTCCGGGTGCGCATCCATCCGTCAGTCCTGACATTCCGTCCTCTTCAAACCGTGTGAGGTCGTTGTGAATGGCTTGATGGTTGCGATCAAAGTGTTTTGACAGTTGGGGAATGCTCCAACCCGCTCGATGGAGTCGCAGAATACTGGCTCGGAGCCGAGCCTTTGGATGGGTATGAGGGCTGAGTTCCAATTCACGGAGGCGAGCGTCGTCTTCCTCTGAAATTTCGATACGTCGGGCAGGGCGGGCCATGCCTAAGTCTACTTCTCAACTGCGCTGTACTTAGGGCGTCACTACGCGGCGCGACAGCATCCTCCGCGCCGCGCAGTGACAGGGAACGCCTTCGTGTTAAACAGTTGCCTGTACTGCGAAAAAAAGCGCGCACACACAGTTTTTGACGCCAGATTGACGCCCCGGCACCTACTGTGGGGCATGAGGCGAGAACAGTTTTACGTGCTGCGACTCTGGAACGACGGCGCTTCCCCCGAAGACTGGCGAGTCGCGCTCTCACCTCTGGTGGGTGGTCCAGAGCGGTACTTCATCAGCGTGCAGGACTTTTCCCGCTTCCTGGGCGAGGGCGACGGCCTGCACCTGCGCGGGTGGGACGCGCCGCCTTCTCCGTCCGGGCCCTCCTCTTGATCCCACCGCCTTCCCTCTCGCCTCAAGGAGACCCCATGCGTACTGCGCCCCTCACCCTGCTGCTCGCTGCCCTCACCTCCGCCGCCTCGGCCCAGACCCTCTTTCTCAACGGCAAGCCTTCTCCTGAGAAACCCGTCGTGCTCAACGGCAAGACGTACGTGCCCGTGACGGTGCTCCCCGCCCTGGGCGTACCCGTCAACATCGTGGGCAGTGTGGTGCGGCTGGGCACGGGGAGCGCGGCGAGCCCCAATGCCCAGGGCAACGGGGCGGGCGGGGCGGGCCAGAAGGCCAGCGTGGAGGGCTGCGTGAACGAGTGGCTGTTCAACGGCATCTGGCGACTGCGCGTGACGAAAGTGGACCGCGTGCAGGACCAGTATTACGGCGAGGGCTGGGGCGTGACGATGGAGATTCGCAACGGGACGACCGAAACCCTGACGATGGACAATGCCGGCATCATCTACAACGGCGCCGTGGAGATTGACTTTGCCGACGGCAACAGCTGGTCCAAGAGCTGGCGCGAGGGCTGGCAGGACAAGACCTACGCCAAGATGCTGCAGGGCGGCGGCACCGTGTATCAGTTCAAGATTTTCCCCGAGAGCAAGATGGACGCCGCCGCCGTTTCGGCCTACGCGCCGCAGAAGTTCCAGTTGGAGGTGGAGAAGAAAGTGCGCGCAGACCGCGGCGTGAAGGTCGGCTTCACCGTGCCCGACCCCAGCTTCCGCGTCAACCTGACCTGCAGGAAGTAGGCGGGCCAGGGATGGGGAGAACCGGGACTTTCCCCGCTCCCACCCTCTTTTGACGCCCATTTGACGCCCTCCCCCGGACGATAGAGCCAGGAGGCAAATCCATGAAGCGTCGTGATCCAGCGGCCTCTCCCTCGCGGGCGGCCCGTCCGCCCTTCCTGTCTGCCGGAGGAGGTCGCACTCCGGCCCGGTCTGTTCCGTGAGGGGGAGGCGGCCCCTCGGCCTACTGGCCCTGCTGCTCGCCGTGGGCACGGCGCGGGCGGAAGGCAGCTTCGGCGTGCGCTACTTCCTGCCCGCGTCCCCGGCGCTCAGCGGTCTCAGCCTCGACGCCACCTGGCGCGGCGAGGCGCTGGGCGGGCAACTCGACGCGCGGGCGAGTTTCGCCGGACCCGAGAAACAGTCGTTTGGCCTGACCTACACCCGCGACAAGACGGTGGTGCTGACCCAGTACGACGCCTCGCGCACCCTCTCGGGGCGGGGGCAGACTGGACTGCTGTTCGTGCAGCAGGGCTTCG
Organism: Deinococcus hopiensis KR-140; assembly: GCF_900176165.1. Lineage (NCBI taxonomy): Bacteria > Thermotogati > Deinococcota > Deinococci > Deinococcales > Deinococcaceae > Deinococcus > Deinococcus hopiensis. The sequence continues at coordinate 181,456 of NZ_FWWU01000005.1, forward strand.
CGCCGTCCGGGGACACGGGTTTGCGGCAACTCGGGGTCACCGCCGTGTACACCGATGGGGGCGGAACCGGGTACGCCTTCCGGGTGGTCAACGCGGACCTGACCGGAAGCGGCAGCTTCTCAAAGCGCTGGAACTGGTCCCTGGGCACCGGAACCACCCTCAGCGACTCGGGCACCGACGAGGGGTACGGCAACCGCACGGTGAGCACCCGCGCCCGCGCCGGAGTCACGGGCCGCTTCGAGGGCGCGCACCCGGCCAGCGTGAACCTTCAGGGCAGTTGGGACCACAGCAGCACCACAGCGGGAGGCAAGCCCGGCAGCCCCACCCCCTCGCGCCTGGGCCTGAGTGGCAACGCGAGCGTGAACGTGACCGCCACCGAAACCGTCACCACCTCGGCGCGGGCAGATTCCGCCGGCAACTGGAGCAGCGACCTGGGGCTGCAAAGCACCCGCCCTCCGGGCTGGTCGCTCTCCGCGGGAGCGAATGTGAGCGGGCGCTTCGGGGTGGGTTCCGCCGCCGCCGTGCCCGCTGCTCTCGGCTGGACCGCCTCCGTGACCCGCGCTCCACAGCCTTGGGGCGGGCGGCTGACCTACACCGGCGCGGGGCAGCCCTCACCCTCGCACGCGCTGGACAGCGAGGTGCAGTATCAGCGGGAACGCTTCTCGGTCCAACTCGGCGGGGGCGTGACCTGGCGTCAGGACGCGGCGACTTCAGCCTGGGTGACGGCCTACCGCGGCAGCGCGGGCGTGACGGCGCAGGGCGAGGGGCTCAATGCCCAGTTGCGGCTGAACCTCACCGCCAACCCCAGCGTGACGGGCGGCGTGACGACGTACCGCACGGGCGGCGGCCTCAGCGGCAGCGTGACGTATACGCGCGAAGCCCTGAGCGCCGAGTTCTCGTCCGCCCTCAACTACGCGCCCGGCAGTCCCGCCCCCTGGACGGGCGACGTGGGCCTGGGCGTGCTGTACAAGGTGTCCGAACGCCTTCAGGTCAGCGGCAGCGTGCGCTACCGCCCCGACACCACCAACCCCGTGCAGGGGGGCGTCGGGCTGCGCTACACGTTCTGAGTTTCCCCTCCCTGCGGGCCATTTCAGTCCCCCACCCCACCTGAGCCAGGACCTTCGCTCCACTTCTCTCTCCGGGAGGTTTTGCATGTTGCACCGTCCGCCCCTTCCCTGGTCCGCACGCAGCGGACCGCCCCTGCCGATGTGGCTGCGCCCGCTGGACTCAGCCTGGCGCCGCCTCGCGCTGCTGCTGGCGCTGCTGGCCTTTTCGCAGGCCGCCGCGCAGCAGAGCGTCACCCTTCAGCTTCCGTCCTCCTCCTTCGTGGGCACCGCCGTCACCGCGCAGATGACGGCCCCCGGCCTCACGGGCGGCACCGCCAGCTACACGCTGGAATGGGGCGACGGCGGCCGCGATCCAGTGACATTCACGTCTCCACCGACGCCGCAAAGCGCCACGCACGTCTACACGGCTCCGGGCTCCTACACCGCCGTGTTGCGGAGCGCGGCGGGCGCTCCCGCCGCCACGGCCGGCATCACCGTAATGGAGCGCTGCCAGATCGCCCTGACGCCCAGTCCAGCCACCCCCGGGCAGGCGGTGACGGCGAACCTGAGTAACCTGATGACGCAGACGCGCGCGCCGCACACCCTGGACTGGGGCGACGGCACCCGCGTGGTGCTGCCCCTGGGACAGCCCACCGCGAGCGTGACGAAAGCGGGCGGCTATGCGCAGCCAGGCAGCTACACAGTGACCGTGCAGACGGCGGCGGGCGACACCCTCTGCTCGGCCCCCGTGGCCGTGGCGGCCTCCGCACCGACCCTGGGGGTCACGCCCGTGAGCGGCAATGTGGGCGATCCCTTCACCGCTGCGCTGGGGAACCTGCTCGCCGGAGTGCCCTACACGCTCGACTGGGGCGACGGCACCGTGGAAAACGTCAGTGGCGCAGGGACCCTGACCCGCATCCACAGCTACGCGGCGGCGGGAACGTACACGGTGAAGTTGGCGGCGGTGGGGGCCGCGCCCTCGGTGGCCGTACAGGCTGTAACGGTGACGGCCCCCACGCCCACGCTGAGCGTGACGCCCACCTCGGCGTTGGTGGGCGAGAGCGTGACCGCCTCGGTGGGGAACGCCGCACCCGGCCTGGAGCTTGACTGGGGCGACAACGCCTCCTCGCCCGCCGGGGCGAGTGTGAAGCACAGCTACTCCGCGCCCGGCACCTACACCGTTCAGCTGGTGCGCGGCGGGCGGGCGGTGCCCGGCGTGGCCCCCGTCGCCGTGACCGTGACGCTCAACACCCCCGACTTCACCGTGTCGCCCGGGAGCGCGCCGCCCGGAGCCCCCTTCACCGCCACCCTGGGGCGGGTGGTCGCGGGCGTGACGTACACACTGGACTGGGGCGACGGCACCGTGGAGGGCGTGACGGGGAGCGGTACCGCGGCGCGGACCCACAGCTACGCGGACCCCAGCGTGTACAGCGTGAAGCTCACCGCTCCCGGCCAGCCCCCCACCGTCCTCACCGTGACGGTCACGCTTCCCGCGCCCACCCTGGCGGTGAACCCACAAACGGGAGTGCTGCCTGGCGACCCCGTGGAGGCCACCCTGGACAGCCTGATCGCCGGAACCGCGTACACCCTCGACTGGGGCGACGGCACGCAGGAGAAGGTGACCGGCAGCGGCGCCGCCAAACGCACGCACGCCTACACCAAGGCCGGCGTGTACGTGGTGCGCGTCTTTGCAGGCTCCGTGTCCAGCCCGGCCGTCACCGTGCAGGTGGGGGCCGTGTCCTGCCCCACGCTCACCACGTCTGAGACGCCAGTGCGGCTGTGGGCCCCGGTGGAGTACGCCTTCAGCGGCCTCCCCGCAGGCCGGACCGTCACGGTTGACTGGGGTGACGGCAGCGCGGCGAGCACCGTGGACACGGGACGCAGCCTGGAGGTGAGGGCAAAGCATACCTACGCCGCCACCGGTACCTTCCAGGTCAGCCTCAGCGTGACGGCCCAGGGCGGCGCACCCCAACCCCTGCCGTGCAAACTGCCCGTCGTTGTGACCGCGCCCCAGGCGGCTCTGGGCGTGGTGCCCCCGAATCCGCGCGTGGGGGAACAGGTGGCGCTGACCGTCAACGGGGTGCCCAGTGGAACGGCCCTGCGCGTGGACTGGGGCGACGGGAGCGGGCCCGACACGCTCACCCAGAGCGCGGAGGGACAGCGTCTGGGCACCCACGTCTACCGCAAGGACGGCACGTATGTGGTCAAGGTCAATCTGACGGACGGCACCCTCCTGGGCACCACGCCCGTCACGGTGAACGTGCCTCCCTCCACGCTGACGGTCACCCCGGACCGGGCCGGGCAACCCAGCCTCATTGACCTCTCGGACCTCGTCACAGACCCCGGGTACAGCTACAGCCTGGACTTTGGGGACGGCTCGTCGCAGCCCGTGGCAAACACCACGGCCGCAGCACAAGTTAAACATGTGTACGCCCAGAGCGGCGTCTACCCCGTGACCCTGCGTGCCCAGGGTTACGACTTCGGTTCCCGTGTGGTGGCGCAGGGCGTGGCGAATATCGGCGTGGCCGTGGGCGTGAATACCTTCTCCGCTGAGGTCCGCGCCGCCGCCGCTCCCGGCCAGCCGCTTCCGGGCACCGGCACGCCCGCCCCCACCCCCGTGGACGTGGCGCAGAACGCGCAGGCCGCTTCGGTGGTCACGCTGAACGTGGAGGGCGCAGGCACCTTGCGCGTGCGCTGGACCTGGACGCGGCTGGACGCGAAGGATGCGGCGACGGGCACGCCCGTGGTGCTCGACACCCGCGACGTGACCCTGAAGGCGGGGCTCAACACCGCGCAGGTCACGTTGCCCACCACCACCGCCGGGCGCTACGCCCTGAAGGTGGAGAACCTGGGCAACCCCAGCGACCCCAAGGTGCCCCCCGGAGCGAACGTCAGCGTGCAGGTCGTGAACATCGCGGGCACCGCGCCGCCCAAGCTGCTCCTCGTGGGCGAGGGGGACCACCAGTTCCGCTTTACCATCCTCAGCCTCATCCTGCTCGACAAGGACAAGGTAACGGGCGCGCCCAAGGCGTTTGATCCGAACAACTTCTGGGCCAAGGTCCAGATTGAGGGCGGCACCCTGGCCGTGGGGAGCCTGGGTGTGCCGCTCGCGGCGCGGGACGTCTCCAAGCTCAAGGTGACGGTGGACGGCGACACAGCGACGCTGAAAGAAGGCGACTTTTCAATGTTCGCGCAGGGCGCGGAGAAGGACGGCTCCTTCCGCGCGCCGCTGCCGGACCTCTTCCCCATGCAGCTCAAGGTCAAGGAAGTGGCGTTCGGCCCTGCGGGCGCGGCGCTGAAAAGCGCCGTGGTGACCTCGCCCGACTACGAGGCCGCGCCCTTTACCCTGTACCTCAAGAAGCTGATCGACCAGAAGGTTCAGAAGGACCCCAAGATGCCCATGGGGCCGGACGACCTGCTCGACATCTTTTCCAATGAACTCTTTGATCAGGCGCTCAACTTCAAGAACGGCGAGAATGGTCAGCCCGTTCTCACACCCACCCTCACGCCCGGCGGCGTGGGCCTGGGCAAGCGTGGCACCATCCTCGCGGCGGCTCGGAGCCGCCGCGCGGGGGACGAACCGCTCGCTTTTGCCCCGAACGCGCTGACCTCGGGTGATCCCCTCCTCGCCACCGGCACGGGCTACGGCACCTTCAAGGGCGCAGGCCTGCTGGACCAGGCAGCGAAGGCCGGGGTGAACACGGGCTACGGCATCGGCTTACCCCCGGGGACAGTGCAGGGCGGCGTGCTGAACGTGTCGACCCTCCTCGGCGCGGTGAATGTGGAAGACCTGGACCTCGTGCTGGGCAAAGGGCAGTTCGATTTCCTGCGCTTTCCCGAGCTGTACCTCGACAACCACGGCGCCCTCGTCTCGGCGCGGGTGGTCCATGGGGTGTCGCAGGCGTCCTTTCCCAGCACCGTGAACAGCAGCGGCGGCAAGCTGCACCTCGGCGACTCGGGCCTGGCGATGGACGCCACCGGCTCGGCGGCGAACAGCATCTACCTCGACCTCGATCCCAATTCCAGCGTGCAGCCCCACGGCTACGGCGAGGGACCCACCCGCACCGGCCAGGGGCAGAGCGGGCAGGGCGGCCTCATCCAGGCGCTCTCGACGGACACGGCCGATCAGGCCACCCTCCTGCGCGAGACCTACGGGGGCGCGCCCGCCGCCGTGCGGGTGCCGGACGTGGGGCCCGCGTGGCAGGGCCTGCTGTGGCTCTCGAACAACATTCAGGTGTCGCAGATCAAGAGCCTCGATGTGCTGAAGGGCAAGGGCCAGGGCGTGAACGCCGCGCCGATGGACGTGAACCTCAAGAAGAAGGTGCCCGTCAGCTTCGGCAAGGGCGGCTGGAACCTGAACGTGGACGCGGACGTGGCGGCGAGCAAGAACCCACCCTTCCATGACTGGGTCTTCAGCACCTCGCACATCAAGGTGGTCGTGGTGCGCTCCAACCTGCTCAGGAGCATTCAGGCGGCGAGCGTCGGGCCCCTGCCCTTCGTGGGCGGCGGCATCCTCACCGGCACGCTGGACGGCACCAAGTTTACGCCTGATCAGGCGGGCCTCACGCGCGCCTACGGGCCGGACGGCAGCTTCACGGCCACGTCTATCAACTTCAAGGACCAGGGCCCAGAGGCGGGCACCTTCCACCTCGCGGGCAGCTTCGACCTCTCGCGGGTGTCGCCGGGCCTGAAGCTGAAATGCTCGGACCTCAAGATCAGCGCCAAACTCGGCAACATCTCCATGAGCACGTGCGACGCTGCCGCCGTCGTGGGCGAGCGAACCTTCGCGGGGACCAAGATGACCGTCGTGCCGGCCGGGGTGAAGTTTGACAAGGACGACAAGACGGGGGAGGGGCTGCTGCTGCTGAACGGCAAGGTCAACCTCGGCGAGACCGGGCAGGCGGGCCAGAACATCACCACCCCGGCCTTCTTCGCCCTGCGCGCGAGCGCGAGCGACTACACCCTGAGCCTCCACACCGACAAGTTCGCCCAGGACGTGAAAAGCGCCGAGGGCCAGGCGCTCAACCTGGGCTTCGAGGCCCAGGACCAGAACCTGACTGGCGTGGGCGCGCAGGCCATCGGGGCGGGACCCACCGGTCTCGCCAACCAGGACATGCGCTTCGACACAGGCGAAATGAAGATCGGCGACAACTTCGCCATGCAGATCAAGGGCCTCTTCGGCCGCAGCGGCAACCAGAGCCACTGGTACGTGCTGGCAAGCGGCAAGAGCAAGGAAGGCCTCGCGTTCGGCGGCCTGAAGGTGTACGAGGTCTACGGCGGCATGGCCTACAATCTGGGCTGGAATCCCGGTGCGGGCAGTTCGATGAAGTTCAGCGACATCCAGAAAGAACCCACCGCCGCGTCCGGCCTCACGCTGGCCGCCGGGGTGGTGGGCGACCTGGGCGACTCAACGGTGGTGCACGCGGCGGCACTGGTCTTGCTCAAACCCGCCGACCTCAAGCTCGACTTCGCGGGTGACGCCTACCTGCTCGTGGACGGCGGCATCAACGCGGGGTACCGCAAGGGCATCAAGCCGCAAGGCCGCTTCCACGGCTCGCTGGGGCTCGACGGCCTGAAGCTCTCGCTGTGCGTGGGCCCGGTGGCCAAGACCGACATGGTGGACTGCACGGACTTACAACCCCTGGCGGTGGCGAAGGGCGTGGTGCAGATTCAGGGTCCCGCCGAACTGGAAATCAGCAAGACGCCCCACATCTACATCGGAACGTACAAGGGTACGGGCGATAAAGTGTGCAAGCCCTACCTCGAGGCCGACTGCGCGGCCCTCTACCGCCTGAGCCGCGTGAGCGCCACCGTGGACCTCAAGGTTGCCAAACCCGTTGTGGACGGTTACGTGATGCTGGGCTGGCTGGACGCCAACCGCACGCCGCCCCTGAATGAGGACGGCACGTCGCTCAGCGGCGTCGGCCTCACGGCGGGCGCGGCGGTGGATTACAAGTACCACGCCGAAGGTTCCGAGGATGCCCTTTTCTGTACGGCCTACTGGAAATTTGACGCCCGGCTGTACGCGGCGGTGGACGCAGGACTCACGGTGGTCCCTGCCAAATTGGCCGGCCAACTGGCCCTCTCGGCCAGCGCTTCGGTGAGCGGAAAGCTGTGCGGTGTGGGTGGCAGCGTGAGCGCAGCCCTCGACGTGACGGCCAAATTCACCCTCACGCCGGACTCAGGCACTGTCAATGGCAAGGCCCACGTCTTCATCTCGCTGCCCGTGGTGCCCGACGTAGACGCGACCTTCGACACCGGCACCATCACCATCTACTGAGCTCGGCTTTTTCTCCCTCCCTGCGGGGGAGGGAGGGGGCGGGCGGAAGCTCGCCCTTCACCCGAGACGTTTCTCCTCTCTCCCTCAGAGGTTGCCCACCATGAAACACCTGTTGACCCTGGCGGCTTTGCTCAGCCTCACCGCCGCCGCCCAGAACGCCAGCAGTCCCGCCAAAACCGGTGTCGCCGCCCTTCCCACTCCGCAAGGTGCTCTGCTGCGCTGGGCGCTGCCGGGCGGCACCCTTCCCGACGCTTACCGCCTGACCCGCGAAGGCGGCGGAGAGACGGTCACGCGCACGCTGCCCGGGATCGTCTCCCGCGAGGAAGCGGTGCGGCAGGGCTGGGTGGACGCCAAGACCTACGACGGCCTGAAAGCGCTCTACAGCAAGACCACCGCGGACCCCCAGGCCCGCGTGAGCCGCGAACTGCAACTGCTGGCGAACACGGGCTGGGCGAAAACCCTGAACCTCCTCGTGAGCCAGGAGGGGATGAAGCCCAGCGTGAAGTACCGCTTTACGGTTACAGCCCTGACAGGCGGGCGCGAGACTCCGGTGGGCACCGCCGAGGTCACGCCCGGCCCGACGCCTCCTGTGCCCGTGCCCAGGAACCTCACCGCCGCGCCCAGCGTTGGCCGCGCGACCCTCTTCTGGACCCGTGCGGGTGGCTTCACGATGGCCTACCGCATCTCCCGTGCGGAGGCGGGCCAGGAACTCAAGCTGCTCGAGCCCTCGCCCTACTTTCCGGGAACCGACAAGGCGCGGCCCGAGCGGGTGAGCTACGCCGACAACGACCCCAGCCTCAAGCGACGCGCCAAATACACCTACCGGGTGACGGCGGTGGACCTCTTCGGGCGAGAGAGTGCGCCCACTGCACCCCTGCTCGTCGACCTGCGCGAGGGTGAGCCCTTCACCCCCCTCGTGATCGAGCGGGTGACGGAAAAGGCGAGCGCGAAGGGCGCTGCGGTGACGCTCGGCTGGACGGCCACGGACGACCCACGCGTGCTGGGCATCACTGTGTACCGGGGCAGTGGGCGGGCAGACCTGAAACCCATCGCGGAACTGAAGCCGGAGGCGGCAACCTACACGGACGCCAGCGCCGCCGTTGCCCGGACCTACGTGTATGCCCTGGGGGTGAAACTCCGCGAGGGCCAGAGTGGGCCTGGGCCCTTCCGTCCTGTGCAGGCGATGAACGGCACACCTCCCACGGCGCCCGCCGGAGTGAAGGCCGCGCTCGAAAACGGCGTGGTGCGCCTCACGTGGTCACCCAGCCCCGAGGCCGACGTACAGGGCTACCTGGTGGTGGGCGCGTCCCGGCCCGACGCCCCTGCGGGTGACCTGGTGGCCTTTACCCCGAAGCCGCAACCTGGCACCACGTTGGAGGTGCCCCTCGGAGTGCTCCCGGGCACAGCCTTTTCCTTCCGGGTGATCGCGGTGAACACCTCGGGCGTGAACAGCGTCCCGAGTTCCGCCGCCACTGTCAGCCGTTCGCGTGAGGCGGGGGCCGCGCCCACGCTCCTCGCCGCGCAGGGAGGAGACCGTCACATCACCCTGCGCTGGAGTTACCCCGGAGGCGTGCCCGCACAGGCCGAGGTCTTTCGGCGCAATCCCGACGGCAGCACCGTGCTGATCGCCCGGCTGCCGGGCAGCGCGACCTCCTTTGAGGATACGCACGTGGTGCCCACCCTGCCCTACGCCTACGTGGTGGCGGGGGTGGACACGGCGGGCAAGCGCTCAGCGTCCTCCGGGGTGCAGTCGGCCACGGCAGACTACAACCCGGTGGTGGGAGCAGTGGAGGGCCTGAGCGTGGCCGCCGGCACGAGCGGCGCGCGCCTGGCCTGGCGCGCCGCTCCCGAAGCCGTGACGTACCTCGTGACGCGGGTGCGGGGCGGCACGCCGACCCTGTTGGGCACCGTGAACACCCTCTCGTTCAGCGATCCTCAGGGCCGCAGCGGCGATACCTACCGGGTCACGCCACGCGCCCTGAACGGCACCCAGGGCCAGGAGGCAACGGCAGCGCTCCGCTGATCCGCAGAGGGTGGGGCCGGACCAGCCGTTCGGCCTTTTTCCCCCGTGGAACCCGCTGAGAAGTGCAGCACCACAGCCAGCTCCGAAAAAGGACCCGACCCCTGGGCCATATGAAATCCCAGGGGTCCGTTACAGTCCCTGCGCCAGGTCCCATTTGTCCTCCTGCTTTCCGCCGGGTTTCCAGCCCTTTCTCCACCGGGAGGCTGGAGAGTTGATCATCCGCGCCCCGCACACCTCCAGCGGGCTCAGCCCGCCAGGATCCCTAATCCGGCACCACGGCGAGTCACCGCTCTGGACGAGCCTCACGGGCCGGTCTGCGGCATGCCTGGTCCTTCTGACCGCAAAGGACCAGGCAGATGCTGGCGCCCCGGATGGTCAGGTACAGCCAGGATGAGAATAACGGTGGGGATGAGGGGGATCCTGGTGGGCTGAGCTTAAGAAGGCCCTGGACGGTCCCTGAAGCTTTAAGGGCCAGAAGAGCGCGTGGAACGGCGCATGTTCTGGAGATACGCCTTCGACCCCGCTCGCTGCGCCAGTGTGGCGAGTGGCTGCACCACCCTGATCAGGGGCCCAGCAGGACGCGAGTATGCCCGGAGGCTGAACGTCAAGCGCTGATCTGGATGCAATTCCAGCCGGAAGCGCTCTTCCCCGCATTCGGGATGGCCAGGGAGGGTGCCGTAGGTGTAGGCATACGCCACAGGCGAGTCGGTCACAGCGACGACCCGGCAGCCGAACAACCAGGTCAGCGGTCCAAGGTACGCTCCCAGCAGCACCGTCTGCCCCACTCTCGGCGGTCCATCTGCCTGGAGACTCAACCACTTCAACCTGTGCGTCTGCCACGCCATCAACGCCGCACGCGCGCGCTCAAAACACATCTGGCCATGCCCCAGCAGGACGCTTTCGTTCATCGCCTGCATGCCTGGAGGAACTTCTGGAGAATCGGTCATTCCAGCAGGCGCGTAGGAAAGCTCCGCGCTACGCAACCGTTCCATGACCTCTTTCTGACGTTGCCCATGGGGACGAAAAAGGAACACAGGCATGGTCGAAGCTTACTCTGCGGGACCACAGTGCCCCGTTGGGGGCATTCATGGGGGTCCTCCTGGTATTCGGGAACGCCCTGGTCCTTCCGCTGCCTATCTTCGGCTGGCCATTTTGGAGTGGTGTCCCACCGTACGGCCGCTGGCCAACAAGCCCCTTACCTTCAATCCCACCCAGCGACAGCCACTCTTCGCGGTTCATAAATCCGAGGTGACTACTCAGCCCAGCGCCCGCTCAGTCCCCCTCAATAGACACCCAAAGCTTCATGACGCCCGACTCTCCTTACACTGCGTCATGACACCCCCTCATGTCCTTCTGCGAGAAGTCCGTGATGAAGACATACGCGTGTTCTACGAACAGCAACTCGACCTGGAAGCCACCCAGATGGCCGCTTTCCCCTCTCGCGACTGGCCAAGATTTTCCGCCCACTGGGCCCGCATCCGGCAACGCCATTCCAACGAGTTGCGGACCATTGAAGTGAACGGTGAAGTGGCTGGCAACATGGAAAGTTATGAACAGAACGGCCGGTGGATGCTGGGGTACTGGCTGGGGCGAGCATACTGGGGACAAGGTGTGGCGACGCGAGCGCTGCAGACCTTTCTGGCAGAGTTCACGCAGCGGCCAGTGTTCGCGCAAGTGGCGAAGCACAACGTGGGGTCCCAGCGGGTGCTAGAAAAGAACGGCTTCCGTATGTTGGGCGAGCACGCCGTGGAATCGGATGGGTTTTTACCGGCTGTCGTTGAAGTCGAGTTGATCCTGGAATCGGTGTGACGACTCAGTACAAAGTGGAACATCCTGCTGAGTCGTCACAATCCGAGCTGATAAGTCCCTGCGTTCAAGCTCACCCCAACGTCTGCTGTCCAATGGTTCAGACAGTTTTTGAGGTGCACAGGGACGACCCACCGAAAGTGGGTCTGTGCGTACTCAATTTCCAGTGGGTCTGGTCGGCGTTGACTGTACCGGGACGATGAGGGCGCGGTGCCCTGGTGGTCACTCCAGATGGCCGCGGTGGTCACCGCTCTGCATCCTGGCCACCGGTGCGTCCGTCCACCGCAAGTCCGGGAAGAAGACCGCCCCCATCCTGGCGCGTTCTGGAATGGGTGTACAGCACGTGTAGAACGAGGCATTGAGCACGCTTGTTGTGCACTGATCAAAGTCCGACACGGGCAGATCTTTCATGCCCGTCAGACCCGCACGGGCCTTGAGGCACCTGGACGGATGGAACAGACCACAGATCAATTGGAGGAGGTCCTGCTGGACCTCCGGGCCCATCCTCAGACCGAGCTCGCGGCCATCGTCGCCGATGGAGCCTATGCCAACACCTCCGTTGTGGAAACCGTGACGGGTCACGGTTTCCCGTTGGTCTCACAACTGCTGCGGAATGCCAATCTCAAGTACCTATACGCCGGTGAACACGTCAAGCGTCGAGGACGAAAGAAAACGTTTGATGGGAAGGTCGACTTCCACGATCTGAGGCGATTTGAGCTGGTCTTTGAGACGCTCACCCAACGGCTCCTGACCCAGATCGTCTGGGGACGCCATGGGAAACGTGAGCGGCGTGTGGTCGTCGTTCAGCAGTTGGCTTCCGTGGGGACAGGAACCGGCCAGGCGGTGCTGTTCAGCACCGCCGTGACCATGCCTGCTCATGACGTCACGGCGCTCTACCAGAGCCGGTTCGAGACCGAACTGGTCTTTCGGGACGAGAAGCAATTCCTCGGCAGCCAGGATGTTCAACGACGATCACAGCAGGGCATCGAGGCGCACTGGAACATGGTGATGCTCGACCTGAACCTGGCTCGCCTGGAAGCGCTGCACGCTGCTGAAGGGGGACAAAGCCTGGTGTTCCGTGGAGAGGACATGACGAGCAGGGCGTTATACGCCCTGCGCGCCCAAGTCATTTTGCTCAATCTGGGTCTCGAGGCTCGCTTTGAGGAATCAAGTTCGCTTCCTTCCAGGCCGCTCAATTTTGGCCTCAAAGCTGCCTAAAACTGTCCGAACCATTGATAAAATCCGATTGACCGGATCCACTTGGTCCTCTCATACTGAAGTGACGAAAAAAGCTGTGTTTGCCTTTTCGTGCGGAGAAGCCTATGAACCTGAAGCACATCACCCTGCCCCTGCTCAGCGCCGTCCTGCTCACGCCCACCGCGCACGCGACCCATACGAACGTCAACCTGAAAGACTTCCGCACGGTGTGCCTCAACGCCGCAGCGGAAATCAAGACCAAGGAAGACAAGGACCTGGCCAGCGACGCGTTCGACGCGCTCTCGTCCCGCCTCGAAGATGCAGGCATCACGGTCGCTGACAACCCCTGTCAGGACAAAGGCACGGGCAGCAACCGGCAGCTCAACCTCTTCTACTCGTTTAGCACCACCAAAGACGGGAGCGCGTACTTCTCCAATATCGAGGCGTGGGTGACCAAAGAGGGCAAGTACATCGAAGTGAGCCTCTGGACCGACTACATCTTCGGGTCCCCCGGCAAACAGACGCTGAAGGAGGTCGCGATCGACAACGCTGGAGAACTCGGCGACAGCTTCGTCGAGGCGTGGGAGAGCAACCACTAGTGGGTCACCTGCCACGGGCGTAGGCGTTCAGACCCCTGAAGGACGAGAGAACGGAAACCTGTCCTGGCCGAAGTTCCCTCGACATCCCCGAGCTCGGGAAACCAGTCACCCGTGGCAAGTGACCCACCAGGTCCATCCACACGCAGAGCGACGCTGAACCGAAGCGAAAACGGGCGCACTCTTTGCTGAAGAGTTACGCCCGTTTTCGTGCTGCTCGGCAGGAGAAAAGGGCGTGTTGGATATCATCGTCCACAGCATTCGCGTGAACCATGTCACCCGACACTACTGGTTCAGCGCAAAGTCACCCAAGCCACGGGCTTCTTGACCTCCGCGCTTGCGAAATCCCCAAGCGAGCGGCGTGAACTCCCTCGAATTGAGTCTCAACCCCGGAGGGGTCCAGGTGGCGGTACGTCAGGACGCGCATGCCAGGCCCCTGACCGGTGTGACGGGGAGACTTCGGAGTCCGCGGTGTCCTGGAAGCAAGGGAGGCATGTTTCCAGCGTGTGTCCGGGAGGTGGTGATCGATCACCACCTCCTGCATCTCACTTCCCTGCCTGACGTAGAGCCGCCCGCTGAGCAAGCAGGATTTCCAAGGGCCCGGTCCGCCAGGGACTGTCCGTGATGAACTGCTGGAGATGGTCCTCTTTCCCAGGCGCGACGACGCCGGCCAAGGGTTGGGCAACCGGTACCGCTACACCTGCACGCAAACAGCGCTGGCGGGCGGCCCAGATCACCGACCTGGCCGCCAACCTGCGCGCACGGGGCAATCCCATCCACCTGATTGCCGGGGACTTCAACACTGAGCCTTACAACGACGCCTATGCGGGCGGTGTGGCGTCTCGCCGGGAATTCTTCACCCCTGGTACGCCAGTGAAGCCGTGCGTCCCGTGGCGAGCCTGATTGACGCGGGCAATACACCCAGCGCACGGTACGTCTGGGGGACCCTGGCGCTCGACCACGTGCTGAGCAACAGCTTCACCGGGAACTGCGCCGTTCGCGGGTATTACGACGGCACCGATCACGCTCTGGTCGACTGCCAGTTGAGCACTAGCGCCACCGCCTACTGAAGCTGGCGCAGGAGAGGGGGGAAGGTCCAATCGGACCTTCCCCCTCCCACTTGACCTGCCGGGTTACCGAACCGCGACGGTCATGCTGAGGGGAGACACGCGGTTGGTGCTGGAATTCACCTTACGGATGAATGCGCGGTCTCCCGTGCTGTAGTAGTCACCAGGTCCAGTCGCCACCTTCGCGTCGGCGCTCGCCGTGACCTGCACCTGACCCCGCGTTCCAGTAAACGGCGTGCCGGACCAGCGCCCGGCCACGCGTCCCCCATCGAACAGCGCGAGCACATCCTTCCCGAGGGCTTTGGCTGCGGAATCGCCGGCCTGGAATTCCAGGGGTTCACTCGCAGAAATGCCGCGCAGGTCCACGGTCACGAGCACCGTCACGGCACTTCCACAGGGGCCGGGACCTACGCGAAGGGCTGGGCTTCGTCGCCCGCCACGCGGCACAGACCAGCGTCGGCGCAGGAGTTGCACGCGCTCAGAACAAAGGGAAGTGCCGCGCCGAGGAGGAGGGCCGCCAGCGCACGGGGGCGGGCCAGGGAAGTGAGGAACGTCACCTCCGCAGGTTACCCGCAGTGCAAACCTCGCGGGGACCGAGATGGAGCCGAAGTCTGGCACCTTTGCAACGTGGAAGACCCTGGCGGAGAGTGCCTATTCAAATGGAGGAGAGGCCTCAGCGGAATGCGGGCGGAGGGCTTGCCCCACGCTGAAGCGCTGGCGAATGCGCTGAGAATCGCTGGCCGCCGGGAAGAGAGATGATGGCAGCGGTTCTGGACACCGATCACCCTCTGTCCGGTGGTCAGGCCCATCTGCCCGTAAGCGCAGCTGCGCACCGTGGCGGCCTGATCGGTGTCCAGCGCAGCGAGGCTGGTGACGGTGACGCCCAGGACGTCAGCGGCGAGCGCGCGGTACCCGAGCTTGCCCCGCCCGATGTGGAGCTTGTGGGAGGCGGGCTTACCGATGGGGTGGATAACGTCCAGCAACACCCTGGTGTGGGTCGCGCCTTCCAGGATGGCCATGGCGTCGGCGACGGGTTTGTCGTTCACGCTCGCCGAGATGCCGCCCTGCAAGAAAAGTCGCCCGGCCATCTCCCCCAACTGCCGTCCTTCAACGCGAACATTCCGCTGCAACACCCGTGCACTACCCTGAGTGCGTGCTCAAAGACGATATGGCCATCCACGCAGGTATCCCCGAAAAAGCCGTCAAGGCGGCCCTCCAGAAACTCAAAGACGACCCGGCCTATGAAGGCACCACCTGGGACCTCGGCAAAACCCGAGCGGGCCGCCCCATCAAGGTGTACTTCGAAGCGGAAACCATGCCGCAGATCCACGCGGCCAAGAAACGCCTCGAGCAGCTCCTGGACGAAGCGGGGTTTGACCTCTACCCCTGACGCCAGGCAAGACACGCTTCCAGCGCCCTTCAAGGGCGCTTTGTCGTCTCCAGACAGCGCCTGACTCCTCGCTCAGACGCTCGCGCGACTCCAGATTCACCCCAAAGTTCGGGAGGAGCACCACCTCCGCATCCCCCTCGCACATCCGCATGCCAACACAGTCCCCAGCCAGAACTCCCCAAGGGAGCGAAGACAACGGCAAGTCTTCCTCGCCCGTGTCTGGCAGAAGGACCCGGGCGCTCCCGCCTTGCACCTCCAGGACGGTGACCACTTCGGTATCCCCATCCAACATGCGCCGCCGAGCGCGCCGCTCAGTCCGATCAAGGCTCGATAAACTCCACGTCCAACCAGTACTCAATGTCCGCGCTCACCGCGTACTCCGGCTCGTCGGGGAACAGTTCCTGCCAGACCTCCCAGGCCGCCGCACGGGCGTCCTCATGTGACCCCAGATAGGCCGCAAGCGCTTGACGGTCCTCCGGCTCCAGGCCTTCTCCTTCCAGTCCCCGGTCGTCCCGGTACGCAGCATCCAACAACTCAGCCATCTCGGTCGGGGTCAGGTCAGCAGGACGCATCCTCCCAAGCTACTCTCTCACCCTCTTGATGCACACACCCTACGCGGCACAATAAAGGTCTGATGTCCCCGTCGCTCCGCCTCCACTGGCTCCCTCCCGGACAAAACACCGTCCTCATTTCCTCTCCGCTCGTGACGGAACTCCTCCGCCTTCACGCTTCGCGAGGCGGCCGACTCCACATGACCCTCCACGAGGACACCCTCTACCTTTCCCCCCGCATCGCAGGCGTTGAGGTCACGCAGGCCGACCGCACCGAAGCCCGGCGCCTCGGTTATTACGGCCCCCTGCCCATCCACGCGCCTCAGTAGTCCACACCAGAGCAGGAGCACGCCGCATGGGCAAGAAACGCGACATCCCCACCTACAAGGACACCCACCCCGCCCACCTTGCGCGCAGCGCGGAGCTGGAACGCGCGGGCCTCAAACCCGCCCCGGACCAGCTCCCCGCCGCCCTGTTCAAGTACAGGACCAAGGACACGGAGGGCACCTGCGCCCTCTTCGAGCGCGCCCTGTGCATCCCCGTTGTCCCGAAACAGGACGCCTCCTGAAGTTCACGGCCCGTCACGCCTGTCCCTCCGGATGGCGGGTTCTTCACGCACGTGCTGGAGGGGGAGGGGTAGATTTGGTGGATGGCACGCCGAAAACGGAGAGTGAAGCGTGCGGATGACGCGGGTGTGGCCTTGAAGTGGGTGAGCCACCTGCTCCTGGCCACGGATGCGCTCTTGCTGCTGCTCCTGCTCGCGCAGTAGTTCCCAAAACCGCTGGGCTGGAAAGGGCCGCCTGAACCCCGCGCCAACGGCGCTTTTCTTGCGTAACCTCGTAAGGCGCGTCGAGGGAACCTATGCCCAGTCCGTTTAGACCCCTTCCTTCACTGCCGGCCGCGTTCCAAGAAAATTACCTGTACCAGGCCCAGGGCGAGCAGCTCGTCGCTCAACTCCGGCGGGTTGGCTTCCAGGCGTTCCAGGGTAAAGTGCCGCGCCACGAACGAGCGTTTCTTCAAAATCATGGCGAAGACCCGTCCTTGCGCATCCTGCACGGTGTAGCGCGGATTGATGAACATCGCGACCAGAGGGCCGATCAGCGGCACTTCGTCCAGCAGAGCGTCGACGACCTTGGTCCAGGGATTTTGCTCCTGCACGTGCGCCAGTGTGTTCCCCGCCGGGTCCGTGACGTCATAGCGGGCGCGCCAGAGGAAGCGCAGTCCGGCGGCCCGAACCGATCCCAAAGCCTGCCCGTCCGCGAGTCGGGTCACCGCGTGCACAGCCCGGAAGCCGCTCATGCGGTCGGCTTTCATGCGGTAGAGCGGACGGGTCTTTTCGGCATCGGCGAACACTGTGGTGTCCTCGCGCAAGGTCAGCATTTTCTGCTTGACCTGCAGGAGCACCTGATCGTGAGCGTCCAGCACCTGCACTTCGGGGCTGAGGGTCACGATGCGGAAGGCCGCTTTCAGCGGAAAGTGATGGGCCATCCCCTCCGTGTGGCAAAGTGCGGCATAAGGCTGAAGGGCTCCAGGGTGCCGTGGAGGCCTGCACAATAGAGGCATGCGCCCGAATCTTCCCGCCGTAGACCTCGTCACGGACAGTGCTTGCTCGGGCCTGACCTTCCGTTCCGCTCGCCCGCTGCAGGCTGCGCTCCTGACCGCCACCCTCCTCGGCCCACCCGCACGCGCCCTGCAAGGCGTTCAGCTTCCGCCGGACACGCCTCAAGTCGTGAACAGTGGCCCCGCCCTCGGAGGCCTGCTGCTCCCCGCACTGGCCGTAGTCCTCGCCGTTGTCGCGGTCCTCCTCCTGGTACGGACACGCCAGCACCGATCGGGGAGGTTGCCTGGAGACGCCCCCATGGACCAGAGCCGCCCCACCGAATCGTCAACCCTTCCCCCCACGCCCAACGCGACAGACAGCAGGGCAGCGGCCCAGGCGATGCAGGCGATGCAAGAAAGAGTGCACCAGCGCACTGAACCTGCCCCAGCCTTCACGCCTCCCCCAACACCCCCTTCACCCTGGAATCCAGGTTACGCCGCATTGCAGCAACTGAATCTCGTACACCAGGCAGAGCGAGCAGATCAGGAACGCACAGCCCATCACGCTGGTACGCATCACCACGGCCTCCATCATCACGCTGGACCGGATCACGGCCGGCACGGTTCCTCCATGCCCTTCTCGGGACCGGCGCAGAGCGACCACGGTGCTGCACACGCCCATGGTGGGGAGAGCCACCACGCTCACAGCAGTTCCACCTCTTCGGATCACAGTTCGTCCTCCTCAGACAGCGGGTCGTCCTTCTCGGACATCGGCAGTTCCTCCAGTGGGGGTGAATAACAAGGCTCCGCACCACCCAGGGCAGAAGCGCCCGCCGGGACATTTTCCCGCCGACGTCCTCCTCACCAAGGCCCCGCACCCACCTATTGTTGGGCGTCCATGAGGACTGGCTGCACCGAAAGCGTGCAAGGGCCGGTTTTGTGGAGGGAGAGTTCAGTGGACCACCCCCACACTCGCCACAGTACGGCGCACACGCTTGCCGTGCCGCAGGAACGGCGATGGGTCACTTGCAGGAAGTGACCCATCGCCGGCACCCGGCCACACAGTCCGTTGCGCAACCTGGCTCCGCAAGAATTTGCCCGCCGTTCGGCGGGCTGAGGGAGGCTGCTCTACGGCGAGCCGATCAACTCCAGTCCGTTTTGTCCAGTTCCGGGGGCAGACCACCGGCCAGCCTGAATATTGTCAAGGTCGCCTGGATGAGTTTCAAAATCTGGGCGTATTCCTTGGGGTATTCCCCTCAGCGTGCCCTCGCCGAGCAGCAATTGCCACTCGGGTCTGGGGCCGTGGGCCTGGAGGGGCTCCCGCGTGGTCAGGGTGCCTCGCGTCGCGATGTGGTGCAGTTGAGGAGGGGCGAGGTGCGCGGCGTCCAGAGGTGGGACGGCGGCGGGCACCGTGGCCTTGGGTGTCATGCCACGGGTGAGGGGGTGACCGGTCAGGCGCGAGTGGTGACTTGTGGCCCAACACAACGTGCCACCCCTTCCAGGGTGGCACGTTTCGTGAAGGCGTGGGCCCAGGGGCTTTAGCGCAAGACGCGCATGGCCTTGAGGATGGCGATGAGGACAACGCTGCCGACGACGCCCCAAACGATGCTCATGAGGTTGAAGCCGTTTCCCGCGGCAGTGCCGCCGAGGTGCAGGAGGTTGCCGAAGAGGAACTGTGCGAGGAGGCTGCCGACGATGCCGATGAGGATGTTGGCAATGGCGCCCTGCTGGCCGTCGGTTTTCATAACGAGGGAAGCGAGCCAGCCGCACAGGGCACCAACGAGGAGGGTGATGATCAGAGACATGCACGTATTTTCGTATTTCGTGCGATGGGGAAGGAATTTCCGGCACACCTTCTCAAGAATGGTGTAGGGTTTCATGAACAGTTTGCATGCCTGGCGTCAGGTACCTGAGGTGTCGCCAGTCCGTCACCATGCGGAAAGAGCGGAAAGCACCGAGCTGACGGGGCGACGTCATCACCTTACTTGGCGCCAGTGAACTCCTGGTCTGCCACCATGTTCTTCCAGCGGGTGGTTTCGGAAGGATTTTCCCGAGCATGACCAGCCAGGGGGTAAAAACTGAACCTCAACTAAAGAATCGCTTCAGCGAACGTGGGTCTTGCATGCCTTTTTCTCGTGCCAGTCGCTTGCCTCTGCTGCGTACAATTCCGAGCAGGAGAACAATATGAGAAAGATTGCTGCTGCCTCTGCCCTGCTGCTGGCTCAACTCACGCTGGGTACAGCTCTGGCCCAGTCCACGACTCCTCAGCCAACCCCCCGGACCCCAGCCTCCACCACTCGACCCGCTGCTGTGCCTCCGGTCACGCCCGTTGGTGCGGGCACGGGCACCGCCGCCGAGGACCCCTGTGCCCAGTTCAGCGTGGACGCCAACCGGGGCACCAAACTCACCGCTGATCAGGAAGCCCAGCGGGTGGCCAGCGAGCGCCGCTGCCAGGAAGCGCACACCGGCAATCCGGACGTGCTGCTGGACGTGCCCAACCTCAGCGTTGAAGAAATTACGCTGGAAGTGGATAACCTGCGGGCACACGTTGCGCTGGACGCCCGGTTGGCCAACCTGCTGCAACTGACGGCGGGTGCCGACGTGAGCATCGATAAGGTCAAGCTCACCATCAAAGGTGTGCGGGCGGAGGCGCTACTCAAGGTCAACCTCGATAACGTGGCCCGCATCATTGACCGGACCCTAACCACGATCGACCGCAACCCTCAAATTCTGGAGCGGTTGCTGACGACCGTGGACAACACAGTGAACACGGTGGGTGGCGTGGCGAACACGGCCCTGCAGCCCGGCGGGGTGGTGGATAAGGCCGTGGGAACAGTGGGCCAGACGCTGAACAACGTGACCCAGCCTGGTGGCGTGCTCACCCAGACGGTCAACAGCCTGGGCCAGACGGTTCAGCGCACGGTGGACGCCACCGGCAATATCGTGGAGCGCACCGTTACCTCTGCCGGCCAGGTGCTGGGGCAGACGCTGACCGTAGGCAATATCAGCAGCCTCAAGGTCCTGAAGGAAACCAATAACGCCGCCGGACAGATCGTCCGCCAACTTCAGGACACCACGGGGGCCATCTTCGAGGTGACGCTGGACCAGGGCAATAAGGTGATCGCTTACCGCCTGCTGCAAGCGGCAGCTGGCAACACGACTCCCGCATCCGGTGGCAAATAAACGGCCCTTCAGGACGGTAGCAGGCGGCGGCCCCTTCTCAGGCCGCCGCTTCCTGCAGCGCCTCAGAACAGTGGCAGAATCAGCGGCAACGCGAGGGGGAGGCCATTCACGCCGATGGAGCCTCCCATGCCGACGCTGACCGTACCCAGCGAGGTGGACAGTCCCAGGGCGGTGTTGAGCTGCTCAGGCGTGACGTTCGTTCGCGCTTCGGGTGGAGCCGTGCCGCCCAGCAAGGCCCCCAGCGTGACCGTGCTGTTTCCGTTCACCAACCGCACGTCACCCAGCGCCGTTTCGCCCATCACGGGTTGCGCAAGCTGAAACAGCCGGCTGGCCCCCGGCCGGGAGATCCTCAGGAGGGTACCGGTGGAAAGGTCGCCCGACGACTGCAGCTGTCCCGCCGCGTTGAAGGTGCCGACCGGTTGCCGGGCCGCATTCAGAATCTCGAAGGTGTAGGCGGCGCGAGGCGGCACTGGGGTGGCAGTTGTGGATGATGCCGGGGGTGATGGCGCAGGAGACGGCTGGGAAGGGGCCGTCTGCGCCACGGCAGCGGTACAGCACAGCGGTAGGAACAGGAGTAGGGCAGTTCGTCTCATTCAGGGCACCTTTCCCGCCAAGTGTAGGATGGCCGGGCCTCCACCCCTGTCAGGAATTTTGTCGATGAGCCATCAATAAATCCATGGGCAATGACCGGAAACCTGAGAGGAGTAATGAGGATGCGCTGCGAGAGTGGGCCCACCTGCGGCAGACAGCTCCCCTGAAAGAAAGTTCCGGTCTGCCCAACGCCTGTACCTCCAGCAGGTGAGGCCGCAAGAGGAAGTGACGAGGAAGGCATGACTGCCTTACTGAGAAGGGACTTTCAAGGTCCCCCCAAGAATTAACTTTTCTACGGCCGTCACCTTGCTTTTCAACTCCTTGGTCAGGAGCGCTGCATTGAAGTCATTCATGCTGAGTTCAATGCCATCATTTTCAAGTCCAAACCCGCGCTCACCTGTCCGCCATGGCCGGCCTTTGGCCAGGTCATCCACCAGGGCGAAGACGGCGTTGTCCGTGCGCTTGACCACGCTCGTGAGGGCGTGGTTGAGGGTTTTGCGGTCGACATCTGAGTCACCCGCACTGTCCAGGTTCGCGCTGTCTGTGCCGATGGCAAACACGGGCCGCGTCACACCTTGACATTCGGCCTTGTACGGGTCTCCTCGCGGCACCTTCGCAAAGACGTCACTCTGAAAGGTCACGCCTTTGGGGAGCATGCCTGCCCGCAGGCACTGCACAGCGGTGGCGGCCGTCACCACTCCGCGGTTATTCGCTCCCACCGCAGCGAGCACGATGTCCGCACCCTGCGCGTAGAGTTTCTTGGCAAGGGTGGAGGCATCGACCATGCTGCCTTTTGCAGGTTGGGTGACGTCCAGCACACGGCACGCTGGACAAGCGAGCGCGACTCCGGCCTTGAACCCAGCGCGGTATTTACGCGCGACAATGTCGTCAGCAGTGCTGAGCACACCCAGGATCCGGGTGCTCGTGACGTTCGCAGCCAGGAAGCCGGCGAGGAAAGCGCCTTCCTGCTCTCGGAAGCGCAGGCCTGCGGTATTCGGTCCGGAGGGAAGGGTGTCGACACCAGCGAAACGCACGTTTGGGAATTCTTTGGCAGCGACGGTGAGTGCAGCGGCGCTGTCGCGGCCTGAGGCAATCACGAGATTGCTGCTGCGGGCAGCGAGGCGGAGTTGACGCAACATGTCAGCGTTGTCGATGGCGGTGACGGTGTTGTAGGGCATCCCGTGTTCCCGCACGGCGCGCTCCAGGCCAAGGGTAGCGGCTTCATTCGTGCCCTTGTCAAAGGGACCGCCAGGATCAAGAACCAGAGTGATGTTGAGCGAAGGCGCAGCAGCGGAAGTCAGACCACACAGCAGCGCAAAAGGAAACAGCCAAGCCGTCCGTATAACGCCGGAGATTGTCTTCATAGTAAAGTCAGCGTAAACCTGTCTTTCTGACAGAAATCCTATCCACGCCAAGGTGGCGACTTCTTGCGGAGTTCGGTGTGCCTTCGTGGTGATCCTGCACCGCCCTGGCCGAGCTCCCGTTCAGGGGGCGCAAGGCCGGAACAGCGGCTCTGAAACCCCGTACCGTGTCATCCCGTTTGATCTGGACCATTTCAAGAGGGTCGGCGGGTACGTCCGGACACACCGCCGGGGATATTGCAACACGTCTCGGGCGTGATCCAGGCGGCTTCGAGGCCTGGTGATCAACTCGGCCGGTAACCGAGTACCAACGGACAGGAGCCGGAGTCCTGAGCAGTAGATGGGTAGGATGAACGCCACGATGCCCCAGACCACGACGCGCCTCTGCACCCTGAGCTTCCTCGTCGGACTCTGCACGCTACAGCCGAATGGCGCTGGCGCCGCTCAGGTTGACCCCGGGCTGCTTAAGGCAGCGGCCACGCTCTATGCCGCGGCACAGGTGGGAACACTCGCGCACGACTGGTGCCTGACCAGCGCCCCAGCTGAGCGGGCCACCATCGAAAAGGAGTACGCCGCGTGGCGAGCCGGATACGGTCTTCCGGGCATTGAGGCGTACCTCCAGACCTACGCTGCGGCACAACTTCCCGACCTGCGGGCAGCAGTCCTTGCCCGCCGGGATGAAGTGTACGCAGCCTTGACGCGCGCGAGCAAGAACCCCGCGTCGGACTGCCGCGGTATCCGCGCCCAACTCACCGCTCAGGTCAACCTGCCCGCGCTGTACCCGCAGGAATACCGGCTCACGCAAAGCCTCCGGGTTCCGAGTTCCGCGGCCTCCCTGCCTGCGGCTCCGTCCACACCCGCGGGCCCTCCCACCGCCTCAAAAGCAGGGGCATTCCTGACAAACACTTCGTTCGACCCCGTCGAGAAAACCTACGTTCAGGACCTGCTCGGCAAGGCCGGGGGTCAGCCTCCCTATCAGGGCGGAGGCGCCCTCAAGGCTGGAGCGTACGGGTGTGTTCAGCAGAACACCAACGACTTCGAGACGTTGCTCAGCGTGGTCAGTTACACCCTGACGTTGTATCCCGACCAGGGGCTGCGCTTCACGGACGGGAAGTTCACCGATGCGTCCACAAAGAAGTCAAGCCCAATGAAGAACTTCCTGGCGGCGTACCGGTATGACCGGAATACGGGGCAACTCGAAATCAGTACAGATTACGACAACCGCGACCTGAAAGACTTCCTGTATGGCAACGGCCGGTACGACGGGGTGGGGGATGACGCGCCACTGTTCAACATCTTCCGGGTGCTGACCGATGGACGCGGGCGGAGCATGATCTACGGTCAGAAGGGGTTCGGTTACAGAGACGGCGACCTGACCGTGTGCCGGTATCAGGGTCCTGCCAAAGGGATCTCTCCCATTGAGGAGGCGAAGCGGGCGGAACAGGCCGAACTCGAACGCTTCAACCGCTACCGTCTCAAGCCCAACGCGGGGCTGAAACTCAGCCAGATTGAAGGCCTGCTGCACACCTACGAAAACGAGTCTGACGGCATCAACATCACAGGTGTGGAAACCACAACGCTGCTGCTCAAGGACGGTACGGCCTACCTGAATCTGCGGTGGAGTCCTCATGACCTGGACGTGGCCGCGTCCCGAAAAGGCGAGCCGCAGGCGTGGACGAAATGGCGCCGGAAGGGTACGGGGTACGAGCTCCTTGAAGGAGGCCGTTGGACGCCCCCGAAGGGAACGCTCGGCGTTCCTGGCAACAGGAACGAAAGCCTGACGGGCTCGTACGAATTCTTCTCGGCGTACACGTCCGGCACGTTGATGAACGGCGCAACGTCCACCGCCCGGGACGTGTACACCTTTACCGCCGGAGGGCAGTTCACCCGGACGGAAAGCGGCGGTGTGATGGGCACCCTGAACAATGGGTCTACGGTGACGACGGGGAGTGCGGCGGGACCTTCGAGCCGGGTCAGAGCCACATATGTTTTCGATGGTTATACGCTGGAGTTCAGGGGGCAGAACGGCCAGACGAGCCGCACCTACGCCTTTTTCTGGGACAAGAAGAAAAACAACCTGATGATCGGCGGACGAACCTACACCAGGAAGTGATGCCCGCCGAATCGGCCAAACGGAGCAGCACTGAACCACCCGTGCCCGCCGACGTTGCCGCACCGTCACCGCTTAGCACGAGGTCAGAGCCTGTGCTGAGCGGTGACCGTAGAGAAAGGCAGTTACCGAAAACTCCCGTTCGTTTGCGGCCCCAGGCTGAGCCGCGAGCACCCGTAAGGCGTATGCCACTGCTGCCAGCATGGTGGCCGCCAGTTCACCACGCTCCAACCCCAGGTACGCCGCTGAGTGCAGCGCGTGGTACGCCACCTGCACCGGCCCATCCCGTGCCGCGGCCAGTTTCACGTACCACTCCCGTCCGAGCTCAGAGGCAGCGAGGTCCCCACCACCGGACACCGCCGCGATCTCCCGAGCATTGCGCTCCACTTCACCCGCAAACGAGAGCAGCACCGCCCGCGAAGGGCGCTCCTCACCGCCCGCGGGCGCAAATTCCACAGCCACCTGCAGAATAAGCGTAATACATGTCTCGAAGGCCCGCTGATTGCGCGTGTGCGCCACCGGAGACCGAGGGGAAACCGTCGTGCCCTCAACTGCGGTGTTCCCTCCTCCCAGGTCAAGCAGCAACCGCTGAACCCCCGCATTCCAGGAGGGGACTACCCCAACACCACCCTCGCCCTTGACCCTGAAAGCATGCACGCGCGCGCCGTTGGCCGCACACCCGTTGGTGATCGTCATCATCACCGTACTCGCGTCCATCCTCCTGAGCAGCTGCAACGGCGCCATCGCCAAAAGCAAATGCCACGAGTGCGGGCGTCGGCCTCCCTCTCCTCAGCCCCCTGCTCTCCGTTCTCCTTACTTCCGCTCCGTGAAACCGGGGAGGAGCGAAAGCAAAAGCCCCGCTCCTCAGGCGGGGCTTTGCTCCTGAGGAAGGAGTTAACGAAGTGGTCGTCTGAAACTGGTGACGGCACCTGCAATAAGAACGAGAACGCCCAGCAGCACGCCTACCACGACAGGACCCGTATCGGGGCGAGCAAGGTACACCCCGTAGAAGGCCCATAACATCACGCCCATCACTGCATAATCGCGGTTCGCTCGAAGCAGGAACACCCCGATCAGCGCCGCGACGACCACCAGTAAGGCCGACCAGAAGGGCCCACTCAGACCGGCGAGACCAGAAGACAAGCCGCGGCTAACCAGCCAGGCGGTGATGTTTGCGATTGTCGCAACGGCGATCCAGCCCAGATACAGGCTGGTGGGCAACCCCAACGTCCAGACCTCCGTCTTGGTCAGATTGAGTCGGTCGAGGTGGGTATAAAGCCAGATGAGGCTGGCCAGAAGGGCCAACATCACCACGACGCTCAGTCCAAAATTGAGGCTTTGGAACGCGAGGAGCCAGCTGACATTCAGGAGATTGGCCAGCAGAAACGGCCAGAACAGGGTGTCATAGCGGTCTCCTCGTCGGCTGGGGGTCGCCTGATAGATCGCAAAGGCCAGAAGTCCAAGGAAGATGATTCCCCAGATGGCGAAGGTGGAACCAGCGGGAGTAAAGGCATTGGGCAACTGGTCCGAGATGACCTTGTTGCTGTTGCCGAATAGGGGGAGGGCGTTGGAGAGGTAGTTCATCACCAAGGTCAAGAGCGTGGCCAGGAGCAACGTGATCTGCCGGGGTATTCCTTTCATGCGCCCACCTTAAACGCGAATCAATGGCCCGAACTATTGGATAGAAGACCAATCGGGGCCCGAAGTCAGGAGGCCGTCGACCTCGCCCCTCTTCAGGCTACGGCGTGTAGGCCAAGGGTGCGTTGAATATCCACGTCAAACTCCTCCCGCATGACCCCCGGCAAAAATTTCTCCTCAAGCGGAGAAGGATGCGGCCACGCCTCCATATGGAGGCGAGCATCGTCCTGATCAACTCTCCGAAACCCCAGGCGTTCGTACAGGGCGCGCGCTGGGTTCACGGCAAGGACGCTGAGGCGCAAAGGGCGCTGTCGGGCTGCTGCACCCCGCAGCATGTTCAGCCTTGATTTGACACCTGGAAGGGATGCCGATGCCCGTCTCGCGCGCAGTTTTCTTGACGTTGCCCCCATTTGCCTCCACGGCGGAAGCGGCAGCAAATTGCATCACCTGCTTTCAAGTCGAAGCGATGGGAGCGTTCAAGTTCCTGGGCGGCCTAGTCGCCCTGTCCGTTCATGCGCTGGCGGATGTGGTTGATGTCCCAGCCGGTGAGATTGGCGAGGGTCTGGGCCTGCTGCTCGTGGCGGTCCTGGAGGGCGCGGCGGTAGGCAGTGGCGGCGCTGCATTTTGCCTTGCCGGTAAAGTCGTGCCGCAGGACGTAACGGGCCTGGTAGGTGCCCGTGTCGTTGGTCTCCTTGAAGTGCAGGTCCTCGGGAAAGGTCTTGGCGGTGTAGCGCACGTGCAGCCGCGTGAGAAACACCGGCTTGGCGGGCCCTTCGACTTCCGGGACGGGCTGGCCGCTGAAGTTCTCCTGCCGCCAGAACACGCCCGCTTCCTTGAGTTCCTCAGGGGTCGGCGGCTCGGTGCTGCACGGGTCGCAGCTTCCCGAGTTCCAGGCGTACTCCATCAAGGCGACGTTTTTGCCTTCGCGCTCGTACGCTTTTCTGAACACGTGGCGGTAGAAGGGTTCAAACTGGCCTTTGACCAGCAGCGGGACTTCTTTGTCTGTGGGCATCATGGCGGTGCGGTAGTTGCGCGTGACGACCTTGCCGTACGGGGAAAGCAGGTACACGGTCAGGTCCTGCTCGCCGGGGGAGTTCAGGGTGCCCAGGCGGATGGGAAGCATGAATTTCTCCGACGTGTATGACAGCACGATGGGATTCAGAAACCCGCCGCCGGATTTGTCGAAGCGCTGGACGTTCACGCGTACCACGAAGAACTTCATGCCGCCCTTGATGTACCCGCCGAGCATGGCGTCCGCGCCGGGGGGAAGCCGGTAGCCCTCGCCGCGCAGGTAGGTGGCGAGGCCGCCCTGCTGTTTGGCGCTGAGGATGTCGATGTCGTACTCGCCGACCTGGTAGCTCGCCTCAATCTTCACCCCGTTGGCCGTGGCGCGGGCGCTTTGCGCCCTGTCCTCGTTGATATTTCCGGCGGTGGGAGACATCGCAACTGACGGCATGGGGGGCGTGCAGGGATCGGTGTCGAAGTACTCCACCAGGCGGGGCGCGCTGTACGCGTCAAGCTTCTTGACGACGCTGGGGTCTCCGATGCGGATGTCCTGGCGCTTGGGCACCACCGGGATGGGCACGATGCGGGCGAAGTCTTTGACGTTGCCCTGGTAGTCGTTCATCATCGTGAACACGCTGCGCTTGCCATCGCGGGCGATGATCACTTGGTTGCTGCGGTTGAAGAGCCTCGAGTCGCCCTTGGCGACGAAAAAACCGCAGAATCCGGCAGCGGTGGAGGTTAGCGTCAGGGCGGCGAGCAGCGTCAGGCGACGTGTGTTCATGTGGACTCCTGAGAGAGGGGGCGCGTGCGCTCAGCATACTGGGCGCGCTCGCCCGTTCGGGGTTGGCGCAAGGGCCTCAGGGTGGCGCGCTGAGGAGAGCGTGAATGGCCACCCCCTCCACCCGTTGGGAGTCCATGCCCTTCAGCCGCCCGCAGGGCCGACCGCGCCCAGGGGAGTGGGCGGACTTCCTCCTGAGAATTCCCCCGTCAGGATGGAATTCCAGGAACGAAGGTACCGAGCTCGAAAAGCCGTGCGGGATTCAAGACCCGGACGTCCTCGTCTGTAGCGGGGGTCGTCTCCCGGGAGTACAGCAGGCCCTGGCCCGCGATAAACAGCACGAGCGCATCGAGGTCCTATTCCAATTCCAACTTGGGTTTCTCTGCGCGAGCCTCCAGAAAGCGGCGCTGAGTTTCCCAGGCGCGGCGGGCCGTCTCTCTGCCCTGTTCGTCCACACCCGAGATACGGCGAATCTGCTCCAGCGCCCGCTCCAATTCTGCCGGGTCACGGCTGTCCGGAGACTGCGCCTTCCAGGCCATGACCGCGTCAGGGAGATAACTGCGCAGGCTCTGCCCAGCATCAAAGGTGCGGCGGGCCTGACCCTCCTGACGGGCCTTCATCTCGGTCGTTTCCAGATGTTCCACTGTGACCAGCACTTCACCGGCGAGTGCAGATGGGAGGCCCCGGCACAACTCCCGCACGTCCAGCGAGGGCAGCACTTCGGCACCCGTATGCACCGGTAGAGACGGCGAAACGTTGAGGCCTACCGGTTCCTGTTCTTGCGGTGACGTGCCCTGGCCCGTTGGACCATGCCATCCCGCCAGGAGCAGACCCAACGCCGCCAGCCCAACCACCATGCACATCATGACCGGGCCCCCGAACACGCCGCTGATGGCCATAGCCGGAACCAGCAGGGCTGCCACACCTTGGGCTTCTTGTTGGCTCAGAACTGCGCGCAGATTCGCTCCCGTTCGGGCATTCCCCAGCAGCAAGAAGGCGGCCAGGCCTACGAGCAGCAGCACCGCTATGCCGGGTAGAGGTTCACCTCGTCCAAAGACGAGACTTAGGACAAACACGGGGATGAACAGGGCGAAGAGCGCCCTGATCGGCTTCTTGCGGCCCCGGGGACGCCGACTGCGCGGCTGGTCGGCAAGATCCGATTCGTGGGCACGTTCAAGGTCCATACGCCATTATCCCGCGCTCGCCTGCTCCAGACCAAGCATTTCGGACGCGTGCAGTTCGGCGTCCCCACCGACTGGTCCTGAAGCCTGTCCCGACCAGCCCTCATACCTTTACCCTGCCTGCTCAGCCAGGTTCACACTCCCTGCTGAGCAGTCACCACCCAGCTTCTAGCAGGACTTTGTCAGAAGTCCGCAGATCATTTGGCTCTAAGCCAGTCCACTGACGCGTCTTCAAGCCTGCTGTCCTACCGTGCTGGCATGCTCTTTGTCATCAGTGGTGCGTCTGGTTCAGGGAAGTCCACCATCCTCCCTCTGCTCCGTGAAGCTCACCCCTCGGTGCAATGGCACGACTTCGATGAACGCTGGCAGGGAGGCGGGAAAGTCGAGCGTCAACAACTCCTCGAACAATGGGTTCAGACCGCGCTCCAGGCCGAAGGTGACTTCGGCTTGCTCGGTCAGTGCCCTCTTGGCGAAGTGCTCGCCGCCCCCTCTACGTCATGTCTGGCAGGCATTCGGCACCTCCTCCTAGACGTGGCTGATGTAGAGCGCATCCGGCGACTGCGCGGCCGAGGTGATGGACTTGCCTCTCAGGACATGCTGAATTGGGCGGCCTGGATGCGGGCCCATGAAGCGTATCCGGACTGGCGCCCTGACGTACTGATGGAGGACAGTTGGGACCTGATGTGCTGGGGGCGGTGGCACGAACGCCCTGGTGTGCCGTGGCCAGGGGCCACCTTTGACGTGACCGAGTTGACGCCGGATCGGACCGCTCAGCGCGTTCTGACTTGGGCCACCAACCCAGCGGCACCAATCTGAAGTGACAAAGTCCTGCTAGTTCCAGACCACGCGGTTCCGGCCTCCCCGTTTGGCGACGTATAATCTTCCGTCGGCCTGCTCAAACAAGGCCTGAACTGTAGCCCCCTCGTAGGCCGCAGCGACGCCTACGCTAATGGTGACCTGGAGTCCGGCATGCATCTCACGCCATAGGTGGGCTTCCACACGGGCGCGTAACTGTTCGGCCCGCTCCTCCAACCCCGAGGAGGCCAAATCCTGGAATACCACCACAAACTCCTCACCACCGAACCGCGCCACCAAGTCTCCCTCCCGCACCCCAGAACGCAGCAGCCCGGCCACCTGTTTCAGAACATCGTCACCGACAGCGTGGGAGAAGGTGTCGTTGACCCGTTTGAAGTGATCAATATCGACAACGGCCAGCGCGAAATTAGGCCGCAGCGGCGTGGGCAAACCCGCTTCCCACTCCTCGAAAGCGCGCCGATTTGCCAGACCAGTCAAGGCGTCCTGATGCGCGAGGCGATCCAGGGTCTGGCTCTTCTCTTGCAAGGCGTGATTCTGGGCGCTCAGTGCTTCATTCTGCTGGCGAACCTGCTGCGCTTCGCGCTGCACCCGCTCAATTTCGGCCTGCACGGCGAGTCTCTGCAACTTCTTCTGCGTCTCACGCTGCTGGAGATCAAACGTCATGGTGTGCAAGCGCTTCTGGTAGGCCAGCGCTTGCTCGAACTGCCCACTGGCCTCATACGCCTGTGCCTGCAGTTCCACGAGCTTGCGCTCGTGGTCACGCAGTTCGTGGTGCGCTACCAGTTCCTGCGCCTGCAAGAAGGACCCGATGGCTTCCTCCACCTGTCCCTGTTTCAACTCGACTTCGCCTAAATTCGTCAAGGCGTCCACTTCCCCACGGGGCAACTGCAACCCACGGTAGATCGTCAGGGCCTGCTGTATTTGCGGCACGGCCAGGTCATACGCTCCAGTAAGCGCGTAGAGATCTCCCCATGAATTGCAAAGGACCGCTGTCACGAAAGCGCTCTGCACCAGACGGGCGTTGAGATCCTCCGCACGGTGCAGGTACGCTTCTGCCTGCTCAATCAGGTGACCTGTGGGAAGCCCATGCGCCTGATCCCTCGCCAGAGCGCGGGTTCTCACGATGACGATGTTGTTCCAAAGGTGACAGACGGTCACCCAGTTACCTGCCTCTTCATAAACGGTCATCGCTCTGAGATAAGCGGCCTCCGCCTGATCAAACTCACCCAGATGCGTACACGCGACTCCCAATGCACCGTAACAAAACGCTTCTTGAGTTCGGTCTGCATGCTCGGGAAATGCGGTGAAATAACTCAACGCTTCGCGGTAGAGGTCAAGCGCAGCGGTGTGATCTCCCAGGTCACCGAGGATCAATCCTTGAACCGCGATAGCCCGCGGAAGGCGAGGATGGTTGGCCCGCCGAAACGTGGAGACAGCCTGCGTCAGGAGCTGGAAAGCATCCAGGGACCGGGGAATATACCGGTAGAGATCGGCGAGCTGAAACTGAGCCAGGGCCGTCAGGACATCCGCGCGAGCGGACTCAGCCAGTGAGAGCGCTTCCTGCGCCCGTTCAATGCCTTCAGGAAGTCGGTCCTGGCGCATCAGGTCAGCCGCTTCTTGCAATAGTCCCATGACGTGTTGGGATGTGGGGTCTTGTGGGCTTACATTCACTTGCGCCTCCCTCTCACCGCAGAACATTTCGATGAATCAAGTATGAAGGTGGAAGAACAGGGTTTGAAGGGCAAGTGGTCACGCATCAGGCAGTTACCTGCTGGAGGTACGCTTCCAGGTCAACTGGCCCCTCCAGCTTGGGATCGTCCAGCGCTTGGGCTTCCAGCCCCGCCACTTCTCCGCCACTGGCGCGTACACGAACGCGACCCGCTTGGCGAGCAGGATGCCTTTCCCCAGCTTCAAAAGCCTGCCGGTCACCTGCACGTACAGGGCGCTCGCGTCCAGGCTCAAGGCCCTCGCTGCTCGCCTGCATGGCCAGCACAAAGGGCTCGGTGTTCGCCACCGCGGGGCAGACCTCCACGCGGATGATCCCCTCGCCCGGTCGAGCTTGGACGGACCAACTGATCCGCTGCCCACCGAGGTGCGTAAGCCAAGCGCAACCACGTGGACGTGGCTTTGAGGACCGTCGCCTGGCTCGTCAAGTCTCCAGGGATGGTGCTGGGGTAGCTCACGCCGCATGCCCCCCCGCTGCGTGTGCGCGAGGAGGGCGTTCTAAAACAAGTCAAGTTCTGTCGTTGCTCACAAGAGATCCATACGTTCCGCTTCGCAATGCTCTCCAGGCCCAAAGTGCTGCTCCCCCTATCAGCAGACCCTGGGCCACGATCAGGACCCGTGGGCCAAAAGCAGCCTGGGCGCTCCCAAGCAGCACGTATAAGGTCAGAAAGGTCAGGCTGGTCAGCACCCCGAACGTACTCTCTACACGGCCCTGATACTCCAAGGCCGTGTGTTCCTGTGCAGCGGTGCGGTACAGAATGAGGCTCCGCGAAAAGAGCCCCATCAGTCCCCAGGCCAACACTGCTTCTACAAGCCCTGACGCCCGTGACCCCAACAGCAGGGTGAGGCTGAGGAGTCCTGGTGCCGCCACCATGACCACGGCCTTCGAGAAGCGCTGAAGGAGTAACGGCAGGATAAAGCCTGCCAGTACGGCACCCACGGCCCACGCGCCGTCAATCAATCCCAATGCACCCGGCGAGAGGCGCAGTACCTGATGCACAAACGGCACCAGCAAGGCATTCATGCTCTGGGCCGTACTCGCGAGCACCAGGGCCATCACATAGGGAAAGGCCAAGCGACTGTTCTGGCGCAGATACGTCCAGCCGAGCCGCATCTCCCAGAGGTACTGTCGCCCGGGAGGCACGTTCCCCTGATCCTGCTCCTTCGCGTTTCCAGACCGGAGAC
The DNA here is from genome assembly GCF_900176165.1 of Deinococcus hopiensis KR-140. NCBI lineage: Bacteria > Thermotogati > Deinococcota > Deinococci > Deinococcales > Deinococcaceae > Deinococcus > Deinococcus hopiensis. Next base: position 214,524 of record NZ_FWWU01000005.1, read on the forward strand.
TCAGCATCTGGAGCGTGCAGATGGCGGAAAGGACGAAGCTCAGGGCGTTCAGGAGCATGACTGCCGGGGGTGTCAGCCAAGTCATGAGGAGGCCGCTCGAACCCGCTCCAACGATCATTCCCAGCTGAATTCCAATCATGGCCGAGGTGTTCGCTTGCAGGAGTCGGGCAGAGGGCACGATCTCGCGCACCAGTGCGCTCTGCGTGGGTTTGTAGATAGTGTCGCCAAGGGCCGTCAGGAAACTCACAAGGTACAGGTGTCCGACCTGCAATTGCCCCAACGTGGCAATGAGGGGCACTCCCAGCAGGACCACGGCCCGAAACAGGTCCATCATCGCTGCCAACTTGCGCCGGTCGTAACGGTCTGCCAGCACCCCTGCAATAGGTGCGAACAGCACGCCAGGCAGGGTGGAGCAGATCAGCACGGCGGCGCTGGCCGCGCCATCTCCGGTGAGTTCGGTGGCGAGCCAGCTGGCCACAATGAACTGCATGCCATTCCCTACGCTCGAAATGCTCGACGCAGCCAGGTAAAGGCGGTAACTCCGGCTAGGCCAGATTAATCCTGGGGGGGACGACGGGTTTGTAGACAACATGGCTGGCTCCTCGCGCTGAGCTTAGGAGTCGCTGTACAGAGGGCACTCCAAATTCAAATTATTTTGAATCATAGTTTGGGGTTGGATGAGCATTCATTTTGTTCTGGAAGCGGAAGACCTGAGCCGCTTGCGCTTCGCCTTCTCGCCCATGTGGGAAGGGATCATGAGTTTGCGTGTGCTACAACAGCCTGCCCTGGCAGCCCTGCATCTGCCCTGGATCCGGGAAACTCGCCAGCAGTTGCCGTTCCGTAAACCTGACCCCTACCTCACGCTGGCCATGCAATTGGTGAACGCCCAGCAGTACATGCCGGATTTCCTGACACCGCCCCCTAGCACGCCGTTTCCCGATTTTGAGGAAGAACTCGCGCGGGTGGCCTCTACACCGGAGTACGTCGTGCGCCGCGAAGTCACGAGAACCTTCCCAAACCCAGAGAAGCGGTCCGAACTGGTCCGGGCGCTGATGGACGAACCCTCGCTGTCTCTGCACCGGATGGTTCAATCGATTGGCACTTACTGGGAACGGCACCTCGCTGTGCACTGGCCGCGCATGCTCCTGATGCTGGAGGCGGACGTGACGCTTCGCGGACGGATCTTGGCCCTGAGCGGACCCGGCAGCTTATTTGAGGGTCTTCACGCCAGTCTGACGTTTCAGAACGGCGTCTTGACCCGCCAGAGCGACTCTGAACAGACAGTGCATGTCCGAGGTCAGGGGCTGGTGCTGGTCCCGAGTCTGTTCTGCTGGGCCCAGGTTCTGACCCTCCGCGATCCCCCTTGGCAACCGACGGTCATTTACCCGGCGCGTGGAGCAGCGAACCTCTGGCATGCTGTCCCCGAACCATATGGCGCCCTGGAACACCTGCTCGGAACGAGTTGTGCCCGTATTCTCAGTGCCCTGCGGACCCCCAGCACGACCCTGGAGTTGGCCCACCTCTTCGGCCTGGTGCCGGGCGCGGTGAGTTTTCAACTCTCGAAGCTGCGCCAGACTGGATTGGTTGAGGGACAGCGGCTGGGACGTGCGGTGTACTACCGATGGACGAACCGGGGTGAGGCCCTCCTGGAGCTGTTTCCACCAGAGAGAAGCTCAAGTTCAGGAGGGCGAGAGAAGGGAAAAGGACACTGAACTAAAAGAGCCCCAGATGAGCGAGCGTGCTGAACTGAGGCAACAAGCCAAGGGCGGCCTGACGTTTAGTCCCCCAACGGGGATGTCGGCCTCCCACCGTTTATTTGACAAGACTCCAGCGTCAATCGGCGGTGCCACGAGCGGCACCCATTGGAGCGCAGCAGTAGCCTGGCAAACCGACGGAAACGGCCATCATCACCGGGGATCAGTAAGGCTGGGGGCAGCCCGCCTTGATGACCTCATCTTGCTCCCTCCAATTCGGGGACCGGCGCTTCTTCTCCGGGGAGAGCTGCACCGCGTACGTTGCCACTGAGCAGCGCGATCGTGAAGCCCAGGAGAGCCACAGCACCCAGGGCGATCCGCAGCGTAACGGTCTCGGCCATCAGACCGATGAGGGGTGGGCCCGCCAGAAGACCGGTATAACCCATCGTCGCCACCGCCGCGATGGCTGTACCGGACGAGACCCCTGGTGTACGGCCCGCCGCGCTGAACACCAAGGGCGCGATGGCAGCCATCCCCAGCCCGACGCATGCGAAACCAACGAGGGTGAACGCTGGGGAACCCAGGAGCAGCGCTGTACCCAACCCAAACCCGGCCAGAAGGCCGCCGAAGCGCACGGTGCGGACGGGACCCAACCATGTCACCAGAGCGTCCCCTGTAAAGCGCCCTGCCGTCATCGTGAGGGAGAATGCCGCATATCCAATGGCGGCGAAGGGTGCACCGGTACCCAGGGTGTCACGTAGGTACACGGCACTCCAGTCCGCCATTGCGCCCTCACTGAGAAAGGCACAGAACGCGATAAGCCCAAAGCCCAGAAGGGCTGGGGTGGGGAGGGCAAAGACTGGATCTCCCGAGCGGTAGGTGGGCCTTGACCTCAGCAGGTGCGTCGCGGCGAGAACCAGGACCACGGCCAGGAGTAAGGCCGTCACCGACAAATGCATCCTCGGGGACAGTCCTTGGTGGGCTGCGAGCGCCCCCAGCCCCGAGCCGATCAAGCCGCCGAGGCTCCACATCCCGTGGAGGGACGAAAGAATTCTGCGTCCGGAGTGCTTCTCAACCTCAACTCCGTGAGCGTTCATAGCCACATCCATAGAGCCGTTCAATGCCCCGAAGGCAAGCAGCGTGAGGGTAAGCACGGATAACGAGGGCGCGAGGGCCAGCAGGGGGAGCGTCAAGCAGTAGAGAACACCCACAGCGAGGGTGACGTTTCGACTGCCGAAGCGGGATATCAGAAGGCCAGTGATGGGGAATGCAATCAGTGCGCCGACCGCCATGCCCAACAGGGCGAGGCCGAGCTGCCCGTCACTCAACCCGAGCGCATCTTTGAGAACTGGAATGCGCGAGACCCAAGTGGCGAGGACCGCGCCGTTCACCAGAAAGACGAGGGAAATGGCGAGGCGAACGGTGCCGGGGCGAAATGGGACGGGAACGGAGGCCTGATTCATCGTTTCTCCTTGTCGGGTCCAGTTGGACGGCCCAGAGCACTATGTCACATCCGAGCACATATGAGCACAATCGAGCAAATGGAGAAATGAGTGGTAGGGTGAAGCCATGTTTGCGGAGGAGCGGCAGAACCAAATTCTGGCGGAGCTCAAAACCACAGGTCGCGTCGAGGTTCAGGTACTCGCTGGACGCTACGGGGTGTCCGAGCACACCATTCGGCGAGACCTCAGTGCCCTGGAAAGCCGCGGTCACCTGCAGAAGACGCATGGGGGAGCGGTCGCGCTTGCTACGGCGCACCTCGACTGGCAGGGACGGGCAACCAGCCTGCCGGAGGCCAAGGACCGGATCGGCCGCCGGGCTGCCCGGTTGATTCAGTCCGGCGAGACGGTCATCCTCGACGCGAGTTCAACGACGCTGGCTTTGGCGCGGCATCTGACAGTCCGACCACTGACCATCATCACCAACTCTCTGGACATCGCGGCTGTCTTCGAGCAGGAGGCCGAGGTCGAACTGATCGTGACAGGGGGAGCATGGAAAGCGCCGGCCCGGGCGTTGCGGGGCCAGGCAACGCGGGAAGTTATCCGTCAGTACAGGGCAGATTGGACTGTACTGGGCGCGTGCGCGCTGCATCCGAGGGCGGGCGTGACCGTGACAGACGAAGAGGATGCACAGCTCAAACGGGCGATGGTAGCGGCGGGCCTACGCACCGTCGTCCTGGCCGATCACTCCAAACGAGACCAAGTGGTGGCTCACTTGGTCCTGCGGCCGGAGGAACTGACCACCGTCGTGACCGATGAGCCCTGGCCGGAATTGGAGATTGTAGGAACGCAGGTGTTGACCTTGCTCAGAGAAAGCGTTGAAAAGACTTGATTCAGCTCACCGTGTGGATACCTCTCTTGAATTCTGGACTATGGTACGGGTTTACCGTGAAGTACCGCCTGAGCTGACGGCGTTCGGAGGTCCCCCTGACCGTCATCGTGCTCCTGCTTGCACAGCAGGGTGCCCTTCCAGCCAGCGGGTGGACTACGCTCCCTGGGATTGGGAAGGAATGAAGAGATTCAAGCGTTTCTACCCGCACACTTTCAAGTTGATCTCACCTCTGGAGCACCATGGAAAGCGCGGCGAACATACGAATTGGAGAGTTAGCGCAACAAGTGGGGGGTCAATATTGAAACCGTGCGCTATTACGAGCGGTGTGGCCTATTCCTGAGAATCTCTGAAAATCTACTCACATGAATCGATTGAGAAAGTGTATTATTTCCATGCTTATCTATTTTAAATCCTACATCTTCGCCAACTATTAAATCAGACAATAAGCCGCTCAGGCTGTACATTAACCAGAAAGCGACATTTGAATAGAATATGTAGTATTCCCGTGAAGGATAGTCGGATTCAGTAGGTCTAATCTGAAAAAACGACTCCATCCTATTCTTAAGGACGGCACGTGTGCTCAGGTACAAGCTATTTAACTGACTGTTCGCCTGAGAAATTTCAAGAAGGAGGCTATAAATGCGGACATCAAACACACAAACTTGACCGACTTTGTTCACCGCAAGGTCAGGATGCGTGATGAGTTATTTTAGCATTAAAATATCTTCCTCGGGGAAAGCTTTTAACATCTCTCCATAGAATAACTCCATGTCCGAGTAGATTAGATTCCGAAGATTTTTATAATATAATTTAAGAATATGCTTGCTTTTATCCATTAATGTGCACGATTCATCGAAAGTTTCATGCCTATTTCTAATACAGCTGTTGGAAGAGCACTTGCTCGCTACTAGTTTTGAATCGATGGCCTTCATATTAGAATATTATGGCAAAAGACGTAAATAAGTTTTTCATTGTAGCCCTCCTGATATCCCGGCATAATTAGAACACGCTCCCTACTAGACGGTGAGTGTGACCTTGCTCAAGGAGGGAGGTGCATCGGGATTCAAGCCACGGTGTAGGGCCAAGTGCCCAGCAAGAAAATACGAAGCCAAAATAACCGCGATAGGATCCGTAATACGATGACCCGTTCTTGGCGTGACGAGTTTCACTGGCACTTCTAAAGCCGCATCTGCTCCAACAATAGCCAGCGCCGCTCCCTTCTCCTGAAGATTTCGGTACGCTTCCATCGTCAATGCCGACGTCTCATCATCTGCCTGCAAAGCAAGAACTGGGAAGCCGGGTTCGACCACCCGGATCGGACCATGCGAAAACTCTGCAGAACTATACGCCTCTGCCAAAATCCCACTGGTTTCCTTCAACTTCAAGGCGAGTTCCTGCGCGATACCAAGGTGCAATCCTCGTCCAAGCACAATCAGATGCTCAACGAATCGAAAGCGCTCCGCATTCTCTCTTGCAGCACCTTCCATCTTCAACGTCTCCTGCAGGACCGCAGGCAAATTCCATAAGGCCTTTCGCAGCTTCTCGTCCGGTGAGATTGTGCTTATCAGCTGGACCAGAGCAATCAAACTCGCGATATAGCTTTTGGTTGCCGCCACGGCCTGTTCCTTACCAGCATGCAGGGGCAAAACATACTCGGCGGCCTGGGCCAGAGGCGACCCCTCCTCGTTCACAATCGCAACCGTTATGGCGCCCTTCTGCCGCGCCGCCACCAACGGCGCAACAATATCCGGCGACGCACCAGACTGCGAAATGCCAATGACGAGCGCCCCACCCAATTTCATCTGCCGCTCGTAGACGCTGGTGACCGAGGGTGCCAGACTCGCCACAGGCAAGCCCAGCTGAGTCTCAATGGCGTACTTGGCAAAGGTGGCGGCATGATCGCTCGAACCCCGGGCGATCGTCAAAGCCAGTTGGGGATCACGCGCTTTGATCACACCTACCAATTCCAGCACCCGTTCAACGTTCCGCTCCAGAAGCCGCGCCGCCACCTCGGGTGCCTCCTGAGCTTCCTGCAACATCATTGCACGTTTTAATGACATACCGTTTGCACTCCTTCTACCCATACTTCCCGTACATTGAGGGCTTGATCGAGAACGACCACGTCCGCCCGCAGGCCCACACTCAGGCTGCCTCGGTCCACTAACCCCAGGTAGCGCGCTGGAACCTGGCTCAACATCTGCGACACCAGCTCCAGAGAAAGCCCACACTGGACAGCATTCCGAAGGGCCTGATCCAACGTCAGAACACTCCCGGCCAGCGTTCCATCTTCCAGTCGCGCTTGGCCGTCTTTGAGGTACACACGCTGCCCACCCAACTCGCTGATCTCGTCGGTCTGGCCTGCGGCCCGCATCGCATCTGTAATCAGCATCAGCCGTTGAGGCAACGCCGAGTACGCGGCGGCAAATGCCCCGGGGTGCACGTGGTGTAAATCGAGGATCACCTCCGCGAATGCGCCTGGGTGAGCAAACACCGCACCAAGGACGCCAGGGGTTCGACCAGCCAGCGTTCCCATGGCGTTGTACAGGTGCGTCCCTGCCACTGTCCCGCCCTCCTCCTGCACCTGCCGAAAGACGTTGACAGCGTCCTCGTAACTTCCAACAGTGTGGCCGAGGCTGACTCGAACGCCCTGTCGAGCGAACTCCACTGCAGCTTCGGGCGCTCCAGGCAATTCCGGCGCCAGGGTCACGACACGAACCACACCGAGTTCGAGGATCTCCTCAACCCGCCCCCGCGTCGGATCAATGTGGAACGGGCCCTGCGCGCCCAAACGCTGTCCACTGATGAATGGACCTCCGAGGTGTGCTCCCCAGATGCTTGCTCCGCCGTCCACGCCTTGGTCACGGACCTTCGAAATGCTCCTGAGTGCATCCAGCACCTCAGACCACGGACGCGTCATGGTGGTGGGAAGCAACGTGGTGGTGCCGTGCTGAACATGAAAGCGAGCGAGGGTTTCAATCCCCTGAACGCCGTCCATCACGTCCCCCCTCCTCCCCCATGAACATGGGTGTCGATGAACCCGGGAAGGACGTACTGCTCGCCCACTTCACCCGATGAGATGCCTTCAATGCGGCGGTCAAAATGGAGGGTTCCGGAGATAAAGCCGTGCGGAGTGAGAATTTGACCGCGTACGTGCATGCGTACATCTCCCATCTCAGAAGTGATGTGGGCTTGGTTGCCTTGGGGCCCATCGGAGAAAATTTTCTAGGAGCTCTGTCCTCAATTCAGACGCACAGGGTGCCCGAGGCGATCCGATTCATACGCCGCGAGAACCACCTTTAAGGCTTCAAAGCCGTCCTTCCAGGACACTGATGGGGCTGCGCCCGTTCGAACAGCGTCCACAAATGACTGCAACATCGCTTTGTTGGGGTCGGTCCCGTAACCTGGCCACTGCACCGGTTGAGAAGGACTCAGGGTATACGTCGTCAGGTGGTCCGCAAAGGCGTCCACCACCATGAACCCGTGCTCGCCCACCACATCCATTTTCAGATGCCCCCAGCGGGGATAGGTCTCCGGGCGGCTCCAACTGCAATCGATACTGGCCTGAACTCCGTTCTCAAGCGTCAGGAGCAGCAATCCAGCCGTGTCCAACTGGGTTCCTCCTGCGCCGCTGCCTTCGGTCCAGCGCACCCTGGCGTACACCTCCGCCACTTCGCTCTCAAACGTCCACCGCAACAGATCCGCCAAGTGAACCACGTGGTCCATCAGGGCGCCGCCTCCGGACAGAGACGGATCCGCAAACCAGGCACGGTGCCCCGAGGGATTCTCACTGTGGTTGATGCCATTCACGCCCAGCACTTCCCCTAGGTCTCCGGAGAGGACCGCTTGACGTACGTTGCCCGTTGACACGTCAAAGCGCATGGGAAAGGCCGTCATGAACGTCACGTCATGTTCCCGGCAGACCTTCTCCATCGCCAGCGCCTCATGGGCGTGGATGGCAATGGGCTTCTCGCACAGCACGTGAATTCCAGCTTGAGCGGCGAGCGTGACGAATTCCAGGTGCCGTGACGTTTCCGAGCAGATGATGACCGCCTCAATACCCGAGCTCAGGAGGGCCTCCGGAGTTGGGAAAGCCTGGGCCGCAGTCACGGGCCGCTGGACTGCCGGACCGTCATCCCAGAAGCCTGAAAACTCAACGTCAGGCATCCCTTCGAGTAGCGCTGCGTAATGTTCAGCATGCACATGCGCGAAACTGAGAATGCCAACCTTCATGCGCTTTCTCCCAACACCACAGGTACACCCGTTCGAGCGGATGTCTTCACGGCGAGAGCCACCTCCAGGGCGACCATGGCCTCTCGGGGCGTCACGTCAAAGGGCGTTCCGCTTCGCAAGGCGTTCATCACGTGCCTCATTTCCAGGGTAAAGGGATCTTCTGCCGCTCCGCCTGAGGGGAGGCCGACGCCCTGAACGCGCTCACTTTTTGCCTGCAGGTAGGAGCGAACGGTCGGCGGTGCGTCGGACGTCCACTCGATAACGCCCGTCGATCCCGCGATATCCAGACTGGTCCGGAACATGCCCTGGGGGTAGGCCCAGCCGGATTCGATGAGGCTGATGGCGCCGGACCGGTGTGTCAGCACCGCCTGCGCGTACTGCCGGGGGCCAACCACATTCACTTTTGAGTACACGCGTTCGACGTCACCCGCGCACCATAGGGCGTAATCAATGTCGTGCAACATCAGGTCGAGCACCATGCCGCCAGACCGGCTTTCGTCGGAGTACCAGGACGTCCCACCGTATGGAGGCGACGAGACTCGCTTGAGTCTCAGCACTTGAGGTGAGCCCACCTGGCCCTCTTTGACGAGGTTGTACGCTGCGCGGTACTGAGGGAAGAACCGCAACACCATGGCGACGAACAGACGCACCCCGGCTGCTTCGCAGGCAGCAACCATTGCGGCACCGTCTTCGAGAGATAACGCGAGCGGCTTCTCGCACACGACGTGACGCCCAGCTCGGGCGGCAAGCTCCACCACCTCCCGGTGCGCGAACGTTGGCACGCAGACGTCCACGATGTCCACCTGAGCGAGAAGTTCATCCATGGAGGGGCAGACCGTAGCGGCCGTCCCCTGGGCCAGCTGTTCAGCGCTGGCCAGATCTTGGCTGAAGAGGAACACCTGCACACCGAGCGCCGTCCACGCCTGGAAATGCGCGTGTCCCATGGTACCTGAGCCAATGATGCCTACACAGACCGTCTTCACTTCTCCAAAAGTCTTCATTTGAGGGCTCCATCGGTGAGACCGCTGATCAACTGTCGGGAGAACAGCACGTACAGCACGATGGCCGGCAGGATGGCGAGCGTCAGCGCAGCGAGTACGGCGGTGTAGTCGTTCACAAACTGTCCCAAGAAGACGCTGGCGCCCAGCACGATGGTTTTGGTTTTTTCACCCGGCGCGAGGATCAAGGGGAACCACAGGTCGTTCCAGATCGGAATGAGCGAAATGGCGAGCAACGCTCCAATCGCTGGACGGATAAGCGGCAAGGTCAAGCCGAACACCTGGTACTCGCTAGCACCGTCCAGTCGTGCCGCCTCTTTGAGATCCTTCGGCAACTGTTTCATGAACGAGGTCAGAATGAAGACGGCCAGGGGCAGTCCCTGCGCGGTGTAGACCAGAATCAGGGCCCATAAAGTGTTGACCAGGTGGAGGTCTACGGTGAGGTTCAGAATCCCGACGGTTCCCAGTCGAATGGGCACCATGATGCCGAGCGAGAGGTAGAGGCTCATAAAGGTGTTGAGTCGGAACTTGTATTCCGAGAGCGCGAATGCGGCCATGGCTCCCGCTATAAGGATCAAGGCCAGGGACACCGACGTAACGAAGAAGCTGTTGAGGATGTAGCCGCCGAAGTTCGCACCCTGGAAGAGTGACTTGTACCCATCGAGGGTGAATGTTTCAGCATTGGGAAGGGCAAATGGCCTGCCGAAGATGGAGATTTGGCTCTTGAAAGAATTGATGACCATTAGAACAATCGGGAACAAAGAAAGGAAGCAGTAGAGGATGAGAAAGACGTGGCTTCCCAGATTGGTCAGCAGCCGATGTTTCAGGTGGTTGCGCTTCTGTGTCGTTCGCGCTGCGGAAGTATATTGCATCTGCCGATCTCCATAAATAAAAGCCGATCACGCCACCCGTATTCAGGTGATTCTAAAGATCGCGTGATCAGCCAGACGAAAGGGGCGGTATGTCGTGGAAGCCGGAGCTCAGTATTGAATGTCTTGCATTCGTCGCTGCCAGGCCACCATGTAGAATAGAACTCCAACCAAGATGACGAGCAGCATGACGCCCGCGACAGTCGCGCCCATATAGGGGTCACCGGGTTGCAACTGATTCCCGAAGAACGTGCGGTAGAAAAACGTTCCCAGAATGTCGCTTGAGAAGTTGGGTCCGGCGAGTGCGCCCTGGGTAGCGTAAATCAGGTCGAATGCGTTGAAATTCCCGACGAAGGTGAGTACGGCGACGATACCGACGGTGGGAAGGACCAAAGGCAATTGGATCTTCCAAAAGACGACCCAGGGACTCGCTCCATCGACGCGCGCAGCTTCGTAAAACTCGCTGGGAATGCGGATCAGGGCTGCCATGAACAGCATCATGGGAATTCCAATGTTCTGCCAGACTGAGATCAAGGCCAAGGTTACCAGGGAAGTGGATTCGAGGCCAAGCCAGGGTTGATACCAATCCCGAAGGCCAACAGTCGAGAGAATTCCGGTGGCGATACCCCAGGCGGGGTTGAGAATGAGTTTCCAGGCAAACCCAATGATTACCACGGAGAGGATGGTGGGAGTGAAAATGACAGCTCTGTAGAAACTACTCCCCGAGAGCCGCCGCGTGAGCAGCACGGCCAAGAACAGCCCTATGGGATTCTGTAAGAGCATATGCACAACAAAGAAGATCACATTGTTTTTAAGTGCATTCCAGAAGGATTGAGAAAATTCTGGGGCTGTAAAAAGCTTTACATAGTTGTTCAGACCGACAAAAAGGGCTTCTCCCGATCCTGATTTATTGTTCAGCGACAACCAGAGGGAACTGAGCAGTGGAAAAATCATGAATACGGAATAGATGGCGACGGCGGGAAGCAGAAAGACTGCGATATGGGTGGGGAATCGTGTGCGCATAGCAGTGTCGTAGGGGCGGGGGGAGGACCTCCCCCCGCAGCCTTACTTGCCTTTCTGTGGTGTGAACCAGGAGGCGAGGTTCTTTTGGACGAAGTCCGCGGCTTGTTTGGGTGTCATCTTCCCGTTGAGCACCTGGGAGGAAGCGTTCCAGAGGTCGTTCTCGTTGTTCGGGTTGGCGTTCCTCGACAGGAGCTGGTACGAGGAGCGGAACGTGGTGTCGCAGCTCTTGCGCCAACTGAGGAATTCCTGCGCAATCGGGTCGTTGACCTTGTAATTCACCGTAGCCATGGGGAAGAACCCAGGGAGGGCGTTCGCATACAGCTGAGCGAACTCATCACCAGCAAGCCAGTTCAGGAACACTTTGGCCGCAGCCTGATTCTTACTCTTGGCGTTCAGGCCAAAACCGATGTCTGGGTGGTCGCTCACGGCACACTTCTGGCCGGCCTTGGCGGTGTACGGGGGGAAGGCACCCAGCTTCAATTTGGGGTTCATGTTCCTGAACGTGGCGATGTCCCACGAGCCAGCAGGGTAGATCGCGCCGCGTCCCTGCGCGAAGAGGTTCTGAGAATCAGGGTACGCGAGTGATTGATAACCTTGGCCGAGATAGGGCGTCCAACGCGCGAGTGCCTGGAACGCTTCAAGGAATCCACCCTTGTTGTATTGTGCTGTTCCATTAAGGAGGCCGAGGCGGCCCTTCTCACTCCCCCAGTAGGTGGGGCCAATGTTCTGGTACCCCATGGTGGCGGATTCCCACTGGTCTTTGGTACCAATGACGAGAGGAATAAAAGAGTTTCGCCGCTTGATGGCTTCCAGGAGAGAGATGAACTCCTTTTCCGTCTTGGGCTCGGAACCCTTGACGAGGGCGAGGAGATCCTGGTTGTACAGAAACCCATGGATCACAGCTGCTGTGGGTACGCAGAACGTTGTTTTCCCGTCGTCCGTGCTCCACGCGGCTTTGGCCACCTTCGTGAAGTTCTTCATGCCCGCGAGACTGTTGAGTGAGCTCAGGTACTTGGCGTTGTACAGCGCCAGGCTGGCATCAAAAGGACGACAGGCGATGATGTCCCCGGCGGTGCCACCCTTGAGTTTCGCTTCGACAACGGCGTTGTACTCGGTGGGAGCGGTAGGGGAGAACACAACGTGGATGCTTGGGTAACGCTTCTCGAAGGCGGGAATCAAGGTGTCGCGCCAGATCTTCAGATCGTCGTTGCGCCAGCTCTCGATGGTGAGTTGAGTTTTCTGGGCAGATCCGACCGAAAATGCCATCAGCATGCACAGACCAGCGGTAAGGCGTCCTAAGTTTTTCATGATTCCCGTCCTTTCCCTCGTGGACCCGCGGGCCCAACGCTTATGGGGCGAAATGGTTTGGTCAGCCTTCTGTCGTGGTTCACGTGGGTCTTTGCATGGCGGCTCCTTGTTCGGCCTATCAAGCTGAAACCAGCTCTGATGTGACGGTTTCGAAGAATCGTTCGATGGCAATGCTTGCGGCTCCTCGGGCCCACATGTCGGTGGCTTCCTCGAGAAACTTGAGCGTTGTGGGGTTGCGGCTGACGGGCAGGAGATCGGAGTGGAATCCGTGGGTGACGGCACCTTGCATGTTGGAGAGTCCCAAGTGGGGTTCTGGCGCGATGAAGACAGCGTCGGGGTCAAAGACGGTGGCGAGGAAGGCGAGGGCGCCTCCGAGACGGTCTCCGGCCAGCGTGAGCACTTCTGCCGCTTGTTGAGGGTATTGGGAGAGGGTGGCGCCTAGGGTGTCTGTGGAGACGGGCTGTCCGATCCGGTCGCTGAGCATGCGGGTGATGGCCCGTGCAGAGGCGACAGCTTCGAGGCAGTCGGATTTTCCGCAGTGGCAGGTGTAGTCGGAGGAGGTCGCGACGCGTACATGGCCGACTTCACCAGCGATGCCGTTGCGGCCTCGGTAGAGGGCGCGGTCGATAACAATCCCTGCACCGATGCCTTTTCCGAGGGTCAGGACGATGAAAGATTGGAGGTTGCGGCCTTCCCCGAAGAGCAGTTCAGCGAGGGCAAGGGCATTGGCGTCATTTTCGACGTAGGTGGGAATGCCGGTTCGCGCACTGACGATGCTTGCGATCGGCACGTTGTGCCAGCCGGTGGTGGTGGAGTCCAGGCAGATGCCCTGTTCATGGTCGATGATTCCGGAGACGGCGAGGCCTACCCCGACCACAGGCTGTTCTGCGACGTCAGCGATGAAGGTCGCGATATCGTCGGCAATCTGTTGAGGTTGCAGCTCTGAGGAATGCAGTCCACGGCTGTGAATGACTTTGCCTTGGAGGTCGGTCAGGACCATCTCGTTTTGGTAGGCGTTGAGTTGAACGCCGATGGTGTAGCTGAAGCTGGGGTTGAGGGTGAGGAGGGTGCGGGGACGGCCGAGGGCCTCTTGCGTGACGCCCGCTTCTTGGATAAGTCCCAGATTTTGGGCGCGTTTGACGGCGCTGGAGATGGAGGAGGCGCTGTGGCCGGTGATGGTGCGGATTTCGGCTTGGCTGATTTCGTGATGTTGACGAATCAGGTGCAGCACCTGTTTCTGGATAGACATAGGCTCTCCTGGGAGACTTATTATTTTCGACGAAGGAAATAATTAGTGGTATGGTACGGACGGTCTCGATGTTTGTCAATGCAGTGTTTGCAACACCCCCAAAAGTGGGAAGGGACACCAGCTTTGTCAAACGTTCGCCAGGAGGTGCGAAAAGAAAATACGTCCCACACGCAGTTATCAGCATTCCTGTGTTTCGGCGAGATACCTCAGAGGGGGCATGCCCGTCCAACCCCTTCTCTGCGTCTATTGATCACGGCGTAAGTTCGCACCAGCCCTCCGCACCCCGGGTCACGGGGAAAATGGCCAGCACGCAGAACGTCCCACTGAAATTCATACCGACTTATGCCGCGATCAATAGGCCTCAGCTTCAAAGCGCTCACGATGGTACGTCCACGTCGCACATTCAGAAAAGCAGGTGTTATGCTCCCAAATTCGGCTCAATCACCACTGGCGTCAGAGCATGAACTCTCCTCAACGGCGATCGGCGTTGATATTGGAGGTACAAAGGTTGCCGTGGGCGTCCTTCAAGGGGAGTCCATCGTCTGCAAAAAGACATTCCCCACACCTCGGGATGGTTGGTGTAGCGTGCTCGACGAAGTCACTGCCCAGGTCAGGCACCTGCAGCTCGAATTCCCCGAGAGTGTCGGTTTGGGAGTTGGCATGCCGGGGCGGCTGAAAGAGGGCAATCAGGAAGTACTTTTCGCCAATAACATTTTTGATTTTGAGCATGTTCCCGTGGTCGAATTTCTTTCCCAAGCCTTGACGCTACCAGTGGTGCTGGAAAACGATGCCAAAGCGGCTGCCCTCGCTGAAAATAGAATCGGAGCAGCGCGTGGGGCCTCCTCAAGCGTGTACATCACTGTATCTACAGGAATAGGCAGCGGCATCATTCTCGATGGCAAAATATGGCGGGGCTTCAATGGCATTGCCGGTGAGCTTGGGCACGTCATGGCGCTGCCCTGCGGCCCTCTGGCAGGGTCGGCTATCCCCGGCGCCCTCGAAGCAGTGGCGAGTGGGTCGGCAATTGCACGTGACGCGAGCTTCGCTTTTAGCAGTTCCGTGACGACTCCCGAAGTCTTTAAACTTGCAAAATCCGGTAACAGCAAAGCGAAAAAGATTGTAGATAATGCCATTCGATTCATTGGTACTGCTATTGCAGACATCCAGAAGTTTCTGGATCCAGAAGTGTTTGTGATAGGCGGCGGCGTGACAGAGGCAGGGCCTTATTTCCTTGATCTAGTTCAGCATTATGCTGACGAGTATACCGCTGGGTTTGCAAATGTGTCCATTAGAAAAGCCCAGCTTGGCATAGATGCAGGAATGATTGGAGCAGCCCTTCTCGCTAAGGAGTGTTTCTATAGAAACCAGGACACCAAGGAAGGATCGGGGGGTTAAGATAGACATAAGAGAATCTTTCGTATCATAAGATCACTTGGAATGCAGGCGACTTCTGCAGAACGCCGTGCCGGAGGATAGCAGAAGAAATGTCATGTGGCATTGTGAGGGTTATAAAAAGTCGGTAAATACTGTGTTGCCTGACTAGTGTAAAGTCATAACAGAAGATGATTTCAATCGGCGGCAAGGATGAATTTTAGTCTTCTGGAAGTGGATGCAATGCCAGAATGACCCTTTCCGAATCTCTTTAGATCTCCACACTTGTAGTGAATCATTACTTCTGGTCACCCATTCTGAGAAGAGATGCAGCCTCAAGAAACTGCTCAGCTTCAGGTGCTTCTAGATTATTTTCAAACTCCTCTACGGCGTGTAGGCCAAGGGTTGAAATTGGCGGGAAGGCAAGTATCTTTTTGTGCTGTGACGTGAAGAAATTACGGATGCGCAGTGGGAACGTCTGGAGCCCCTGTTCCCCCCTCTTGTTGGTCTAGGGCATCCATATCTGGCGCACCGACCCATCGTCAGCGGCATCCTCTGGGTTCTTCGAACCGGTGCACCATGGCGAGACGTTTCTGAGCGATTTGGCAAATGGACGACGATCCACAGTCGTTTTCGCCGTTGGACGGCGAAAGGCATCCGGCAGGGCGTTTGGAGGGAACTCCAGCGACAGGCTGAGGTACAAGGCCAGCTCGATTGGTCGATACACTTCGTCGATGGAACGGTGATCAGAGCCCATCAATGTGCTGCAGGCGCACGAGGAGGACAAGAAGGAGAAGCGCTGGGACGATCACGAGGAGGCTTCAGTACCAAGATTCACCTTCGTGCGTCAGGGACAAGGCAAGCCCATGGCGTTCGTCCTGAGTGGCGGGGAACGCCATGAATCCAGATATCTCCCTTCGCTCCTGGAGACCGGAGCAGTTGCTCGTCCAGGACGAGGACGACCACGACTTCGCCCTGATCGCCTGGTGGGCGACAAAGGCTACAGCGACACGACAATTCGGAAGCATCTGCATAATCGCGGGATTCGGATCACCATTCCCAGGCGACAAGATCAGGGACCTGACATCTGCTTTGATGCCGCTGCCTACAAAGAACGAAACAAGGTAGAACGCTTGATCAACCGCTTCAAGAATTTTCGTCGGATCGCCACCCGCTATGATAAACGTGCCGTCATTTACGAGGGTTGGTTGACGGTCGCCGCTATTCTTCTCTGGCTTTGATTCTTTACCACTTGAACAGCGTGATAATAGGACGAAACAGAACGTCAAACTTGTTATTGATCAGCCGAATTTGATAAAGCGCTATGGAATCAATTGCTTCCATAGCGATGGCGTGCAATTCGGCTTCCTGGAGACCTGACCAGATCCCTATTGTGGCGAGCACCGTGTTGGATTCCAGCTTGAACACGATGTCAGGATCCATACTCAGTTCATTCGAAGAGTGGACCTGAACGTGGACCCCATTCTTCTCCACGTCTTGCCTTGAGGCTTCCAGCCAGTTCTTGAATCGTTCGACGTCCATCACGGGTCCTCAGCCTACTTCACCTTCTACCTTGGCCTACACGCCGTAGATGTATCAGGCACAAATACTGCGGCCTGGTGCGACTTCTCGAACTCAAGGCCGAGCTCGAAGCAATTTTAACCGTGCAGGACGGTGTTCTCGTCACTTGAGCCAAAACTGCAAGATTTCAGGTACTGAAGCTTAGGGGCCAAGGTGCCGGTACAGATGACGCAACTCCTTGGAGCTCAGTGGCGTAGAACAGAGCAGCAAGTTGGACAGCCGGACCCTCCCGGTTGAGAAGGTGCAGCCTTCATGCCCGGGCCTGTACGGCGTGCGCCGCGCCATAGTCCTTACGAAACAAGTTGCGCCGCTGCAACTCGGGGACAACCCAGCGGGTAAAGTCGGTCAGGGAGGTAGGGAAAGGCGACGGTCAGCGCCTGAGCGGCTTGAACGAGCAGAATAGGAGCTATGCTCGCGAACCAGAACGACCTGTCGGACGTACTGAAGCAAGCTGTGGACGCAGCGACCAACGGCATCGTCATCAGCAGCAACGAGGGCGATCGGCCCATCATGTACTGCAACCGCGCATTCGAGCGGCTGACAGGGTACCCATCGAACGAGATCCTCGGGCGCAACTGCCGCTTTCTACAAGGTGAAGATACAGACCCCGAGACCCGCACGCGCCTTCGCCAGGCGGTCGATGCTGGAGAGGAGGTCGACGTTGTCATCCTGAATTACCGCAAGAATGGCACGCCGTTCTGGAACGCACTGAACCTCGCGCCTCTTCACGATTCGCAGGGCCACGTCACTCACTTCGTGGGCATCCAGACGGATATGACAGAGCGCATCCGGTTGCAGCACACCCTGGAAGAACAGGTGCACACCGACCACCTGACCGGGCTGCGGAGCCGCACGCACTTCATGCAGGCGCTGCATACAGCCGTTCAGGATCTAAACGCCGGCCGCCTCTTCGCGGTAGGCTTTGCTGACCTCGATGACTTCAAAGCGGTGAACGACGCCTTTGGCCACGACGCGGGCGACGAACTGTTGCGTCAGGTGGGCACGAGGCTGCGCGAGTGTGTCCGGAAGGAGGACATCGTGGCGCGTCTGGCAGGAGACGAATTTGCGCTGCTGGTCCGCACCACAGAGCGCCAGACGCTCGAGAACCTCGCACGGCGGCTCCTGAAATCGCTGGAACGACCCGTCCGACTTCAGGGCGTTCAAGTCCGCGTTCAGGCGAGTCTCGGGCTGATCCTGCCAGCCGCCGGCATGGATGCGGAAGAGTTGCTGGCCGCAGCAGACCAGGCCATGTACGAGGCCAAGCGCGCGGGGAAGCACACGTTCGTGATCCGCAACTGCCCCGGGTCATAACGGCGAACGTGAGGTACCACCCACGACACCTCACGCGTGGTCGGCGTCTCGCACAACCGCGCCGCTCGACATTGGAGGAATTTCCATGCGCGTCTTCGTCCGGCTTCATCGGCCCGGCAAAGCGTGAAGCTGTCGCCCGGCACCACCGCCAATCTCCGGGAACACCAGGAACGGCAGCAGCAGGAAAGGGTCGTCCTGGGACCCGACGAGGAGGGCCAGGACTTCATCTTCGCCAACGAGTTGGGAGGCCGACCGAGCCGCGCACCCTCTACGGATGGTACCGGCAAATCGTCGCCCAAGCGGGACTGCCGCCCATCCGCTTCCACGACCTCAGGCACACCGCCGCGTCCCTGATGATCAGCCGGGGAATTGATGACCAAGACGGTAAGCGAGCGCCTGGGGTCATGGCGTCTACTCTACGAGCAGGGTACCTATGCCCTGACGACGTTCCCGTGAATCGGGAGACAGGACGAACACCTCCCACGTCACGCCGTGGTAGGCCGCGCCCCGCCAGGTGCGGTACGGAAAGAGCTGCTCACCGGTGTACCGCCGCGATCTTGGTACCGGTCGAAAGCGGGTGAGAGGCGCGGCGAGGCGAGACGGGCACTTCGCGCGACTTGCGCCCCTTGCCGGACCGCACCACCAGCCGGGCATCGTCCTCGCCGAGGTCCACGCCGCGCCATCCGAGGGACAGCGTCTCATCGATCCGCACCCCCGTGTGGGCCAGCACCACACCTCCAGGTGAGGTACCACTCGACGATCTCCCACAAGGTTGCCGCGTCTTTTTCGGCGCAGGCCTTTACTGCCGGCGGAGGCTGGACCAGGCGGACGTCCGGTGGTGAAGGTCTGCGTTGTACTGCGCGGGCGTCATGGCCTCTCCTCCATCTTGCTGCGTTTTTACCAATAATCCATCTTATTGGTAAACCTCCCCAAGACTTGACCATCCCCCAGAAACTCGCCAGATCGTGACCTCTCCCGAGCTTGGCAGGAAGCGGGACACCTTTCCCGAACCTTCTTTTGTCCCAAAGCAGAAAGAGAACGGTCTTCTTTGCGATGGCCGAAAACAAGGTGGGCAAAACGCCGTCCCAGACGCGGCAAAAACCACTTGTCCACAGGAAGGCCAGGAAGGGGCCTCCAGCAGGTTCTGAGGGGTAAAGGAGGGGGATGTGGTGAAGCGGTCAATGGGAGGCATGCGACGTAATGGGTGCGGGGAATGGCACGCTTGCAGATGTGGGGTCAGGGGGCACGCTCAGGGCGGGGTTCGAAGTCACGGCCCCAGCCCAGGTGCGGGCGCGGTACAGGGCGCGAACACCGTAGAGGCAAGTCCGGACGCTGCCCAGCGCCGGCTGTCCAGGTGGTGCACTTTGGCACGCGCCGGCTTTGCGCGCTGCTGTTCTGCAGCAAGAGCCGCCTCCCGGAACTTCAGGTCCAACCCGCGAAGGCCACCCCCTCCCGCATCGCCCGAGAGCTGTTCCCCCGCCTGACCGACGCGGAGATTTAGCAGGCCGTGGACGCCGTACAGCAGGACATGCCGCTGGATACCAAGGCACGTGGCTCCGAGATGCTCGCTCAGCTGGGTCTCGACCGTCTGATCGGCGAAACGCTCACGCTGGAGATGATCACGGGACAAGCTCCGGTCGCCAGCCCCTCTGCTCCAGCAGCACTCAGCACCCCCACTCCACACGAGCCGCCTCCGCCCTCACCGGTCAGCATCGAGGTGGACAGCTGGTGGGAACACAAGCACCTCGAGGACAAGGTCGTCCCCTTCGACGGGCCGAAGGTCGAACTGCACACGGGCGAGAAGCTCGCTTCATTCCTGCTGGTGAAGGATGACCGGCGGGTGCATTGACTTTGCTCGGACCAGCGCCTGACGCGCAAAAATGGGAGGCGATGATGGAAACGGTGCTGAAGTAGGTGGAACCCGGAAAGATCGTCGTGCCAGTATCAAGCGGCCTCTCCCCATGTCTACTTACCCTCCGGGCGACGCTTCACGGTGAACTGCGCATGGCCACGGACGAGGGCACGTTGTCCGTCTCCCTCATCCTTTCTGGCGTGAAGTCACGGGGAACGACCGTCGTGCGGCCCGCCGTTCTGGCGACGACGGCTCCCTGCCCATCCACGCCCCCGAGGAACCTCTACACCCCCCGTTCTGACCCGCTGGAGCGGGCCTGGCAGGAGCACACCAACATGGGCAAGAAACGCGGTATCCCGACCTACGTTGATACCCGCCCCGCCCATCTCGCCAATGCAGCCACCCTCAAAACGGAAGGCCTCAAATCTCATCGCGACCAGCTTCCCGCCGCTCTCTTCAAGTACAAGGGCAAGGACCTGGAAGGCACTTGCGCCCTGTACGAGCGCGCCGAGTGCGTGCCCCTCGAACAGAAGCCCGAGGCCTCGTGACTGCTGGTCTCCCCCACAGTGTGACCCTTACCCTCACCGGCTGGGCAGTGCCCTGCGGGCGGGGTGTGCGTGTGAATGGCATTCGCGCCCGCACGGTCTGGAAGCCGGAAAGCGCCCAGCGTGTCACCGTCACGGCCTAATCCGCGCACCGACCCGGACGGCACGCTCGCCCCCCTGATGACCCGTAAAGGGGCCTGCCGGCCAGCAAGAAGCCCGAACGGCAGCCGCTTCACGGTGACCGGCAGGCGGATCAAGCTCGACCGGGGCGAGGGCCTCATTTGCGTGGAGGTTTGCCCGGCTGTGGCGAGCACGGCGCCGTTCGTGGTGGCGATGCAGGCGAGCAGCGAGGTTCTGAGACTGGACGCCAGTGCCTTGTACGTGCAGGTCACCGGGTGGCTCTTGACGCCAGGGAAGGGCATCCTGCTGGCCGAGCACGTCGCCAATGGTGCACGCGCCTGTGCCAGACCTTCAACCTGCCCACCATCGAGATTGAGATCGATGACCGCTCTTACGCAGGGCCCGTGATAAGTTACGCGGACCTGCTGGTGTACGCTGCGACCCTGCCGGACGGGCTGGTGGACGAACTGTCGGACCTGTCGTCAGACGGGTTGAAGGCCGCGGAGATTCGGAGGCGGCGTGATCGGGCACGCGGCTCCCCGAACTCGCCCACGTCCAGGAGGCCAAGATCCGGGCCGTTCGGGTGAGGGTGGGGACGCTTCAGGAAAAACCCTCTACAACCCAATATAGACGTTCCCCGCCTTTGATCCTTTAGAATGGGCATTATCTTCGTACTGATTGATCAGAACATATCTATGTCGAAGTGAAGGAGCGCACCAAAATGAAAGTGGCCGCATTATCAACCTTGCTTTGTCTGCTGACTATTGCCCAGGCCAGTAATAACTATTTTCGCGTGCCAAACACCAGTGTCTCGTATCGGGTGTCTCGCGAAAAGACGGGAGAAAATAACAGCAGCATTTTTCTAGATGACTCAAGCAAAAAATCGACCATTACCATCGCATGCTTCAATTATGCGCCAATCTTTTATATTACCGTTCCCGAGAAGATACTTACTCAGCAGCAAGCCAGGGACAGCATAATTCCCGATCTTTATATTCGCGCCGACTCTGCGAAAAAGGTAGGACGCTTCGAGGCTGCCGCTGTAGGAGATGAGGCAACCACAGACTTCAACACCATTGGGGGTTGGGAGAACGACCAGCAGATCGTGTCCCTCATGCTATCGGAGAAGAAATCAGTGACTGTGCAGTTCAAAGTTGTAACAGGCAAGTATGTGCGTTATACCTTCCCCACCGCTGGCCTGGCCTCTACCTTCAAGCTTTTACGCAATTGCAAATAATATAGAATACAGCTTGTTACATCCTGATATTCCAGGAGCAATGCCCCGGTGTGAGAATAAGATTCCTACCGAGGCATTGCTTTCTATTCTTACGTTCAGAACTTCGGATCCAAAAGGCCTATTTTGATCCCTCTTGGCTTAAATACAGCCTGATTTACCCTAGAAATCATAATTAACATAACCAGAAGGGATAATAATCCCACAAAGGGAGCAAGGAAAAGTGCCAGAATCGCATACGACCTCCCATTCTTCACCTTTGCTTTCTGCATAAAAGGGAAGAACAGAATGACAGATATAAAACCAATGATATATCTTAAAACAACAAAGGCTGTTGGCATCGTATCGGTGTTCATGACCCCATCGCCGCTCCCCCAAGGAGAGCAACACCAACACCTGCCAGAAGTGAAATAATGAGGTAGCGCTCTACTTCAACCAGTTCAGAGAGACCCGATTTGGAGAAACTTCCAGTAATCATGTGAGTAGAATAAAGATCAGTTTCCAGGATCACAATGGGGTGATGGTCGAACAGGTCACGCCCTTGCTTGAGGGCGGAAAGTGGCGTTGACCGCCGACCGTGAATTCATAGGCAAAGCGTGGTTCGTCGCCTGACATTTTTCACTTTGAGAAAATGACGTCCAGGACGGCTTCCCACCTCATATTCAGGGTGTGATCCAAGGAAATAACCGTACTGGACGGCTCCCACTCTGCCATGCTCACCTCCTGTTGCCGCAAGCAGCATCGGGACAATCTGCAGGTTGTCCTGAGCTGTTTTTTAGAGGCACTGGGGACCTCTCGTTTCCATGCCTCCACCGCCAAATCCACTGGGGCGATCAGCCGTTTTCTCAATCACCAGTCCTGGAGTTTGCCGACCCTGCTGCGCGAGATGCGGCAACACACCCTGGAGACCTTCCAGGCCCACCTCCGTGGGCGCCGTGGGCGTCCGCCGCTGATCGAGGTCATCGTGGACACCACCTCCATCGCCAAAGAAGGGACCTTTGCCGAGCTGGGCGGCTGGATCCACACGCTGAATGGGGCATGCGTGGCCTCCATGTCGTGATGCTGTACATCTGCTGTGGGGACCTCCGTTTGCCCTGGGGGTTCAAGATCTGGCGTGGGAAAGCCGCGCCCTCTCCCTCGAACTTGGCCTTACGGCTGGTTCAGCAACTCCCTCTCACCATCCGCTCGCGAGCCAAACAGGTGCACCTTCTTGCAGATGCCGGGTTTGGCAGCGCTACCTTCATGTCTGGAGTCCAAGCGTTGGGGCTGGAATTTACCGTAGGGATGCGAGCGGATCAGCTGACCGTGGACGGCTCTATTTCTCAAAGACATCACGGCGCAGCAGCGTCGCGTCTTTCTCTTGGGTCTCTCTGACCTTCCACTGTGGCTGTACTGGATCTGACTTCCAGCCAAGCAAGGGGAACGGCAGGAACACCGCTTTCTCGTATCCTCCCGGCACAGGAGGCCCAGGACCGCGAAGCAAACAGGGCGGCGCAGGTGGAAGATCGAGGCCCTCTTCAAAACCTTGAAGAGCCGCTTTGCTTTCGGCAAATTCTTCTGCCACACCCAGCCGGGCGCCTGGGTACCCCGTCCCTTCTGAGGAGGTGCAAGGCCCCCCATGACCACCAGCATCACGCTCCGGACGGTCGACCAGGAAGCCCGGGCAGGCAGCCGCCAGTTGGCCGTCCGTCTGGACAACAAACACCAGAACGTCCTGAGCCTCGATGCTCCAGCGTCGCCAGGCTCCCCCAGCGGCGCCACCACCAGTCCCCGAGGCAGACGAGGACCCGCCCGACGGGCAGATCCGGACACTGCTCCTCAGCGACGGTCCCTGGCAGCACAGCAGCGTGACCGCATAGATGCGGGAGGCGCGTGCGGCGGCCCTGCGGGACATGAAGCGCGACGAGTCACGCCAGCGAGTTCGCCCATGTGCGGCGGCACTGGCCGGACGCGGTTCAAGCCGCGCTGGCACACACCGCTCAGGACGTGAGAACGCCTGCACCGTGCTAGTGTGGCAAGTGCCCTGGTAGGTCACCTACAGCTCGTGACCAAAAGGCGAACGCCCCAGTGCTGGAAACACCGAGGCGCTCATCAACCGAGAGTTTTGACGGACTCTGAAACCGAACCCGAAAGGTTCCGGCTCGTTCCTATGGTAGCGAACATAGGAACTGGGGTCAATCACGTACAGCACACGTGAAGACCCACGGCGTAAGCCGGAGCCATCTCGCCACCCCGACAGGGTGGGTTTGCTCGAGGACACTGACGTGAACGAGGACCACACATGAGCGACTCCCCCCTGATCGCCCAGCCGGGCAGACAGAAGATGACGCTCCTCCGCGAGAGCTACCTTGGCATCAGCGAAGGGGACGCCTGCGCGGCCCGCATCTTGAACGCCGCTGAGCGCTGGCTTGCCTACAAGCTGGAAGTCCGCGAGGAACTCCGCGCCCGCAACCGCATGCGCCGCCAGGGCGGCCAGAAGGGCAACAACGACGAGGACCTCTGGCTCCGAATGGCGATTGACCCTAAAGACGGCAAGAGTCTGGGCTGGAAGGCCGAGCTCATGCACGAGTACAGCTACAAGGTCATCCTGCGTGGTCTCGACCTCCTGGTGGGCAAAGGCTATCTCGCCAAGCGGGAAAACCCTCGCCAGAACTGGGACCGCACACCTCAATGGCTCTTTCAGGTGGAGGCCGTGCAGGCTGCTGTGGATGCCTGGGCAGCCAGCCGGGCGAACCCCGGTATGACAAGTGATCCTGACGGTGTTTCTGAGCAGGAGGAAGAGCCCGAAGGCCAGGACGAGAGCGACTCAGACCACTCGGCAGATTCGACAGACAGCACTCGGCAAATTGACCGAGTGGTCTCGGCAGAAAGACCGAGTCGAGTCGGCAAATCCACCGAGTTGACTCGGCAAAAAGACCGAAGCAATAACACAGGTATCCCTACACAGTATTCCCCTACAGACATCCCTTCACAGACATCATCAAGCCCTGAGGACGAGGCGCCGGCCCAGGTTCCGGATGATGACCGGGCGGCTGTCGCCGAAGAACGGGAAGCCACTGAACTCCATCCTCAGTCGGAAGGCAACGAAGGCCCGCCCCTCACGGCTTCAGTTGAGAACGACGAGCAAGGTGGGGAGCGAAAGTTTCAACTCCCTGCCCCTGAAAAAGTTCCGGGTGCGGCGGGCGGCGCGGCCCTGCTCGGCCTGGCCCCGGTTCCCCGCGGCGTCCTGACCTCCCGGCCTGCCCGTGACCCGGCCACGATGCGCCAGCTGCGCGCCCTGCTGTTCTGCAGCAACAAGAGCCGTCTGCCGGAACTCCAGGTGCAGCTTGCCAGGGCCACCCCCTCCCGCATTCCCAGGGAGTTGTTCACCCGCCTGACCGACGCCGAGATCCAGCAGGCCGTGGACGCCGCACGGCGGGACATGCCCCTGGACACGAAATCGCGCGGCTTCGAGGTCCTCGCCCAGCTGGGCCTCGATCGCCTGATCGGCGAGACGCTCACCCTGGAGATGATCGCGGGCCAAGCTTCGGTCAGTGGCCCCTCTGCTCCAGCAGTAACCAGCACCCCCACTCCAGCCGAGCCACCGCCCCCTTCCCCCGTCTCCATTGACGTGGACAGCCGCTGGGAGCACAAGCGCGTGGAGGACAAGGTGGTTACCGTGGTCGCGTTCGACGGCCCCAAGGTGGAGCTGCACACGGGTGAGAAACTCGCTTCATTCCTGCTGCTGAAGGATTACCGGCGGGTCCACTGACCCTGGTCAGGACAGCGCCCCAGACGCGAGAATGGGGACACGATGGCAGACCCGAACGCGGTGAAGTGGCTGGAGCCTGGGGCAAAGACCGCCTGGGTGACGTCGCAGAGCGATCTTCAAGGAGCGTTGCGTCCCTTGACGCTGTGGCCTGTGCCGGAAGGCCAGCTGCGGCTCGCAAGGCATCAGGTCATGCTGTTCATCGCCCCGAGAACAGCGGGGGTGGTGATCACGGACGAGGATCGCCGTGCTGCCCGGGGCTTTGGCTACTACGGTCCCCTGCCCATCCACGCGCCCGGGTTACCCCCGTTCCGGCCCGCTTGAGCGGGTCTGGCAGGAGCACAACAGTGGGCAAGAAACGCGACATCCCCACCTACGTTGATACCCACCCCGCAGACCTCGTCAGCGCCAGGCAACTGGACGCTGAAGGCCTCAAACCCGCGCAGGACCAGCTCCCCGCCGCCCTCTTCAAGTACAAGGGCAAGGACCTGGAAGGCACCTGCGCCCTGTACGAGCGCGCCGTATGTGTCCCAAAGGAGCTCAAACAGGAGGTGAAGTCCCTCGCCCTCGAGGAGTACCTGGAGCGGATGACACTCTGATGCCTCGCCCACCGACGTACAGCACGCAGGAACTGAAGGAGCGTGGCTGGATTCCGGCCATGGTTCGGGATCTGCTCGGGAAGCACGACCGGGAGCGGAAAAACGAGATGCGGATGGGCAGCTGCGGCCGGACGCTCCCGTGAAGCTGTACCTGCAGGAGCGCGCCGAGCAGCTGGAGACGGCGGCCGAGTTCGCGCGGACGCAAGACCGTGCGGCCGCAGCTGTGGAGACCAAAAAGGCGCGTCAGGCAGAGCAGATCAAGCGGTACGGCGAAGCGTACAACCTGGTACTCACACCACCCGCTGGGGGAGCAGGCATGATGCGGCACGAGTTGTGGAAATACCACTTCCACGCGTTCATGGCGTGGGAGATCAACCACGATCACCTGCTGGACGCCGTCCGGCCCTGGTCTGAACGGCAGCGCGTACGCAACGAGGACGTGGAGAAGCACCGGGCTGCTGTCGAGGCATTGTACCCAAACCTCACTGCGTCACCACAATTCAGCGCTCCCCCCGCCCACACCGGTCACCCCACCGAGGCGGGTGTCCTCTTGGAGATCCCTGCATGCCCCACCCACCGCGATCAACGACGTGCGTCCGAGCATGGCTGAGGCCCTGGCGCTCGCTCCTGAAGTGCGCAACATCGTCTTGCTGGTCATCGGCCGGATGCTGCCCCATATCAAGGGGACAAGTGCCCACGAACTGGTGATCCTGGTGCTGGCCGTGCTGCTGCGCCAGTACATCGGCCCGTATCCTCCCGCCCTCGGCCCTACCCCACGGCACAGACGTTGCGGGCACTGGTGCGCGGTCTGGAAGTGGCACACACAAGCTGGATCAAACCCAGGCTGCAGAAGTAGTCTCCGACAACTCTTGCCAAGCCTTACCCCCTCCCTGCTGCCAGCCCAAGCCAGTGCAGGGAGGGGAATTTTTGTTAATGCCCTTCGCTTTTAAGGAAAAATGATGTTCGGTGCCGAAGTGAAAGAAATACGGATGTCTTCAGGAAGAATGTCTACACTTACTACAAAGTCACGGGCGTAGATGCCGCTTTGATAGGTTCCCGCCACTGGTGTCCCAATCAACGCAATCGTCTGATCAAAACCACCCGACGTAATTGCGGCTGCGTCTGTTCTATAACCTTTCGTATTGTCAAAAATCACACCGTATGCAGATGCGGCCCCAGCTGGCGCCGTCCCTTGAATACGCAGTGAGTTTCCCGTGCGCGTAACGGAAGGGTTCGTAACAAAACCAAGGGTGTGTCCCGTATCAATCGCGAACATCTTGGTGTAGGTCACACCGTTTACGACTGCTGTGGCTGTGTATGAGCCGGTAACGGCAACATCATTAAATGCACCCGTTATACCTCCTGCCGAGGTGGATTTAAACAGCCGCATGATATACGGCTGCCCTTGGTTGAAGCCAGTTGGGCCCTGAATGCGTACGTCCGTATCTGCGGGAACACCCTCACCTGTTGGTCCCTGAAATCGGGCAAGCGCCGTAAATGTTTTGACCGATGTGGTATCATCATTGATAGCCCCACCTGTGACGTCTAGACCATAGGGTTGAATGGAAACGCTGGCCGTCTGCCCTTCACTGCTCGCCGTAATGGTCACGGGCGTCCGGGAGAGACTGAGGTGGCGGGCAGTGACGGTACCGTTCGCATCGACGGTCGCCAATGCTGGGTTGCTGGAAGCCCAGGTCACGGTTCGGCCCGTCAGGACGTTCCCACCACTGTCCTTCAGAGTAATTCCGACCTGCTCAGGAGTTCCGATTGCTACAGCACCATCTGTCGCAAGCGTGATGCTTTTGACAGAACTGTCAGGCGAGGAACAAGAGACGAGGGCCATACCCAGCCCTAACCCGAGCAGATGGATTTTCATGCGTTCAGCATAAGACCATCCTGATCGGTAGAACAAGACGCAGTTGGGGCACTCGGGACCCTCAAACTTCCGTTGAAGGGGAAAGCATTGAGCCCAAGGTTGATCCAGGGCGCAACTTCAAGAGGATGTCTCAAGGTGGCGAGGCGCCAAACACTGGGCTGCTCGGGCCGCCATCATTCATTTCTTCGGTCCTGCGCTCTGTTCCTCTGCAGGCCCATAGCCGGGGTGGATCGCCCCTGAGGACGCCCCCCACCGGCGCTGTTGCTACCGTTGGAAGGTGGAGCGGACTGTGCCACTGCGAGGTCAAGGCACACGGTGGGCCAGGGTTGGGCAGTGCCGCAATTGGAGGGAGATGTCGTAGGGACGCCTATGGATCCTGGCATAAATCGGTATGGATCACGGTGGGACGTCATGTGTGCTGGCCACGTTCCTCATGCCTCAAGTCGGGTAGAACCGGTGAGAACTTACGCCGGGATCAATAGTACGGACTGCACGTCGAGATCATTCAACCCTGTCCGCAGTAATTGCAGCGAGTACAGAGAAACGTGCCCTACTCCATCCCCCTAGCCGTCAGTTCTTACGGAAAGTTAAGCTGCTGTCCTAGACCATCACTGTCACCCTCAACGGATGGTCAGAGGAGCGTTTATGCAACGAATGGTCCGAGCTATGGTGGTGACCTCTGCCCTCCTTGCCTTCCTGAACTCCTGCTCTAACCTTGCAGTGGTTGCAACGCCTACCAGCGTCAGTGGTTCCGCTTCCAACCTCCTTAAGATTGGTACAGCGGTTCAATTTACCGCTACCGGAGCCAACGGCGCTTCCTTGGATTCCACCACTGTCACCTGGTCCTCGAGTAATGCAGCTGTAGCCTCGGTGGATGCCAGTGGCCGAGTGACGGCACACCGACTCGGTACGGTAACGGTCAGCGCAACGGCTGGAGGGCAGACCAAGGTAAGTGCTGCCCAGACCACGTATGGCATGGAGTTCGCCGTCGGCACCTTCAACCGGTCTGCTCTTGGTCTGCCTAATGTCTTCGCGCATTTCGTGAAAGTGCGTCTCCCCGATGGGAGTGCGCCCCCCCTCGGATCGGGTGTGGACATCACCGGACCCTCCGGTTGGAATGGAGGTGCGCCTGATCCTGGCCTTACCGTCAACACGGGGACAACGAAGTACGCCATTGGTCTAAACACGAATCCACCAACTGCAGGAACATACAGCGCTACTGCCACCATTCAGGGGGAGGCATATACAGCGCAGGCCACGCTAGATGCGTCCTCGCTTCTTCCACCCGTTTCCAACATCACGGTCACGAATAGTTCTGCATCAAGCATCAACGTGACATGGACTGCAGCGGCGGGCGCGGTGTCCTATACGCCAATCTTGTTTGACTGTGGAATAGTCGCTAACCCGACACCGGCTGGTTGCAACACGGTGGTGCAACGGGGGCTGGCGACGCAGGGAACGTCAACGACGCTTTCAGGGCTGAGCCTCGCGGTAGGACGAACGTATGCACTGACCATTCGTGCGGCCAACGTTGACCTTACTCAGGCGGATCCTGCAACGCCAGCCCAAATTAACCTTTCTGTGAACGGCACATACGTCAAACTTTCAACACCATAGAAGCGTAACAGGGGTGAAGCTTGGCGGGGTCAACGCAGGTGGCCCTTGCTGTTGAGTGCGCATCGTTGGTGCTGGGTTTTCTCACCTGTCCATAAGAACGCCCCCGACTGGGGCTTTGGCGTTGTGGGGACGTACCTCTGCACTTCAAGAGCTCCAACGTCCCTGCATCGGTGTGCGTAGAGCGTAAATAAGCATCCAGTATCGTACATCCGCATATTAAGGGAGGCTAAAAGACTTACGCGACATCTGGCACCTTGACCGCGATCAGCATCCCCGATGCCTGCCTCGTCTGCCGTGCAGAACCCGCACACCACGGCATCCAGCAGGAGGCAAGAGAAGACGGCGCATGATGTGGAGATGGACGATCCCCCCTCCAGTCGGGTCGTGCGGGGCGTACCCATTCCTACCATGCTCCAGCAGATGAAGGCTTCGCCCGCTACTGCGCTCAACATTCTGTGCAAACGCGTCAACGCCCTCCAACCCGCGGACGCACTCCTGGTACACCAACTGCTCCTCGGCAGCCTGACGTACATTGCCCTCCAGAGCCTTCCTTATCTGGTGGACGCACCCAAAGACGACTAGGGCACTGTTCTGGTGTCAATGGCGCAGTAAAAGTGATCACTTCCGGCGGAATAATTTTGACCACTCCCCCTGTGTTCAACGGCGCTTCACCTCCTGACCCGTCTCGCCGATCCCCACCAGTGCGCTGGGGAACAACCCAGATTTCTTCTTCTCCCGCAGGCGATATGACTCCCCCTTGATGTTCAACACGTGGCTGTGGTGCAACAGTCGGTCCAGAATGGCGCTCGCCACTACCGGATCTCCCAGCACTTCGCCCCAATCAGCAAAGCCCTTGTTCGACGTCAGGATCACGCTGCCCCGCTCGTACCTCGCAGCGATCAAGCCGAACAGGGCATTCGCCGCCAGGCGGTCATATGGCCACACGCCAAATTCATCGATCACCAGCAGCTTCGGCTTCGCGTAGTACCGCAGTCGATATTCCAGCCGATTCAGGGCCTGCGCTTTGCGCAGGTCCTCCATCAGTTGCCCAGCCCGCACGAACAACACGCTCTCCCCTTGTTGGATGGCCGTCATCCCCAGCCCGACCGCCAGATGCGTCTTCCCGACTCCCGGCGGTCCCAACAGGATGACGTTCTGACCATCTGCTGCGAACGACAGGGTTCCCAACTCCTTGACCAGCCGCTTGTCCACGCTCGGCTGAAAAGCAAAGTCGAACTGGTCCAGGGTCCGCAAAAAAGGCAGGCGGGCCTGTTTCAGCCGCTTCGCACGGCTGTCCTCGTCCCGGGCCATGACCTCGATGCGCAACAGGTCTGCCAGAAAATCCGCGTACGACAACTCTTTCTTAGCTGCTGCGTCCAGGCGGCTCTCCAGCAAGCTTGCCGCATGCGGCAAGCCCAACGCTTCCAGCTCCTCCCGGCAGCGTTCGACGACCATCATGCTTCCTCCTCCCGAAAGACAGTCGCCAACACCTCTTCCAGCGTCGCCGTGGTGCCGACTGCGACCAGCGCGTCGTACTCAGCCAGGGACCGCTGTTCGACCTCCATCTCCGGCAAGCCTTCGGTCTGGGATGCCAGTAAGGCGCGCCGCCGTGGTGCATCGTCACCCGGTACAGGCAGGCCGTCGTACTGCGCTTCCACCAGGAAGCGCGCTCCTCGCTGGGCGGACCGTGGATGGACAGCAATCCGGGTGGAACCGCTGAACACCTGCACTTCCAGGTTGTTGGCCTGCACGTCGACGGTCTGTCCGGCATAGCGCCAGGGGACGCCGTAGAAATTCCCACCGTACGATACGAACCCGTCCCAACCGACTTTGCGGGGTTCCCGCACGAACACCGATAAAGATTCCAGTGAAGGTAAGGGTCTGAAGGCAGGCCGTTCCACCACAAGTCGCTCGCAGGGCTTTTCGCGGGTGGTACCGTGGGTTCTGACGTTCGCCACATGGTCAAGCCAGTGCCTGGCTTGACGGTTGAGATCGGCATCGTCCACGAACTTCGCGCCTAGCCAGAAGTTCTTCTCGACGTACCCGACGCCGCTCTCCACCTTGCCCTTGGTGCGTGGTCGGTAGGGGCGGCAGAGCCGAATGGCAAAGCCAAGCCGCAAGGAGAAATCCAGGAACTGGGGATTCCAGACCGGCTGACCGGCCTCGTCGCGTTCCAGCACAACCTGCTTGGTGTTGTCGTACAGGATGGTCTGGGTCATTCCGCCGAAATAGGCGAACGCGTTGAGGTGGCACCGGATGAAGCTGGCCGTGTCGGCCTTGCGGATGAACTCGACGTACAGCGCGCGGGACCATCCCAGCACCATCACGAAGGCCCAGATGGACCGGGTCTGCCCCTCCAGGTTGATGTAGCTGTACCGTCCGAAATCGACCTGGGCCTGTTCCCCTGGATCGGTCTCGAAGCGAGTGGTGACACGGCTGGCGGACACATGTGTCCGCCGAAATGGGCGCACGAAGTCCTTGACCACCGTGTACTGCCCGTTGTATCCCCGCTCCTGGACCTCGCGGAACAGCACCACGGCGCTCAGCACACCCTGCTCAATTCGACCGGTGAGGTAGGGGATGTGCGAATCGAGCTTGCTTCCCTTCTTGCGACGCGATTTGGGTTGGGGTAGGCCGGGATCTCGCAGGTACTTCTTGACGGTGTTGCGGCTCAGGTCAAGTTGACGGGCGATCCCACTGACGGTCTGACCAGCGGCCTTGAGTTCGATGATGCGTCGCACCTGTGCGCCTCCGAGCATGTAGACCTCCGATTCGCGATGAATCGTAGGCCGGAGAGGTCTCCTTCCTCGGAGTGGTCAAATTTGTCCCGCCCTTCCTGGTCATTTTTATCCCGCCATCGTCACTGGACCGGGAAGCGTTGCGCACCGCGCTGTTCAACATCCTCCCCCTGAAGCCTCACTGGATGAGACAGACACCAGCTTGGACCATCAGAAGTACGCAGCAGAGATACTTCCCCTCAGCTGGGCCTTCAACCTGATCAATGAGGCGTTCCCCAGCATCGCTTTGCGCCGCAGCTTCGGTACCCACAGCCACGTCAGGTGGCACGAAAAAAACTTCACCGCAGGCCTGATCGCCGGCCTCCTCACGTAATCTCCCACCTTCACGTTGGAAGACATCCTCGTGAAAGGCTGACAGGCCCCTGGGGACGTGTGCCTCCTACTCCTCGGGGAACGGCGTTCCCTGCGAGACGATGTCTTCCAGACCCTGACCCGTGAGACTTCCGCCCCCTGTCTCACCGTGAGCAGCCGCCCGCGTCCTACCTGGCCTGGGTGAAGGCGGGCATCAGCAGCTGAAGCCGCGCTTGGGTGTCTGTCAGGTCCGCAACCGGCACCTCCAGCCAGGTGGCTGCCGCGCTGCAAACGTACACTTCGAACCACGGCTCCTGGCCGAAGAGGTCGAAGGGGACCACGACGATTTCTGACAGCGACGGCACCTCCTGTTCCTCCGTGAGGTCCGCAAAAAGCGCCCTGCTCCAGGAGAGTTCCGATGGCCACAGGCCGTGCCGTTGCGCGTCCACCTGCGCCGCGGGCCACAGGGTCGGCAGGAGCGCTGTGACCGCCCGGGGAGCGGCCCTGAGCATCCAACGCTCCTGGCCCCGGCGAAGCTCCAGCAGGAGCTGCCCTTCCCCGCCTGGTTGGAGCCGCAGATGCAGCGCCATCAGGCCTTCGTCCCCCGGCTGCCGCTGCGCGCCCCAGGCGGTGAGGAGGTCCGACGGATCCAATGCGGGTGGAGTCTCCTCAGCCACGCGCCGCACCCGTTTCTTTAAAGGCCACATTATCCACAGTACCCTGGGGCCTGATCAGAGAGAAGCGTCGTGCCCCAGGGGCATGACGCTTCTCTCTTCCCCTATTTTGACCGTGAACCTGCCGTCCCCGTTTTCCCGTGGGTACGGACACCTGGCGCTGGAGACCTTCCCAACATCGACCATCAATCAGGGCCCACCCACACTTTCGCCCACCCAGACGGTCACCGCCTCCCGTTTCGCGCTCCTGAAGGTGTACGTCACCCGGTACATTCGGCTGATGAACGTTCCATCCATCGCCTTCTGCCCGTTGACCATCGCCACTTCCCGCCGGTAGAGCAGGTCCGGGTCTTCCCCGGATCGAGGTCCACCGGCTGCTCTACAGGGGTTTACGGTAGCGCGACCATCCAGGCGAACAAATCTTATTCACGCACCGTGCTCCGACTACCTGGCAGGGTCCGTTCGCGATGAATTTGTGGTGCCGAACAGCCACACCACTTCTGCACGGGTGCTGAACGCCGCGTTCACGGCGAGATACCGCTCGTAGGTCGTCGGTTGGGGCTGCAAAGAGGGCCTCGTCCTCAGAGAGGGCGAAGGAGGTCAGCATGTACTTCTGCAAACCGCTGATCTCCCCAGCATTCGCGATCCCCTCTGGTGCCGCAGCTTCCACCTCGTGTCCCCAGTCTTCTCTGCCATGGCATATCCCGAGCGCGGTCCATCTTCTCCTCCCACCTCACCGGCACACCATTCAGTCCCCTCCGCCCGGAAGGTCACGTCACTGGAGTGATGCATGACCGCCAGTGCAGAAGGGGACGCGCCCTCCGCCGCCGTCACCAGCCCATCACGAGGTTCCCAGAACAATGCTTTTGTGCAGGTACCCAGTCGGTCTGCGTCTGCCGCTACACCAGAGTCGGGAAGCGCATGGCGATGTCCTCGGACGTAGGCTCAGGTGGCCGGTCACCCACAATCATATCGGGCGTCTACGCTTTGACCCAAACGATCGCCTGCGTCAGTAACACTTCCTGCTGACCTTCCGTCAGCGCGGCGAACGCCCTATGTAGCCGCTCTGCTGTGGATGATGTCAGCAGCGTGTTTCCACTTTCCACGATGTGGACGCCCTGGCACTACGGGCAGGTGGAGCCTGCGCAACACCTGTCACACGCCTGAAACCACCATTCATCTGTATGTTTTGACAAAAGGTGAATGCCAACCTTCTTTGAAGAAATCAAGGCGCCCTCCGGGTTGCCTTCTGTTGCCGCTGCTCTTGGGGCCGGCACAACCTGACACAAGGGTAGGGGGCAAGGCCCCCTCAAGAGCATGAGGCATCGGAGCACTTGAAACCGTCGTGAGAGCCAGCGACTTACACCAACTGCTTAAGTGGCAGGTGCCCGAGAATCATGTCGATGGGATCGGGTTGTTCCAGAGCTGCGATCCAGTCCAGCACCCGATCGCTGAACCCACCCACGCTGATCAGGCGTGGGTGCCCCCCCGCGAAACTGGCGCTGTACCCCGCAAGGTTGAGCACGTAAGCGTGCCGCCGCTCGTCTGCGTCAAGGTAACGCTGCAGCCTGCTCCAAGCTTCATCGGCCACCTGCTCGTCGGTCAGAACAACGATCCGGTCAAAGTGTCTCGCAAATGCCGCTTCAAAGGCGGGTAACAGGTACGTTCCCCCGCCCACCTCATGTTCTGTTTTCTGAATCCGCTGGGCCGCCTGCAAGGCGCTCGGAATATTCCCCAGCCCCACCGCCTTGAAGTACGTCCCGAACGCATAGACCTTGCATCCGACCTGACGCCCAATGAGTCCACCCAAGGTACAAGCGGCGTCCATTCGTGAGATGGTCCCCCGGTCCGAGAGGGGAGCGTACATGGAACCGCTGAGGTCCACGAACACAGCCGTCTGACCTTGGAG
The DNA here is from genome assembly GCF_900176165.1 of Deinococcus hopiensis KR-140. NCBI lineage: Bacteria > Thermotogati > Deinococcota > Deinococci > Deinococcales > Deinococcaceae > Deinococcus > Deinococcus hopiensis. The sequence continues at coordinate 249,752 of NZ_FWWU01000005.1, forward strand.
CTTTCCCAGCCGCTGTATTGAGTACTCCATGGCCGTTTCGAGGGCTGACAGCAGGGCGGGCGGGACGTTTAGAGCACTTGTCATAATGAGAGCATGAAAGCTGTTGGGGGGCGAGGGTACAGTCTGGATCTGCGGGAACGGGTGGTCGCGGCGGTCGAAGGCGGTCAGACTCGGAAAGAGGTCGCCCGGTTGTACCGAATGCGCATCGAAACCGTAGATACCTATCTGGAAAAGCAGCGCCTGGGAACGTTGCACGAGGTGGGTCGGTCTTCTGGTCGTCCCCCACGGGTCACACCCCTACACGAACAGCAACTGCTGCAACAACTCAAGGCGCATGACGACGCGACATTGATCGAGCATGCTCGCATGCTCGAAGAAGCGACAGGGTTGAAGGTCAGCTTCAAAACTGTGGATCGAGTGTTCCGCAAGCATCACATCACCCGTAAAAAAAACTTTGGTCGCGTTCGAGCGAAGTGAAGAAAGGCGACAGCAGTTTCTCAATGACTTAGCTCCGTATCTCACTCATCCAGAACAGCTGGTGTTCCTGGATGAGAGTGGCTTTCACACCGCCATGACACGAGGATACGCGCGTGCGCACAGGACTGAGCGAGCTCATGGCTATGTTCCCAGGAATCACGGACGCAACCAGACCTTAGACCTCTTGCGAAAGTCACGATCGGCAGGCTTGGGTGAGGTTGCACAGCGCTGCGATGAGCTGAACCCGGAGTGCAAACCGACGCCGCCGATGTCGGTACACGCCCTTCAGCACACGGAAGATCTTCATGCGACGGATCATATGCTCGATTGCCTGCCTGGTATGCGCGAGGACACGGTTGTCCTGGCGCTGCTCCGCGGACAGAGGCGACGCCTGCGTCGCCTTATGGGGGGTAAGGGCGTGCCTGTGGCTTCTCCACAGGCCCTGATACCCTGCATCTCCAATAAGCGCCGTTTGGTGAGGAAAACGAACGCCTGACTGACGAAACAGCTTTAGGTCATGAACCGCCCCAGCGCTCGTGGCGGTGCCCAGGATGCGCTGCGTCACTGTGCACATCAGCACCTGAAATTTCAGGGTGTGCCGCTTTTTCTTGCCGCTGTACCACGCGCGCTGCTTTTTTTGGGCCGTTCACAGGGCACTTCGGAAGCATCGACCGCGACGATGCTGTACACGAGTTGTGCTTCCTGAAACACGCGTTTCTTGGGCAGCTGGAACCGTGCACTGGCAATCAGAGCCGCTTCCACGCGTTCCACCGTGCGATGCACGGTGGCTTCGTGCACACCCCAGTCGTCACCCAGGTGGGCGAAGGTCCGGTACTCGCGCCAGAATTCCAGGGTCATCAGCAGTTGTTCCGCCACGCTGAGCGCGGCGGGGCGGCCTGATTTCTTTTTCTGTCCTTCGCGTAGGGTCAGCACCTCTTCCATCTCAGCAAACGTTTCCGGGTAGACCCCGGTGCGTCGACGGAACTGCTTGCGATTCATCTTCAGCGTGCGTGTCAGACGGTCTCGCTCCACCCTCCCAGCTTAGCCTACGACTTTCGCAAGAGGTCTCTTGATTTGTGCTCTACAACTTACGGGACCGATGGTCCCGTTCGTTTTGACTGGTGCCGTCAACGGTCCATCGTTTGAATGGTACATCCGCCATTTGGTTTGTCCTATCCTGCAGCCAGGACAGGTCGTTGTCATGGACAACCTGTCGTCTCATCATCGAGCGTCTGTTCCAACACTTATTGAAGCACAGGGTTGTCGGATCCTGTTCCTTCCGCCTTATAGTCCAGACTTTAATCCTATCGAGCTGATGTTCTCTCAGGTCAAGGCGGCCGTCAGAGCGAAGGCTTGTCGAACAGTCGACGGCCTCATCTCTGCCATTGGAGCCGCTTTGCAGGCGGTTCGTGCACAGGACATCAACGCCTGGTTCCGACATGCTTATCCCTCCGTATCTTTATGACAAATGCTCTAGGATGTGCTCCGATGACGACGAGAAAGAGGGGGAGTGGCAGCTCGTGATCCATTGCCACCCGACCTGCACGGACTTGAACTGTTGGATGCGAATGCTGCGTTCGGTCGGTTGAGGTTCCGGGACTTGAACGCCGAGTCCCAGCAGTGCCGTTTGCACCGTGTTGTACCCGCGCGCCGGCAGGGTGATGCGTTTGCGCTCCCAGTAAGACACGGCCTGCCAACGGGGGACCTTCATTCGGCCCCGGACAACCTTGGGACGGAGCAACGCGTTGTACGCGCTATAGAAGCGGAAGGGCAATTGCCGACTGGCCGCCACCTCCTCGGGGTCAGCGAGGCGGCGAGCCACCCGTTGGAGGACATCCTCACCTACCTTCAGGGTCACCAGCGTACGCAGGTTACGCAGCAGCGCCATATACCCCATGGTCGGTGCCACCTTGGCCCAGGTGAGGGGCGTGCTTCCCTCGCGGGAGATCACCTGCTCCCAGCTCACCATCCGTTCGCCTTCCCGCACCGCCCTCATCAGCGGGAGCTGCACTTTCTCCTCCTCGGTCAAGGCTTTCCAACCCTGGGTCAGGCTGCGAAAGAGGGCTGCCTGGCGCTCATCCTTAGGTTTGGCGTGCGTGAGGCGCAGGGCGTCGCGCTGACTGAAAGCTTTGCCCTGACCGGTACCGCCGTACCGCAGGGCCTGGCGATGCCGAGCGCAGCGAGTTCTGCATCCAAAGGATCACTGTCATACGCCTTGTCCCCGATGAGACGCCTGGGGAAGTCCATGCCAAAAGAGGCTTCCGAGGTGTCCTGCACCACCTGCCGAGGTTTGGTCACCCGAACAGGACCGCGCGTCGGAGCAGGCGACCACAAGTGAATGGCAACGTCGTCCTTATGGCGTATAGCTCCGGTTGAACTCAGGTGTAGAATGACAGCAACGAAAGGAGGTGGAATTGTGCCCTTGAGGAAGAAGTTGCGCTGTGAGCTGCATTGCCTGCCCAGGCCGTCCCACCTTCTGGACCATCCTGGCGATCAGCAGTAGCCTTCAGCCCCTCCCCAGGCAAAGACCTCACGTCATCCCAGCAACCCCGCGTCCGCGAGAGGTTGCTTTTTTGTTGGGCTGCCTTCCCTCGTCCGTCCATTTCTCCACCCCCGAAAGCAGGAACACCTTGAACAGCGCCATGACATCGTCCCTCAACCCCGAAGCCCTGAATCCTGAGACCCAGTGGCGACTTGGCCTTGCTCACGGCCGTTCGCAGATCTGGCCCGGAGTGACAGGACTGGCCGCCGCGATGGTCGGCGGGTCGGTCGCCCGCGGGCTGGCCGATGCGGCCTCTGACCTCGAAATCGGCGTCTTCTGGCAACAACCGCCCACCGACGAGGACCGCACGCAGCTCCTGCAGGCCCTGGGTGTTCAGAAACCCCGTTCCTTTCCGTACTTTCCCGAGGAAGACCTCTGGTTGGACCAGGGTCAACTCGGTGGCGTTCGGCTGGATCTGATTCACCGCACCGTGGAGGGCGTTGAGGCCGGAATCTCAGCGGTTCTGGCGGCCCAGACGGTGGATCTCCACGCATTGAATGCCCTCTCTGCCTTGCAATCGGGCGTGCCACTGTTTGGCGAGCACCTTTTGAACACGTGGCGGATACAGGCGCAGCACTATCCTCGGCCCCTGGCCTTGGCCGTGATGGACGTACACCTTGAACCCACACCGACGTCCTGGCTCCAGCAGCATGCGGTGCGGCGGGAGTACGTGCCGCTGTACGGGCAATTGATCCGCGATCAGAAGAACATCCTGATGGTGCTGATGGCCATGAACAGCGTTTATCCACCTCACGCTGAATTCAAGTGGCTCGGGGCGCTCGAAGCCCTTCTGCCTCTTCGGCCCAGGTTGCTCGTTCAGCGGCTGGAGGAGGTGCTGTCCGCCTCGCCCGCTCAGGGCATTGAGACGCTGCACGCTCTCTGGGAAGAGACTTACGCCCTTGCAGGGCAGCACTTTCCGGAAGCGGAACAGGTCAGGAAGGCCCAGCGCTGGTTGAACAAAGCTGCTGAGACGTTCAAGCCCCTCGAATAACACGGCCAGAGCACGCTGGGCTCGGGAATGTTCTCCTGGGCCGGCCTGTTTCTCTCTCCCCAGAGGGTATTTAGGAGAGAATCCATGGCCTGATACCTCCTCTGTACCTTGATCGAGCGATGTGTCTTCCTAGCGGCGCTCTGGAGGAGAACAAGAGTCCAACCAGGGGAAGCCCCATGGATCAGCCTTGGCCCGTGCAGCGACGACGTCGGCATCATGGAGACGTATGGGCAGCACGAAGTCTGCCGGTGACACGGGCACGACCAAAAGTGGTCTCACTGAACCTGGATTGACCCAATGCGCTTCCTGGACGAAGCCAAGCCCTGGATGTTCATAAGGTGGAGAAGGGGCGAAGCCCTGACGTTCGAGAACGTAGACGAACCCTGGTGCCAATAGCGCTCTCGGGTCCTGCACCTCCTTGTCCCGAGGTGCGACCGAGAGGAAATACCGCATCTCTGACCACTGCCCATGCGGGAGACGAAGCCGCAACCCCATATCGGACTTGCTCTGAATGTTTGGCCCATGTAGGGCATACATCAGGGCCCATAGACCATCAGATGCCGCGTAAACCCCACGGATGTTGCTGAACTCGTCTGGTTGCCCGTAAGCCTTGTCTCCTGGGCGGAGCTCATGGAGACCACCTTGAGGGGAACCATGCAGAAGAAAGCCCTGTTGGGCCAGCCATTGAAGAAACACCCAGAGTGGAGTTGAGGGCAAGAACTGGAGGTCTCGCGTGGCAAGAACTTGACGGAAGCTATGTTCCACGGTGTCTGTCACGGCACATGAGGGTGCTTCGAGCATCCAGGACGCCATACCCCACCGTATACCGATTCGATATGGGCGTGCATCTCTCATCCCGCCCGTAGGTGGGTTTTGTGGCCGTCTCCAATACCGGATTCTCGGCTCTGCAATGCCAGGCGCCCTTGTGGGCGCTGGCATGCAGGTGGCGGGGGGCTGGCTCGGTCCTCAAGAAGAGTCCACAGGGTGCCACAGGACTGCGCTTCGTGGGAGAGTGAATGTTGTGAAGGCGAAGCGTGTGTTTGCCCTGCTGCTGATTCTGGTGGCATGCGTGCTGTTGACGGGGGCGGGCAACTTCGCGCTGTTCGCTGGCCTTGTCCTTCCCTCAGGGGATTCGGACCGGTTCAACGAAGCTTTGGGGCTGTGCCTGTTGTGCCTTACCGGGACAGGCCTTGCCCTTTATGGAGCGGCCCGGTGATGGAAGAGTGGTGTCTAGAACGCGACTCCTGTCCTTCCCCTTCGCGGTGTCCCTGCCACTGGCAGGGAGCGCACAGGCGGATGCGTCACGCTGCGGTGGGCTTCCCTTCTCTAAAACCTTTAGGGGAGAAAAGCTCCCAGTGAGATCAGCCCTCTGTCAGAGAGGTTTTGTTCCAACAACGCTCAGCAGGTAGAAGTGCTGTTCTTCCGCATCCGACGCTGCCCACGCCTCGAATCGTTCTACAGCGATCTGCCTTTCTTCTTCAGACACAAAGCCAGCCGCCACCACCTGGTGTCCTCGCGTCCTGGCCACATCTCCCCAGAGACGCACGCGTCGGCTGAAGTCGTCATCAGAACGCTGAGTGATCTCGTGTTGCGCGACCACTTCAACGTCGGTGAGCCCCAGCCCCTGCATCCACTCGGCGACGTGATCAGCCACTTCATTCTCCATACCTGCTTCGGCTCGCCAGGCCAGGTAGCGCTCACGGAAGTGCAGCATCTCTCGCGGCGGGGGTGGGACGAGGCGTGCTTTGACGTGGTTGTAGTCCAACACAAAGAGCCTTCCACCCGGTTTGAGCGCTTTAACCATCCGCTCAAGGGCCGGCCGAGGATGTGCCAACCATTGCAGGACCCGCGCCATCACCACCACATCAAAGGCCTCCTCATCCTGGAGCGCATACACATCGCCAGTGCAGAACGACAAGTTCTGGACATGTCCATGGGTGTGATGCGCTTCACTCAGGAGGGCGGCATTCGCATCCAGACCAGTCACTTCCCCTGGTGCGACAAGTTCTGCCATGCCGGCTGTCATGGCACCCGTGCCACATCCGACATCCATGACGCGCTGTCCTACACGAAGCGATGCAGCGAGATGTCGGTAGTCCGCAGAGAGAGAACGTGCCCGAAGGATGCCTGCCGCTTCCCTGGGAAACGTGGCCCGTTCTTGTGCGCTCTGCTGCTCTGCCATGAAGTAGATCTTGCCTTTCAGGAAGAGGAAGTGATTCTGGTTGTGCAACCTTTGTGCTCGCTCGGTCACCCCCAGTGGGAGACTTATCCCCTCAAGAGCTGAATAGACGAGGCCCTCTCAGGCCCATTGGAAGGTGGGCTTTTTGGCTGCCTGAAATACCAGGTTCTGGGGTGAAATTGCTCGCCACGCAAGAAAACCGCCCTCGCGGGCATGCAGGCTGTCGGGGGCTGGCCTGGTCCTCCAGGAGAGTCCATAGGCTCCTGCGGCGCCCGTATCCACTTGGGCCCTGAGAGGGGCTGTCGGCGCTTCAGCAGTCCGGGCGATCGCCTGGGAGCGCTGCCCGGCCTGCCTGTACGAGGGCGAGCTTCACGACGCCACCTCGTGCGCGGCGCTGGTCAGGAGGCGCGCCACCCGTTCCCGGAGCTCGGCGTTCCGCTCCCCCCATCGCGTTGCCAGGACTCGCGCAGCTTCGTCCACTGGCCGTACGGGATCTCACCGTTGAGCAGGAAGCCGAGGGCGTTGGTCCGGTCGCGCGCCGCCCCAAACGTTCCCCCCAGTCCCCTGCCACCTCGGCCTCGCGCACGTGAGGCAACCGCCCGACTTCGCGTCGCCGCCGAGCGTGCGCGCGAGTTCTGCCAGGCGTCCGGTGAAGCGCACCGCGAGACGGCGGCCCTGCGCCGTCCAACCCAGCAGCTGTTCCTGCACGGCCTTCATGCGCTCGGGGTACCCTGCTCCCCGCTGACCTGACCCCCCACCGAGATGGATGACGAGTTGCACGCCGCGTACCAGGAGGACCGCTGCCGCGCTCCTGCTGGGCCGGACGAGGAGGAGAGACTGCGCCTGGCCGACGACCTCGGTTGCCACGAAGGCGCTCGGGCCGAGGCGTGGGAGGCCTGGCGCGCCGTGCTGGAGCTGGAAGCACTGGACCTGGGGGAGAGCGGGGATCTCCAGGAGGAGACGGCGCTGACTCGGCCGCTGCAGGTAGCCGGTCTTGCGGGCCGCAGCCTGGTATACGGCGCACTCGCCTTCCTCCAGCCAGCACTTGCAACGCCCCTGGGTCCGCGAACCACTGTGCCTCCGCCACGAATCTGCCTTGAGCGCTGTCGTTCATGTGGGTCCCCTGGACCGCACCATTCAGATGCGTCGGATCTGCCGTTCAACGCCACGCCCGCCTGTTCGAAATGGAGCGGTGAGCGCCGCCGTCGCCGCGTTGGTCAGTGGTAGGGGGAATTCAGTCTTCAATCAGAGCCATTGCTAACTTGGGGGCAATGGCCGCCGTCCTGCTCGGTACGAAACTTCACCCTCCCGTTCTCGCAGGCCACCTCGTCGCGCGGCCTCAGCTCCTCGAGCTGCTTGAGCGGGGCATGAGCGCCAAACTCGTTCTCATCTCATCACCGGCAGGCACAGGCAAATCCACGGTACTGGCCGCCTGGCTCAAGCAGCAGGACAGCCCGGCTGCCTGGCTTTCTCTCGGTAAAAGCGACGACACGCTGGGCCAGTTCCTGCTTTATCTGCTCGGCGCCCTCCACACCCTGGGGCTCGGCCTGGGCGAAGGGCTGCCCGAACTGCTCCGCCAGCAGAAAGCAGAGAACGTCGAGCCCCTGCTGATTCAGCTCAGTAACGACTTCGCGCGGCTTGATCGCAGGGTGATCCTGATCCTCGACGACTATCACTTTCTGTCAGACCCCAAGATTCACAGCGCCGTCGAATTCCTGCTCGATCACCTGCCGTCCCAGGTGTGTCTGGTCATCTCGACCCGCACCGATCCACCGCTGTCGCTTTCACGTCTGCGTGTTCGTCACCAGTTGCTGGAAGTGCGCAGCGCCGACCTGCGCTTCGATCTCGCGGAGGTGACCCGCTTCCTGAACGGGAGCCAGAGGCTCGGTCTTTCCCCCACGGCCGTGTCTCATCTGGAAACCCAGACCGAAGGCTGGATCGCCGCCCTACAACTGGCGGCGCTGTCACTTGCCGAGCGGCCCGATAAGGAAGCGTTCGTCGAAACCTTTGTGGGCAGTCACCGCTTTCTGGTGGATTATCTGGTTGACGAGGTGCTCAGCCGTCAACCCGCTTCGCTCAAGACGTTTCTGCAGCGCACGGCGATTCTGGAGCGTTTCGACACGTCGCTGTGCGGAGCGGTTACCGGCCAGCCCACCGACCCCGAGCTGCTCAGCCAGATCGAAGCGGCCAACCTCTTCCTCATTCCCCTGGACGACGAGCGCCGGTGGTACCGGTTTCACCACCTTTTCGGCGAATTCCTGCGGCACCGGCTGATGGCGGATGAGCCGGACCTGGTGCCCGAGTTGCACCGGCGAGCCAGCGCCTGGTTTGAACACGCGGGCTGGACCGACGACGCCATCCGGCACGCCTTTCTCGCCGGCGACGACCGATTGGCCGCCCGGCTGGCCAACGACATGGCGGCCCAACTGGCGGTGCACTGGAACAGCGAACAGTTCACCCGCTACTTCCAGAACATTCCCGTCGCGCTCATGCTGCCCTATCCCCGGCTTTGCCTGTACTACTGCTGGTTTCTGGTCACGACCAGCCAGTTCGACGCCTTCAGGGCAGCGCTGCCGACACTCGAGAAGAGTAGAGCCCATGCTGCGGAACCCCAGACCATCGACGCGGCCTTCATCAGCCTGCAAGCCTATGTCCACCTTCATCAACTGGATTTTGTCAACGCCGCGCACGCCTTTCAACAGGCGCTGGACCTGCTCGCCGCGTCCGAGCAGGTCAGCTCCAGTGTGGAAGCGCAGCTGACGCGGATCGGTATCTTCACGACCCTGGGGTTCATCTGTCCCTACATTGACCTGCGCCGGGCCGCCGCGCTCTGCGCCGCCAATGTGGCCCTGTCACGGCAGTACGGGAGCTCCATCGGGATCGCCAACGGCACGGTTGGGCTGGCCCGCGCGAACCATCAGTTGGGGCGCCTGCACGAAGCGGCCCATGTCCTCGAACAGAGCCTGGTTCATTTCGAATCCGGCACAGGTGACCTGACGAGAAGGTACGGCGCTGGAAATGTCGGCGAGCTGCACGTCGGCCTGGGGCGACTGCAGTACGAGTGGAACCGGCTCGGTGAAGCCGAAGCCTCCGTGCGGCAGGCGCGAGTCGCCAACGAGCTCTACGGATCTGCGGCGGTCCTGGGAGGCCAACTCGAACTCTCTGTGCGGTTGTCTCTGGTACACGGTGAGCTGGAGGCCGCCTCTGCCGCGCTTCACCAACTGGACCGGTTGAGCGCCAGTATCCGCCACAACGAACCGCTCGCGAAACAGACCTTCGAGGGAATGGCGATGAAGAGCCGGCTGGCGCTGGTGGCTCACCTCTCGCGGTCTCCCCGGACCCCACCCCATGATTCCCAGGCCGATGCGCTGCCGAGCCGCCTGCTGGACGAGGTGGGCGACTGGCTCAGGTCACGCCAACTGGACGTGGTGGCCCCCTCTCAGTCGCTCGGCGGCCACCACGTCCTGGCCCGCTGGCTGCTGGCGCGGAACGAGCCGGCCGAGGCCGCCACCCTCCTTGGGGGCCTGATCGCAGCGGCGCAGGGGGAAGACCGGGGAGACGACCTCACCCAGTTCCTGCTGCTTCAGGCGCTGGCCCTGCACAGCGTGAGCAGAGGGGAGGAAGCCATGGCAGCGCTGGACCGCGCCCTGAACCTCGCCGAAGCGGAGGGGTACTGCCGGAGCTTCGTGGATCTGGGGTCAGGAATGCAGGCCCTGCTCACGCAACGCGCCCGAACCCGCCCCACCCCGTACCTCACCGCGCTGCTCGGCGCATTTCCGGAGTTCAGCAGTTCTGCGGCCGCTCGTGAGCCGTACCAGGCAGAGGGGACCCCCCTGCAGGAGAACGAAGCTCTGAATGCCCGTGAGATCGAGGTGCTGCGCCTGCTGGAACGGGGACAGACCCACAAGCAGATCGCCAGGGACCTTCAGCTCTCGCCGAACACCGTGCGGTGGTACATGAAGAACCTCTACTCCAAGCTGCAGGTGAACAACCGAACCGAAGCGCTCCACCGTGCCCGGGGACTGAAGCTGGTGTAGCGCCGCGCTGTTGGGGGCGCTGTTCCGCTGCTCTGGCCAGATCACCACTGCCCTGCGACGTCACCACCCATTTGCAGGGTGACAGATCATGGTGTTTTTCCCTAGGCTCAAGTGCTGATGAAGCCTTTGAGACGATTTGCGCCGTCGCGCTACGAAATTCAGGTCGACGGGCATCTGGATGCCAGTCACAGCGAATGGCTCGGGCAGCTCACGCTCTGTCTTGAGTTTCGCCGTGGCCGGGCCGTCACGTCACTCAGAGGCGCGCTCGCCGATCAATCCGCGCTGTACGGCGTGCTGGGCATGCTCCAGACGATGGGGGTGGTGTTGCTGGAGGTCATCCGGCTCGAGGACCCGGAGTGAAGCGCCCGCCCACAGCAGGACGAGACTGCCGATTCCGGGGCCTCAGGCCCAGTGCATGGTTCATGCTCACGCTGCTCAGACAAGGGCCGGACGTCACTTCTGCCCCCGTGACGCCGAATCTACGCTCATTTTCCAGGATGGACCGCGCGTTTCGCCGCGTCACCACCCCTCTGCAGATGGACGACGTCCTTGAGGCTGTGCTCAAAGCGCCGAGTGAACGACCCCATCCCCACCGCCAGCGAGGCACGTATGACTCCCCACCGCATTCGTCAGCCCACTCCCCTGCATCCTGGGTCTTCCCTGGCTCAATCCCTGCTTTTGCAGGATGAAAAAGGACAAAGACGTCTCGTACCCAAACGGCGTTCAGCACGTCGCAAATTTCCGGAAGCAGTGCGGTCCGGTGCAGACTTTCGTTCGCATCCCGGCTGCATGATTTGACAAGCGGTGAATACCATCCTATATTGGAGAGATCAAGGCGGCCTCCGGGTCGCCTTTCTCCTTTTGGTTTCACAGCTGGTAAGAAGAAGGTGACCCAAAGGGCACCTCCTTCTCAATCCAGAGCGGATACGCCCTGGGTATCAAGCGGATGCAGCAGGGGTGTGGGGTTCAGCGGCGGCAAGCGGCGGTAGGAAGCTGGTGGCCTGCGTGGTGTACATCTGGGCGTACTGTCCGCCAAGCGCCATCAGGTCCTCGTGGTCACCCATTTCGGTAACGCGGCCCTGGTCAAGTACGAGAATCTGGTCGGCATGCCGAGCGGTATTCATTCGGTGGGTGATCACCAGTGCCAGGCGGTCATGGCGGCCCTGCTCCAGGCTGTGCAGGATCACAGGTTCGGCGTGAGCATCGAGGGCCGAGGTGGGTTCGTCGAGGACCCACAACCGCGCGGGCTTGTGGTACAGCCGCGCCAGAGCGATGCGCTGCCACTGTCCGCCTGAGAGTTGAACTCCTCCGCTGAAGGTCCGGCCCAACGTGTTGTCGTAGCCTTCGGGCAGACGTTCCACGAATTCCAAGGCTCCGGACAGCGCAGCGGCCTGCTTCAGGCCTTCGGGCGTGGTGGGAAGTCCAGCACCAATATTTTCGGCCGCACTGATGTGGTACTGCCCGAAGTCCTGGAAAATTGCACTGATCTGACGCTGCAGGCTGGCCGTGCTGTAGGCGTGAATGTCACGTCCATTGAAGCGTATGGTGCCGCCAGTAGGTTCGTAGAGCCTTGTGAGGAGCTTGATCAGGGTCGATTTTCCAGCTCCGTTCTCTCCAACGATGGCCAGCACCTGCCCGACCTGGGCGCGGAAACTCACATCGTGCAGCACGGGTTGGTCGGTCAACGGATAGGTAAAGGTCACGCTGTCGAACTCGATGTCACGCAGCGGCTCGGTCCACTCGTCACCTGCCTGTGGATCGCGGTTTTGAAGATCGAGAAAGTCAAAGAAGTGGTGCATATACAGCAGGTTCTCGTGCGACTTGGCGAAGAAGTTGGCCAAGGCGGAGAACTGGGCCTGAATCTGAGCCACACCTCCGGTCAGGAAGGCAAAGTCACCCACTGTGATGGAGTGGTCCAGAACCCGCCGCAAGATCAATAGGGCGGCCGCGCTCGTAAAGAGGGTGGAGAGCACGGCCGTAATGCTGTGGGCCACGGAACGGCCCCGCACAAGCTTGACGAAGGCGGCACGGTACAGGTGGTAGTGCTCCTGCCACCGCCCCATCAAGTGGCTGGCCAACGGAAAGACCCGCAGTTCCTTGGCCGCCTGGTCAGAAGTCATCACGGCAGCCAGATAGTTCTGCGCTCGGGCACTCTCTGTAAAGGCCAGGTCGACTTCCAAGGAAGCCCTGTTGAAGTGGAATGACACCCATCCCAGCGGAATGGCAGCGGCAACGAGCAGCAGGACCACAGTGCCGCCGAGCGACATCAGCATGGCCGTGAGGGTGGTGAGCGTCAGGACGGTCTGAAGCAACGTCAGGGCCTGCACCAGTGCGCTCAGGGGCCGCAGACCCACATCGTTCATGGCCACCCGGATGGCGTTGTGGACTGCTGGGTTCTCAAACTTGGGGATCTCCAGCGCTGTGGTCTTCTCCAGAATCATTGCTGTGCAGTGGCGCTTGAGTGCTTCGGCCAGGACCTCCGTGCAGGCCTGGGAGGCGTGACTGGCGACGGCGCTGGCCGCAAAGACCACGGTCTGTAGGCCCACCAGGACCAGAAAGGTGGGCCAGACGTGTTGGGACAGGCTGCCGGTCAGCACCCCGGCTACGGCGTCGAGCAGCAGTTTGCTCACGTAGAGGGTGGCCACGGGTGAGAGCGCCCGCAGCAGGGTCAGCAGAATGACCGCCACACTCATTGCTCGGTCGGCCCGCCATACCAGGCCCAGCGTACGGCTGTACAGGATCAGGCTCTGGCGGGTCCCCACGGGTGTGCCGCTCACGCGCGCACCTCCCCTGCATAGCGGTACACGACCTTCCCGGTCCGTTCGCGGTCCTCGAAGGTCCGCCGCAGGAAGGCGGCCTCCTGTCCCGGTCCGAAAACCGTATCGACCAGAATTTCCAGCCGCCCGGCCTCGTAATCCGCCAGGGCCCGTTGCAGGTCATCGGTGTGCCCCAAGCAGTTCAGGTGCAGTTCGATGTTGTTCAAGATGCCCAGACTCAGCAGTTCACTGAGGCCAGTGAAGTGCGGCGTGCGGTAGTCGTACGCGTGGGCGACCTGATGCAGGTAGCCGCAGCTCACGTAACGCCCCCCCGGCTTCAAAGCGGGGAGAGCCACCACCGCGTTCAGATCCAGAAAAGGATCGAGAACCGCGTCAAAGCCCCCGATGGCCGTCGCCGCCGCGAGCAGCCGGTCGGCCGTTCCCTCACCGCTCGGCACCAGCCCCCGGGCCCCGAACCGGGTCGCCAACTGCGAAGCGTATGGCGAGGACGAGCAGAGCGTGACCTCAATTCCCCGAGCCCGCAGCGCCCCCAGCACGAACAGTGACGTGTTGGCCGCTGCTGACATGACCAGGGCGTGGTCACCAGGCTGCAACCGGGCCTTGCGCACCATCGAGTAGGCCGTCTGGGCCCCGAGCGAGAAGGCGGCCGCGGTCACGTCATCCATGACATCCGGAACGCGCAGCAGCTTGCGGGCTGGATGCACCTGCTCTTCGAGGGAAGCGTGGTTGGTGATGACCCCGTCGTTCTGCCCCTGCGCGTGATACCGACCAACGTAGGCGTGGTTGCCGAGTACGCGGTCGCCCGGACGCAAACTGGTGACGCCCGCACCCGTGGCGAGGACCTCACCGGCGAACTCGGAGCCGACTGGCCACAGGCACGTCCTGGGATCAGCGCTGTACGCCTGCAGCAGCAGTCCCTGATCGCGGTAGTTGCACGAGAAGGCGTGGACACGCACCAGCACGTCCTGGTCCCCCAGTTGGCTGGCCGTGGGCCGGGCCAGGGGCATCGGCACCAACGCGCACTGCAGGTCGATGTCCTTGATGCGCAGGGGCTGAAGCTGCAGATGAGGCTGGAGTGCCTGGGCCTGTTGGCCGAGAATGGCGATGGTCTTCATGCGTGGGCTCCTTTCCTGGCCGGGGTGGCCGGGAAACGCGGCGCCGAGTTGTCCTGGAAGGCGCGCGGGTCAAGGGTTCTGGGCAGGTGGTGGGCAAAGCCCTGATGGGTCTTGAGCAGCAGGTTCAGCGCGCGGAACTCCTGAAAGCGGTCGAGCTGGGCCCGGTTGGCGTGCATGTGCATAAAGCTGCTCAGCATCAGGGCGGCGCGCTCGGGATCCCTGGTGCGGTCGACCATGGGGTGAAAGGCCGGAACCAGGGGCGCGAGCCGCTCCCGCAACAGGGCCGTACCGGGCAACAGCAATTCCCCATGCGCGGGATACAGCCCGGCGAGATGCTGCCAGACCGCAGCCCGGTGCTGACGGGCGTCCTGACTCAGGACACGCTCAATGTGCTCGGTATCCCCAGGCGTACGGGTAAATTCCTGGCGATACCCGGCACAGGCCATCTCCAGCGCCCAGCGGCGGGTCGGCGCGTCCAGTTGCAGGGCGTCCAGCAGGCCGTCCGCCGTGGCAGCCACAAAAGGCAGACGGGCGTCTCCCGCCGGCATCGCGCCGCCCAGAAGTTCGGCCAGCCAGGCGCTGTCGGCAGCGAAAATACCTTCGCTCACCTGCACTCCGGCGTTGCCACCGTACCGCTCGATCTCACGTTCGTAGCTCGCCAGCTCGACCCGGGTCACGAGTCCTCGCTGCTGCAGCACAGCCGCTTCCCGTAAGAGACGCTGGGCAGTGGCCTCGAAGACCGGACCTGCACCGAACAGGCGCCAGCGCACGTGATGGTCCGGGTCGGCGTAGCGGATGAAGAACCAGGCGTCCGGTTGCGGTGCCAGCGCGCCACATTCCGCAAAGGCCAGCGCCGTGGCCGCCTGCATCGCTGTAATCACGTCGTCCTGCATGATGTGCGGCCCGTACAGCTTCAGGTACACGCCGCCCTGAAAAGGCAGGATCCACCGCAGGCTCTCGTCAGGGCGTTCATCCACCCGGGGTGCCACGTGCGGCAGGGTCACCCCGGCCAGGGGGAAAGTCACGACGTACTGCACAGCGTGGCGTCCGGCTGGCGAGCGGCCTTCAACGCTGTTGTAGTCGCCCAGCGCCTCATCGAGCACCTCGGACTCCTTGCTGACAATCCCGCGCAGCATCTCCTGGCACAGGGGCGCATCAAGGTCCAGCAGCAGCCGGTTGTCACCGCGGCCGGCATACGCGAACCGGGGCAGACCACAGGTCATCCGGTACTGCCCCAGCGCCGTGGCGAAGTCCTCAGCCTCGATCACGGTCCTGGGCAGGCGCCAGCGCGCCGGAGACAGCACCACGCGGCCGTAGGTCACCCGGGGCAGCTGCCCGAGTTCCGCCGCCCCTTCCCAGGACCAGTGCGGCACCTCGGGGGCGTGCATCTCGCTGCACTCCTGAAGGAACCGAACCACATTGGGGGCCAGGGCCGGGTTGAGGACATGCGGCGTTCGGAAGCGCAACTGCACGCCACGGCTCCTGGAACGGAAGTAGAAGCGTCCACCCTGAACACCCACCATCACGTCACTGGGCATGATGTGCCGGTCATGGGGAACGCCCGGGGTACTCGCCACAGCGGTCTGATGCTGGTAGATCGGGGCGTGAATGGCCACGTTGTTGGCGTGACCGCTCCCCTCGGAATACACCAGGTCTGAGACGATCAAGTCGGAGACGGCCTCTTCCTGACGGGCCCGGACGAGCCAGTGGGCGTGAAGCTCCGGATCGACGTGGGTAAACCGCCCAAAGGTGTTGCCGCCGGGGCCGTGGAGGCCTTCGAGCACCAGCCACGCTTCGCCGTCCTCGCGGGGTGCCCGCCGGACGAACGCGTCGATGCTTTCGGGCAGCGGCCTTTCTTCGTCGGGCACCAGCCCCTCTGCCTGCAGGTCCACCGCGCCACTCCCAGCCGCACGGGCCAACACACGGTGGATCAGGGCGTTGCGGTCGTGGGGGGGCGCTGAGACCGTACGGGTTGATGCAGGGTTGGCGTACCCAGCAGGCGCTCCCAGACCATAGTCGGGGTCCAGCAGTTCCAGCAGCGGCACTTCGCGGTTGCCATAGCGTTCCAGAAAGGCGTCAGCAAATTCGGTGAGGTGGGAATGGCTGGGCTGGGGGAGCAGCCGGGTGAGGGCACGCGCGGCCTCCGAAAGGGCCTGCAGATCACCCCTGCCAAAAGTGCCGCTGGCGTCCAGCCGTGTATCCACCTGAACATGTCGCTGCGCCTGACCAGACTCAAACTTCAGCTCGTCCAGCAGGGCCCGCAGCGTCCTCACGCCTTCTCCCACCGCCGTTTCGTTGTATTGGCGGGTCAAATCAAGCAGGGTGGTCATATGGGCCCGCAGGTCCTGCGCCGCCTCCGTGGCGGGCGTGACCTGGGCCACGTACCTGAGTGGGTCGGACTCGGTCATGGGTGGACGCAGCGTGCTGAGCAGGACCTGCTGTTCGGCCAGCTTCAACACGAAGGGACGGATGTAGCTCAGCGGCGCGTCGGAGTATTCCTCCTGGAGCCGGCCCAGGAGTGCCCGCAACTGGACAGGACGGGCGGCAAGCTCCATCACCCGGGCGACCACGGGTGTGGCGCGCAGGGACAGCTGCATGCTGTCACGCCCCTGTCCATAGGTGTCCTGGTAGGGCAGGCGCAACCGTTCCCCCCGCTGGTAGAGCGTGGGGTTGGCATACACGTACAGATCGTCAACCAGGGCGCCGCGCTCCTCAAGCTGTTTCACAAGCTGCCACACCTGCTGAGCATCAACCCGTAGGGTTTTCCGGTGCGCTCCGAGTTCACCCAGGGTGAGCGCGGTGTCCTCCCCGACCGGTAGGGCGCGAACGCCGGCAAAGGCCCCGAAGGGCGTGCAGCGCGTGGTGGCGCGCAGCAGGTAGCGGGTGACGCCGCCCATCAGGCTGCGTAAGCGCTTTTCCGGCCAACCCGGATGGACACCTGCAAGTTCGTCGGCGAGGGTGGGTGAGGCGATCGTCAAGGCTTCCATAAAGCCTTGATGGCTGGCGAGATCGCTCAAGCGCTGGATTTCAGGCCGGGTACCGGCCAGGAAGGTCTGGACCAGTTGGGTCGGAAAGAGCGCTGCGCGGGCCATCACACCAATACGGGGGTCAGTCATCTTGAAATCTCCTTGAAATCGGGCAGGGCAATGGGGACCCAGGGGTACAGCGAAAAAGAGGCTCAGCGGGAGAGCTGCGAGGCGAGACGCTCGAGGACCGTCAGGTCAGTGCTGTTGGCGCGGCTGAGACTGCGTCTCTGAAAGGTTCGTGCAGCTTCAAGGCCGCGGGAGACAGCCCCCAGGGCGGCTTCCCGGTCTCCCCTGGCCATGGCCAGTACCGCCAGGGCCCGGTCGAGGGTGCCGAACGAACGGAGCAGGCCCTGCTCACGCCGGCTCAGGGCCTGGAGTGCCTGGTCGATGGCCTGCGGATCAGGTTCTGGTGCCGCCAGGACAAGCTCCAGCGCAGCACTACGGCGGAAGAAGGTGGGCAGATCGGCAGCGATGTTGACCATGTCCTGGGCCTGGCGCAGGGCTTCAGCCCGGTCTTCTTCACGCACTGCGTGACCATGCAGGGCCATGCCGCGTATATAGCGGTTGAGGTCTCCGGCGGGCTGGCTGTACCGGAGTTGCGCTGCCCAGGCGGGCGAAAGGGTACCGGTACCCGTCAGGGTGATCAGGCTGCCCAGGGCCACTGCTTCCGGCGCCTCCCTGCGGGAACGGAGCAGGGTCAACAGGGCGTCTCCATCGCTGACAGCCATGCCCGGCGTGAAACTGGGCACCAGGTTCATGACGCCGCCGATGGCATTGATGGCACTCAGGGCGAACAGGGGCGCGACCACCGCGGCTGGCCAATGGGGACCAGCGACCCACAGCACTGGATAGGTGACGGCTGCCACGAGGAGGTTGGTCAGGGGACCGGCCAAAAACATCCAGGCCAACCGGTGACGCAGCCCGGTGGGCGGCCCGGGATCGAGCAGCGCCTGCCCTCCACTGGCGCGGTAGGTGCTGAACGTCAGTGCAGGGCGGCGGCCTCGCAACTCGATTTTCAACGGTCCTGCCACCAGTCCAGCAAAACGCATGCCCTGCAGGCGTCCGGCCAGGGCATGCCCCAGCTCATGTAGGACGATGCTGGGCAGGAAAAATACAGCGATCCAGACAAAAGCGGCGTTCGGATTGAATTCCAGACTGTTGAGCGGAAGGTAGAGCGACGAAACGCCGGCGGTGATCAGGCACAGGCGCCAGATGGACAGCGGGAGCGCGAACTGGCGGGCCAGCCTCCGGAGTGAAGAGGGGGTGGACGCCCTGTGTGCGGTGGGGGAACGGTCTGTCATACACAACCTCCGTTGATGTCTGGGGAGACCCTAGAGCGGCCCGGGGGACACTCCGGAGACTGGCGGGGTGTGCAAATGAAGCAAGGCGTGGCGCCCACTTCCGCTAGGCTTGAGCCTCACCCTCATGAACGAACGCGAAGATTGGCTGCTCAACGTACAGGTGCCCCGGGCACTGCGCGCCGAACTCTCCCGCCCACACCTGCTCGAACGGCTCACCCTGGAAGACGATGCCCGGCTGATCGCCCTCCTGGCTCCCTCTGGATATGGAAAAACCACGCTGCTGGGTCAGTACGCTCGCGCCACGCAGCAGAAGGTGGCCTGGCTAACCCTGACCCCGGACATGGCTGATCCCCTGGCCCTCGCTGAAGCCCTGGCTTACAGCATCGGCCGCTCCCTGCCCGGCCTGGCCCTGACCCGCTTCCAGGCGGCCTGTGAAGAACCCACGCAAAGCGAAATCACGGCGCGTGCCCTCGCCCGCGACCTGGCGGCGGCAGACGTGAACCTGCGGCTGATTCTCGACCAGGGACACCACCTCATGCCGGCCAGCAGCCGCTGGTTGGAGACATTTCTGCAGTCCCTGCCTGAAGGTCACCAGGTCCTGATGGGCAGCTATGACGGGGCCCACCTGCGCATTGCCCGGCTGAGCGCTCAAGCCCAGGTGCTGATCCTGGGAGCGCGTGACCTGGCCTTTACCCCCGAGGAGGCCCAGCTTTACCTGCAGGTCCGTGGGGTCACCGAACATGCAGAGGCGCTCAGCGCCGGCCTGGAGGGTTGGCCGGCGGGGCTGGCCCTGACAAGCGGGAACACGGCCCTCTATATCTCGCCCTCTCAGATCATTCAGGAAGCGCTGAGCGCTTTGCCTGACACCCTGCGGGCCACACTGCCTGAGGCGGCAGTGCTCGCGGTCTGGAGTGAGACCCGGGTGCGGGACCTGGGCATCCAATTGCCCTACGGCTGGCTGGAGCAGTTGGTTCAGCATGGGTTGCCGCTCACGCCGCTGGGCCAGGGTTTGTACCGGCCCCACCAGCTGATCGTGGGAGAACTGGAACGGGAGTTGTCCTACCAGGAAGAACGGGCTTCGGAACTCTACGGCCGTGCCGGCAGGCTGGAAGAGCAGTCGGGGAACCTGATCGGAGCTCTCCAGGCCTACCGCCGGGGGGCCAACACGACGGACCTGCTGCGGCTCCTCGAACAGCTCACCTTCAATTTGATTCAGCGGAGTGAATACCACGTCGCGGCCCAGTTACTGCGCGACATCGACTGGCGAGAGCTGCCCCGCCCCCTGCAGGGCCTGGCTGCACTCATTTTGTCGCGTACTGGCCAGGCACGTCAGGCAGAGCCGATATTACGCGCGCTGCGCGCGGCGCAGGTGGACACTATTCCCGAGGTGGCGCTCGCGCTGGCAGACGCCGCCATCCGGCAGGGACAACTTCAAATCGCCCAGACACACGTTGAGGCGGCCCTGGAGAAAACGGTCAGCCCCTGGACCACCCGGTTGCAGTTAATGCAAGCGCATGTCCTCACGGCCTCTGGTCAGGCCCTCAAAGCCCTTGAAGTCACCCAGGTGGCCCTGTCGAAGGCCCAGGACCGCCAGGATCCCCTTGAACTCGCTTCGCTGTACCAGATGGCGGCCCAGTCCGCGCTGCAGGCCTCACGCTTTGATGACGTCCGCCACTGGGCCACGGAGGCGATCCGCTATTTCCATCTGGCTGGAGCACATCAGGCGGTGCTCAGACCCGCATGGGAACTCGCCTACGTGTATGGGCTGACTGGAGAGACGGCCTTAGGAATGGCTGTGTGCGAGGAGGCGCTGCGCTCGGCCCTGGATACCGAAGCGTTTGACGCGCTGATGCTCTCCGAGATGCAAGGCAACTTGAGCTTCTGGGCACGCGATTTTGAAGGAGCGCGCGCGCTCTACGCTCACCTGCGTCAGCAGGCGTTGCAGCGGCAGGAGCCCTATCTGACCCTACGCCTGACGGGCAAGCTGGCGGAGGTGATGTACCGCCTGAATCGCCCTGAGGAAGCGCGGGCATTCATGCGGGCCATACAGGACAACGCCAGGCAGGAGGACTTCACTGCATTTTTCCGGGGTGTCAAGGCATTCTTCGAAGGGGAGGCGGAGGAGGCCCGCCGGCACTTCGCGCTCAGTCTCGAGCAGGACCAGAGCGTGGTGCATCAGTTTCGGGCCCAGGTCCTGCTGTCAGAGGTTCTGGCCCGAAAGGGGGAGTTGGGCCGGGCGGAAACCGGGGCAATCACGGCCGGCATTCAGCGGTTTGGGAGTCTGCATCTCCTGCAGCTGGATGCGGATCTGGTGCCGACCCTCAGTGCAGCGGCGGCAGACCGCGGCTGGGGCCTCGGCATCTTCTCCGGTGTGCCACAAACGACGGCGATGCTGGCGAAGGCTGCCCAGGATCAAATTCCCCTGGAAGTGGAACTTCTGGGACCCCGACTGAACGTCTTGCTGGGAAAGCAGCCGGTGAAAATCCCCCACAGCAAGTCGCGTGAAATCCTGATGCTGCTCGTCGTCCGGGGCCCTTCAACCCGGGAAGAAATTATCGATGCCCTTTGGGATGGAGACGCAGACCAGCGCAACATCGAGTATTTCAAGGTTTCCGTTCGGCGACTGCGCGCCGTTCTCTCGGGCCTCCAACCTCTGTGGTTCAACCCGTTGCCCTTCGAACAAGGCCGCTACGCCGTCGCACCGGAGTTCGCCCTGTCCACCGATCTGCAAAAGCTCAAGGCGGCGCTGAAGGAAGGGGAACCGGAGGGAATGCAGGCGGGCGTCGCGGCGTTCGACGGGCGTGGGCTGAGAGAATTGAGCAGCGAGTGGGGTGAACAACTGGCCAGCGAGGTGCGCGATCTGGTTCTGGAAGCCGCGACCTGGCTGACCGAGCAGGCAGCGAATCAGTCCGAACAGATCTGGGCACAGGAGCGCCTGGTCGACCTCGATCCCCTTGACCATGAGTTGCATCTGCAGCTTATCCGCAAGCTGAAGACGAGCAAAAATGATTCTGGCGCTCGCTTTGCCTATAAGCGATACGCCAGAATGGTTGAAAATGAATATGGTCAATTACCAAGTTTTAAATACGATCAGATCAACTAATCAGGAGTAATTCGATTGATTCAACTGCACTGCGAATCTTTATTGAATCAGATGGTATCATTTTTTCTGACATGGTCTTTAATTCATTGAGTAGAGCTGTATGATTTGTTTTAAGGGAACTATAGTTGATAGGTAATTCTGGACTTCTATTTTCCAGAACACATAAAATCAATTGTAAGTGGTGTTGTATAAGTGCTTCTTTGGCTTTATCAGTGAGCATATGTCTTCTTCCCCGAATTCATTCGGGAGAAGGTATACCACCGGGCACTACAATTGGATTTTTGGGTGGATTGGTCCGCACATCATCTGAGTTATGTAGGGCAGAAGGGGCCGCAACCGGCGGGGCTCCAGGGAGGGTAACGGCCGCTGCCCGAGCCGAGCACGAAAGAACCATCAACAGCACAACGCCAATAACTTTTTTTGGATTCATCATCTTCACCTCTGACCTCACTTTAGTCGAGGCAGAGGGACACCAAAGGGACACTCGCGCGGCACCAGGGACAGAAGAGCTTGGGGCCCCTTCCTCTGCTCTACAGGGGCCCAGACGGGAGCAGTACAGCCGCCGCTCTTTAGGGTCGGTCCCCATTCAGGAGGCGCTCGATCTGCACTGGCGTCCAGCCTGGCTCCCTCTCCATGGCATATGCCCTGAGGACCTTTCCTGACCCAGGAACGCGAGTGAATCTGTGGGAGGTGAAACGACTCCCCTCAGCGCCGATCAGCCTAAGAGCCTATCGGGAAGATATTGGTCTACTGAGAGGCAGTGACGACGCAACCGCACCAAGATCAATGACCAGAACGGGAGGTATCGGGCGAGCGTTGGGTCCGTCTGGCACCTGTGCTGGTGATCAACAAACCCAGGAAAAAGAGTGGGCGTCCCGCGTGGGACGCCCTCCCGATCTTCAGTGGGCTGATTTGGCTGGCCCGAACCGGCCGTCAGTGGCGCCAGTTGGCCCGCTGGTACGGTCCGCAATCGACTGTCCACGAGCGGTTCTGCGCCTGGGTGGAGCACGATTGCTTCCGCACGGCGTGGGCGATGGTACCCGAAGAGTACGACCAGGAACTCGGCACCCTGTGGGAATGGCAAACCGCCGACGGGAGCATGCTCAAGGCCCCGTTGGGAAAAGGCGCTGGTGCGCCCGAAGCCACGGGCCGCCAGCCCACCGACCGAGGAAGGGCTGGGTGTAAACGCACCCTGCTCACCGACGCCAAAGGTATTCCGCTCTCGGTCGTGCTGTGTGGTGCCAATCAACATGACAGCACGGTGCTCAGCGGGGCCCCCGATGCTGTCGTCGTTGCTGCTCCTGTAGAGCAGGAACAGCGCCGTCTCCTGCTGGACCGTGGGTACGACACGCCTGCGTGTCGTCAACTGGCCATGGATCAAGGTCTGGTCGCGCACATCCCCAAGACATCGGCGGCCGCTCAGCCCATTCCTGCTCCTGGTGATCCACAACGGCACCCACCTCGGCGGTCGGTGGTTGAGGTGGGTCACAGTTGGTTCAACCGTTTCCGTCGCCTCCAGACGCGCTGGGAGAAGCGGCAAGACCTCCATCCCGGCTTTGTCGAGTTGGCCGCTTGCCTCATCATCTGGCGCAAACTCGTCCCCGTTGCTCGTCTCAAAACATCTTCCGGATGGGCTCTAAAACGCGTGTCCCTGTACTGTCCCTTACGGCTGGGCAAGATGATTGGCATGAACACCGAAGGAGGTGACAGATACAAACATTATGACGGAAGTGCAGCTTATAGAGCTGACGAGCTGTTCCTTCCTCAAGAATAGAAACAACATTTTCTCTTATTGACAACATTCCGACAGGGTGTCATTTATACACCTCCATTTTCGCCCTCGCAAAAAGGATCACAAGGTCCCAGGAGATACCATGCAGGCTTTCAATCTCAACTCCCTCGACATTCGCCAGTCTCAGTTGAATCCTTCCCTGCAGGTCATTGCACCGCCAATTCATCCTACCACCCTGCCCACTCTTCCTATTACCAGCCCTATCATTTATCCGCCGTACCCTTACCCTCGTCCGACTCTCCCTCTCACCCTCTAGGGGGAACGGATGATTAGGTTGGTCATCCACGCTCAAGAGCAGCCAAGCAGAGGGGACCGGACTCCCCTACCTTGGTTGCTGCCTTCCCCGCCCTACAACCCTGAACCGCAACCACAAGTTCCTTTGTATTGCTGAAGTGACTTTTTCTGGAGAGACATATGAACAATTTTGACCTGGCCACCCTTGACCTCCGGACCCAGCAAGTCAATGCTGATTCGGGCACGTCCACCGACAGCATCATCTTCCTGCCCCTCTCGGTCAGCATCTCGGTCTTCCTGACCCTGCGCGGCACCAGCAAGAACTGCTTCTAAACAGTATAGCGACTGTCCTTCTTTTGCCTCTCACTCTTTAAGGAGTCACCATGAACCACTTTGATCTGAACACCCTCGATGTCCGCACCCAGAACCTCAACGCCGCCGGCACGGTGACTGCCGACTCCACTCCTCTGGTTGCATCGGCGGTCCTGGCCACAATCGCTTCTGTTGGAGCCGTGTACTCGGTCGTCACTGGTACCAGCAAGCGTTGCCCCTAAATCACGTGCCTGTGTCCCTCGTTATCCACCTCGATCATCCTTGGAGCATCCATGAGCCACTTTGATTTGCACACCCTCGATGTCCGTACCCAGAACGTCAACACCTCCGGCCCGGTTGCGCCAGATTCCACCCCGGCGATCTCCATTATCGCCTCGACCATTGAGGCTGCGAGCGTGGTGTACTCCATTATCACCGGAACCAGCAAGCGCTGCTGGTAAAACTCAACTCAGGCCTTTCATCACTTCACTCATTTTCACATAGGAGTATCCATGAGCCACTTTGATCTGAACACCCTCGATGTCCGTACCCAGAACGTCAACACCTCCGGCCCGGTCACGCCAGATTCCACTCCTACGCCCTCGATCATCCTATGGACAGCGACAGGTGGGGCCGCAAGCGTTGTGTATTCGGTCATCACTGGAACCAGCAAGCGCTGCTGGTAAATCAAATAGCGGAAAAGACCCTAGAATTCAACTCTAGGGTCTTTTCTTAATTTCATGTTATACGGATTCCGATTAATTTGTTATGCAAGGCCACCAATGGAAGAAGGTGAGAGAACGGATTCTCTCCCTCTGCTGTTCCAACCGACGACACTGCTCCGCAAGCAACACGGTCAGGTCTTCCAGGGTTTCGAAGTGACGATTCTTCAAGGGAGCATCGGTGAGGGACCAAAGGCGTTCGGCGGGTTGCAACTCTGGGGAGTAGGGCGGCAAGAAGACGAGCTCGATGCCCGGTGGGCACTTTAACTGCGGGGTGGCATGCCACCCCGCACCATCCAAGACCAAGATGATCTCCCGGGTCTTTCCAGCCTGTGTGTCGAGGGCAAAGCGATCGAGCACAGCCTGGAAGGCCGCCGTATTGACCGTCGGCAACAACCAGTACTGGCTCTCTCCCGTCTGAGGACAGACGAACGCACTGACATAGAGCCATTCATACCGGTGTTGGACACGCACGGTCGGTGCTTTGCCTCGCTCGGACCATTGTTTGCCGACGAGGGGTTTCAATCCCACACGGTGTTCATCCATGCACCAGACTTCTACCGCTCGTCCAGTTGCTTCAGTACGCGCCGTAGCTGCTTGGACCACGGCTGGGAGGATTTTTTTGGAACGCTTCCTGAGTGACCTGGTTGGCCTCGACATGTCGAGGCCGAGGGACCTGGAGGCTATATCCCACCGCATCCAAAAACGCATAACAGCGGCTCAGATGCACGTCCTTCTCCAATTCCTGCTTTACCCAGGACTGCACTCGTGCACCATTCCAGACACCGCCGGCGGCGGTGTCTGCACGAATCGTCCGCGCCAGGAGGAGCACTTCGGCGTCGCTGAGCAGGGTCGGTGCACCACTGTTCTGGTGTCGCTGATCTTTGAGCCCCGCCAGACCATGTTGGTGGTACGCGTCGATGATTTTGTCTGCACCTTGATACGAGTAGCCCGTGAGCTTCAGGGCTTCAGCAGCGCTTTTCCCTTCTGCCAGGAACGCGAGGAGGTGACTGCGTCGTCGTTCCACCGCGCAGCTACTCCGGCCGTAGATGCCCCAGAAGTCTTCGGCCGTGTGTTGGAAAGTAACCGTTCTGATCTCATTATTATAACTGATTATTCGGAATCCGTATTACTCAGCACCCCGCTGCTGAACAGGGTGCCTTTCTGGTAGGCCTCGCCCTGGCTTTATGGGTTTCTGCGTGTCAAACGACACCAGTTCCATGGAGAAGGCGTCCAGGGGCGTGAAGCGGTCCAGTCTCTTCGCCCAGGACCCGGTGGTGAGGACGCGGCGCATCAGGGACGGAGGAAGCCAGCCCTCTGGTTTGGTACGGTTCAGGAACTCGGCGGGACGGTGACGGAGTGTGCGACTCCGGCGAGAAGCGCGCAGGGCACGTCGAGCGATCAAGCTCTGCTTGACCGCCGGTCCTCTATGAATGAGTTCAGGGCCCCAGATGCACTGTTTCCCGGTCTTTCCGCCGAGGACCAGGGGCATCCCGGCCGCAAGACGACCGGGACCGAGCTTCAAGGTCAGGGGTTGAGGCTGCTTGCCCGTTTCCGCTTTCGGGCTGATGAAGGGAAAGCGCCTGAAGACGGCTGCTTTTCCGCCTTCGAGCATCTTCCTGGCCCGTTTTGGGGTGCAGGGCATCCGGGGCGTGCGGTCCGAGTTAAGGACGAACACTCCGTTGGCCATCACTTTCCTTGGGTACGCGTCAGCGGCATGTAACGTTCGCCCAGAGGGGCATGTTCAGGTTCGTCGTTCTAGTGGGTCACTTGCTTTGGGTATAGGCTTTTAGGGTGCCGCGTGTCCAGAAAAACCCTTTACGAACCCTGACCGAAGAGGAACGCGCGACCTTGGAGCGATTGAGCCGTTCGCATCACACCGCAGCGATTGTCGTCGGCCGGGCGAAGACGATTCTCGCGGTGTCGACCGGCATGGCCTATACCGAAGCGGCTCGGTTGTGCGGACGACGATCCGGTGAGGGGGTCGCGCGTCTGGTCTCCCGCTTCAATCAACACGGGTTAAAAGCACTCGAAACACGTCCAGGTGGACGTCCTCCCGTCGTCTACGGTTCCGCTGAGCGGAACCGTATCTTAGAGACAGCGCGTCGTACCCCCGATCGGGAGCAAGACGGCACGGCGACCTGGTCTCTGGTGACCCTGCAAAAGGTGCTGCGTCGTGAACCCGGATTTGAACGCTTGAGCACCTTCACCATCTTGGGAGTCTTACACGAAGCCGGGTTGACCTGGCAGCGGGACCGAACCTGGTGCGAAACAGGAAAGGCTAAACGTCAACGCAAAACCGGCGTGGTCATTGTCCACGATCCAGATACCGAGGCCAAAAAAAACTGATCGAACGCGCATACCTTGAAGGGGAACAAGGTGGCCTGGCGGTGTGGGTCGAAGACGAAGCCGGACCCTACCAGGCCATTTTCCAGCCTGGGAGCGCCTGGCAACCTGCAGGACAACCGACGCGTCTCCCACACGAGGATGTCCGCGCAGGGACGGCGAAGTTGCTGACCCTCTTTCATCCTGCCAGCGGTCAGGTCCGTGTTCGTGGAGTGACCAGCTGTACGAATGCGGTGCTTCACCCTTGGCTGCAACAGACCCTCTCTGAAGTGCTCCAACGCCTGCCGGTGGCAACGGTGTTGCCACCGGCAGACAACCGTGCGGTGTGGGAAAGGTGGCAAGAAGGACTGAGCGTCAAATTCACGCTGCTCGACACCTTGCCTCCTCTTCGAATGTTATTGGTACTCGACAATCTCGTCGGACATAAGACACCAGACTTGGTCTGCTGGTTGATGCGGCATGGCATCATGCCGCTGTACACGCCCGTCGCAGGCAGTTGGCTCAACATGGCCGAGTCCATTCAGCGCATCCTGGTTCGTCGAGCATTGGCCGGTCAATCGCCGACCAGCCCGGCACAAATCATCCAATGGCTGGAAGCCACTGCTCGAGGATGCAATGCACATCCCACTCCGTTCGTTTGGGGTGGAAAAAGAAGGGCTCGCCGTCAGCGAGCCTATGCCAGGCGACACCCCCTGGGAGGCTCCAGAGCGACGACCCTTCAGGTCGGCCAGTGAATGCCTACACCCATGCCAAGTGACCCACTAGCACGTCAACGTCCTGGTCTTGGCTGTGGTGTGGCGAGGTGTAGCTGTGCCCGTGCTCTTTGAGCCGCTGCCCACGGGGGCAGGAGTAATCAGCACGTCCGCCAAATCCTGCTCGGCAACGCCCTTACCTTCCTGTCAGCTCAGCAGGTGGAGGTACTGATCGCCGACCGGGAGTTCATTGGCCACGATTGGCTTACCCACCTGCTCATCTGTAGCGTCCCCTGCTGCATCCGTCTGCGCAACAACACCGTCATAGATGACCTACCCGCCGTGCAGTGGTGGCCGAACCGGGGAGTCGATGAACGGGGTTTGATCTCCCACGAAGCCGAAGTCCATGGCGTGCCGCTTCAGGTGGCTGCCACCGTGGGGCAGGACAGTGAGCGGGTGATCGTGGCAGGCAACGCGCCAGCAGTCTCGCTGCTGGCGCTGTACCGCAAGCGATGGAAAACCGCGTGGCTGTTTCGTCACCTGAAATCCAAAGGGTTCAGGTTGGAGAACACACATGGTCTTACATGATCATCTGGAACGACTGCCGTGCCCGGTGCCCCTGGCCTGCGTGTGGAGCGTGGTCTTTGGATTGGAGGAGCCCAGGGTTGAGGTAAATGTCTTCCAAGACGTGGAGAAGCAGGACGAAGGGAGCGCTACGGGGTACTTACTGCTTGAGTCTGTGCCGAATCTCTGCCTTGAGGCCCTCAGGTAGCCCCTCAATTTTCAGATACTCTACAAGCCGCTCTGGAGCTTGCATCCAGGTCCGGAAAGCGTCCGCGATGGTCACGCCATGCCCCGGCCGTTCCACCACCTTCAGTTCATCACCGGCACACACGTTACCTGGAGTTATTACCCGCAGGTAGGCCCCTGTTCGGCACTCCGCAGCGAAGCGCTTCACCCAACGGGGCTCACCCATCTTCGACTGGAAGGTCGCGCACGGAATACGTCCGAAGGTGGTCTGCAGTACCAACGTATCGCCAATGCGCCACGTTTCACCGACTTCGGCGCCGTTTACGTCGACCCCCAATGTGGTCAGGTTCTCGCCGAAGGTGCCCCCAGGGAGCTCACGCCCAAGCTCGTTTTCCCACCAGTCGTAGTCTTCACGTGCATACGCGTATACTGCCTGGTCATCTCCACCATGGTTCATGGTGTCGAAGATCCGGTCCCCAATCAGCCCACTCGCCCGCTCAGGTGACAAACCCTTAGGACCAGGCGCGCGTACGGCTACGGCATGCGTGACTGGCTGTTTACGAATACCGGTAATGCCAACGCTCTTTGCGCCGTTGTGCTCCGGTACCGCAAGATTGACCTGCAGCACACGGCTCATAAAAACCCCCTGGTCTTGAAAAAGAGCGCTGAGTTGAGGCCAAGGTTTAAGACAGTGACGGCAGGACTGGCGTTCAGGGCAGCTGCACTGGGTGCCCGTCCGACAACATGGGTGCCGTTGAGCATGCGCAGTTGTTGCGGATGAATGGCCCTACGCGGATTCATTTCCGTAGCAGACTCGACTTGCGCTCCTTTCTCAAGCGCTTTATGGCTGATCTCGACGTGCACTCCAAGACCCCGACGCAGTCGCCTGGTTTTGCGCTCCCTCGTCTACGCGAGCTTGCCTTGCAATGGCTGGTCATCCTCAGGGTTGTCCTGGTCGGATTGATGGTAGGCGCCGAGTTCTCATGCTGGAGATCACGTCCGAGAGCACGACGTGGGACGAGGCGGCGAGTGGCCGCATCAGCGCCCAGATCATCGAGGCCGGGACCTGGCAGGAGCATCCGGCCACTTGGCCCGAAGTGGTTCAGGGCCTCGCCCCCACCTTTCAGCAGAGACCCAGCCGCATGACGGACAGGCTGGATCAGGACATTCAGGACTGGGCCGACCAGAAGTGAGCGCCCGAGGAGTTGAACTGATGCCCTGCCTTCCCCCCTCTCCCCCTTCCTGTTGATCTGTCTGGGCATCAACAGGGAGGGAGCCGGCAGGCCCACGACCCATGCCCGCGGATACGGAGCCACTGTCCAGAAGCATCGCCAGCCTGAAGCGCGGGGATACCGAGAGGAATCTCAACCAGGACAGGTTTCCGTTCTCTCATCGTCTCTGGTCAAGCTGTGAGGCAGAGCGGCAGAGCGGGACATTCTGTTTACCAGCCGCGGCCCTTGATTCGGGCGAGGTCAGTGGAAAGCCTGGCGACGGCAGCCTGTCCGTTTGACTGCCCATTCAGCACACTACTGACCGCAGTGCTGAACGCCTGTGAAACCTGGTTGTACTTACCCTTGGTCGGGCCGGAGGGACGGGCCACAGCGCTGGTGAAGACGTTGTACAGACTGCCGAAGAAGGGGTTGGCCTTGAGTACGGCCTGATCCTTGTACAGGCTCTGGATGGTGGGATTGTAAGCCCCTTCTATGGCCCGAATCTTCTGCTCCTGCGGACCGGTCAGATAGCGGATCAAATCGATCGCCATGGCCTGATTCTTGGAATAGCCGTTTACTCCCAGGTTCCAGCCGCCCAGAGCAGCGGCAGGCTTACCGCTGGGCCCCGCGGGCAGGGCAGCGACGCCGATCTTGCCCTTCACCTTGGAGGCCTGGTCCTGGCCGAGGGCGTAGGCGTACGGCCAATTGCGCATAAAGGCCGCGTTGCCCGCCTGGAAGTCGCCGCGCGCCTCCTCCTCACTGTAAGTGGCGATGCCTGCGGGGCTGATGGACCGCACCCAGCTGGCAGCGGTATCGAGCGCTTCAGCCGCCCTGGGGTTGTTGACGGTCACTTTGCCAGTAGTGTCCACGATGGTGCCGCCACCAAAGGAGACGATCCATTCCAGGGCATCGCAGGTCAGACCCTCATAGTTCTTGCCCTGGAAGACGAAACCCACGAACGTCTTGTTGGTCTTTTGCTCGCCGTCCTGGATCTTCTTGGCCATCAGGGCCAGTTCGGCCCAAGTCTTGGGTGCGCCAGAGAAACCGTATTTCTTCAGCAGGTCAGTGCGGTAGTACAGCAGCCCCGCGTCGGTGTACCAGGGGATGGCGACCAGCTTGCCGTTCACCACGTTCGCGTCCAAAATGCCTTTGAAGTGCTGATTCAACTCGGATTCGGGGACCTTGCCCTTCAGGTCTACGAGTTGCCCGGAGAGCAGGCCCGGCCAGATGATGTCGAGCAGGTACACATCGATGTCACTGCTCCTTGCGGCCAGCTGCTGTTGAATGATGCCGAGGTGGTCATTGCTGCTGTTGGGGCTTTCAAAGAACTTGACGGTGTTGCCCGTCTTCTTGGCCCAACGGTTCACCCCAGCCTTGCACAGGTCGTAAGCGGTGCCCGCCCCGCAATCGATGGTCACAGTGGCCGCCCCGGCGTGAGCGGCGGCGAGAGCGGAAGTCAGGCTCAGGGCAATGATCAGTTTCTTCATGGTTTCCTCCTGGGAAGTGGGGCTGGACGGGCGTGGAGTGGATAAACGGGCGCGCCGTGGTCTAGGGCCATCGGGGAAGAGAAACGGAGCCGTGACCACCGAGAAGGATCGACAGACCGCAATGGGCTGCTTGCGTTGGGTATGGGGCATGGAGCTTCACGGTTCCGGCCCCATCGCCGGGCTTCGCTCGTCCACATGGGGGGCCCAGCGCCTGGGATCAATCTGGCCGCCGTACAGCGGCAGCGCCAGCGGCACGTCTCCTGGCGTGAATTGCGCCCAAGGCCGGGTCAGGCCGGCGGTGCCGTAGCGGCGTACACGCGGCACATGCTCCAGGTCAAGCACGTCCGTCAGAACGGTGGCCTCGGTGCCACTCTGTACCCGCACCAGGCCCTCCGGATCGACGATCAGGCTCTGTCCCGTCCCCACCGGCCCGGCTGTGTTCACGCTGACGACAAAAACCTGATTCACGATGGCGTTCGCGCGGGCCAGCACCACTTCTTGGGCGCGGTCGCAAGTGGTCGTCCTAACGAGGTTGACGACGACCTCCGCGCCCATCCAAGCCAGATGGCGGCTGACTTCCGGGAACCAGGCGTCGTAACAGATGTTCAGTCCGATGCGTCCTACGTCCGGCAGGTCGAAGACCACAAACTGGTCGCCTGGGTCGAACGGCTCATACGGCCGCCAGGGCAAGACCTTACGGTACGAAGCGGCGAGGCGGCCCTCTGGCGACAGCACGACCGCCGTGTTGTAGAGCCTGCCCTCCGGCCCAACTTCGCAGACACTCCCGGGCAGCAGCCACACGCCGAGGTCGCCCGCCAACTCGGCCAGGGCCTGGACGCGGGGGCCGTCCAATCCCTCGGCCTGCGCTCGGTAGTCTTCCGCTGATGACGCCTGGCCGTGCAGGTGGAGTTCAGGGTAGATGATCAGGCGTGACTGCGCGAACGTCCGCGCCACCTGCTGTACATCCTCGGCAAAGGCGAGCAGCGGTTGACCATACGGGTGCGGTAACGCCTGCACCGCCACCAATGGCAGGACCCGTGCCACAGGGTTACCGCACCCGCAGGCGCATGGAATCGGCGTGGCCGACCATGCCCTCGGTGTCCGCCATGGTGATGAAGGGGGGAGCGACCGTGTGATTCGCCGCGTCGCTGACCCGCTGCCACGTCACGGTCTTGATGAACTTGCCCACCCACAGACCGCCGGTGTAGCGCGCCGCTCGCCCAGTCGGCAGCACATGATTGGTCCCGATACCTTTATCACCGTAGGCCACCGTCGCGTTGCGACCCAGGAACAGCGATCCATAGTTGCTCAGCCGGGCCAGGAACCAGTCAGGATCCTGCGTCTGCACCTCCAGGTGCTCGGAGGCAACCTGATCCGACACCCGGAGCATCTCCTCGTCGGACTCCACCAGGATGATTTCTCCGTAATCACGCCAGGACGCCCCAGCAGCGTCCGCGGTGGGCAGCGCGGCCAGCTGACGGTCTATTTCCTGCGTGACGGCCTGGGCCAGAGCGCGTGAGGTGGTGATCAGCACAGACTGAGAATTGGTTCCGTGCTCCGCCTGGGCGAGCAGGTCAGCAGCCACGAATTCAGGATCAGCGGAGTCGTCCGCGAGGATGCAGATCTCGGTTGGGCCGGCGAGCAAATCAATGCCGACCACGCCAAACAGCTGACGTTTGGCTTCTGCCACATAGGCGTTGCCCGCACCGACAATCATGTCCACCGCCTCCAGGGGCGGCGCACCCTCCAGGCCAAAGGCCATCGCCGCCAAGGCCTGCGCCCCGCCGATCGCGTAGATCTCGTCGGCCCCACTGTGCACCATGCCGTACAACTGTAGAGGATTGACTTTGCCGGTCCCCCGCTGAAGGGGCGCGCACGCCACGATACGGCCCACGCCCGCCACCTTGGGAACACCCACGGTCATGACCGCCGATGCCAGAATGGGATAGCGCCCTCCGGGGATGTACGCGCCCACCGCCTGAACGGGAATCTGCTTTTGCCCGATCACCACGCCGGGCAGGGTTTCCTCTTCAAAGTCGGTCAATGTGCGGCGCTGGGCTTCCGCGAAGTGCTTGACCTGCGCGATGCTGAAATCGATGGCCTGGGTGACCTGCTCGTCCAGCGTTGCCAGTTGCGACCGGATATCGGCTTCCGAGAGCCGGAATTCGGCGGGTGCGGCGCCGTCGAATTTCTCGCTGTAGCGCCGCACTGCGTCCACTCCCTCGCGCTCAACGTCGGCAATGATGCGCGAGACGGTGTCCTGAATCTCCTGGTTCACGGCGGCGGGTTGAGGTGGAGCCTTCTTGATGTATTCCATGCCATCTCCTTCGAGAAAGAAAAATGTCGCGGGACTGTTGTGAATTTCGGTTGCACAGTGATGAGAGAACTGGACACCCAACGGGAAAGGAGAAGGGAAAACGCTGATGAGCAGGAGTGGAGGCACTGAAGCGGCCGCGGAGGAGCCGGAACAGATGGTTCGGAATCTGTATCAGGGGGTGTCAGGCCGACACAACTGCTTGAGCAGCGCAAATTCGTTCCACACCATGTCTTCGCGCACCACCTGGCCGCCCTGAATGTCGAAGTGACTGATGCCGAGAACATGTACGCGCCGCTGTGTGGGGGAACCGTACACACCGGCCCCGGTGTGGGTCCCCCGAAAGGTCCAGCGCACAGCGACCTTGAACCCCTGAGCGCCTTGTTCGGTCCAGGCGACGTGTTCCACCTGCACCGCGCCGTCGGGAAATGCGGCAAGCCACTGCAGGACGTACGCGGTCAGCGCCTGGGGGCCGTCCAGCCGCCGGTGACCGGGCACCCAGATGACGGCGGTCGGCGCGTAGACCCGATGGACGACATTCAACATCCGGGCATTCCAGATCAGGCCGTAAATCAATTCCGGCAACTCGGCCGGGTTCTGGGGACCTCCGTCCGGCTCGGGAAGGGCATGGTCCCAGGTGGCGCGGCTGGGCCCCTCCCCAAAATAGGTGGGGGCTGGCTGTCCAGACCGGTCGGCTTCGGCCTGCACCATGGCGCGGGCCAGTGCCCATTCGTCCAGGCCGAGTTGGCGCACAAGGGCGAGTTCGTCCTGAACGCTCCACACCTCGTGGACCCGCCCCGCACGCACGGTGTACTGGGTGATCTCGCGCCGATGGACGCGGTGACCCGTGGGCGGGCCGTAGGTGCCGTGTCCATGGTGGTGGGCACTTGAGGTGACGCGGTGGGACAGGAGCACGCCGTCCAGTTCACGGTTCCAGATCACCTCATCGCCGTAGAGGCGCAGGTCCGGAAAAGCAGCCAGCCTCTGCACCGTGGCCTCCACGACCTCACCGCGCCCGCACTGCTCAGCACCAGTCTGATGAACCCGCACATTGCGGTCGTAGTGGGCGTAGATCAGGCCAATGGCCTTGTCATCCCAGATGCGGTGAGCGCAGCGCACCACGGCCTCCACAGCGGCATCCAGGGCGTCACCCACGGGCGCTGAGCGGGTGGTGGGTGCGCCCAGGCAGCTGCCCTCTGGCTCAGGGTCTGAGTTCGCTGGGGGTGGGCTCACCGTCACCGCGTCCTCCTGGCTGGCCATACAGTTGCTTAAGCAGAGCGAATTCGTCGAAGATGGTCCATTCCTGCACGACCTTCCCACCTGACAGCGTGTGGTGGCTCATGCCAATCAGGAAGATGCGGCGGCCAGTGGGCGCGCCGTAGGGTCCGTAGCCGTCGTGGGTGCCCTGCAGGGTAAAGCGGGTGGCCACCCGGTATCCACGGTCTACGCCGCCGACAACGCACTGGTGATCCACCGTCAGGGCCAGGTCGGGAAAGCAGGCCAGCAGGGTGATCACAAAGTTCTCGTAATCGCCATACCCGTAGAGTTTCCGGGAGTCCGGCACGAACGCCACGTGTCCCGGTGCGTAGTGCTCGCGGACCATATTGACGAGCCGGGCGTTCCACAAGTTGAGCAGCACCGCACGGATAAAGCCCTGGGGGTCATCGTTGGCTGCGGGCACGGTCAGGAACTCCGGGGCCTGCTGCCCAGTCGGGAGACGGTCGATCTCGCCGTGGGTGTGCGGCGTGGCCGGCAACACCGCCCGCTTCGCCAGGACCACCGGGTCATACCCCATGCAGCGCAGCTCCGTGACGCCGTCGTGCGCCAGCCACTCTTCCACGATGCGGTTTTCACGGATCAGGCAGTCCGCGATGCCCCAGCGGGCGATCTTGCGTCCAGTCGGCGGGCCATGCTCGGTGTAGCCGCTGTGGGTGCCGATGTCGTAGACGCGGTGCGAGGAATAGAAGCCCTTGCGCTCGTCGCCACCCCAGATCACGTCGTCGGCGTAGGCGCGCAGGTCGCCCCACATGGCTTGGTTTTGGAGGGTGTTGCGCACCATCGCTTCGCGCCCGTACAGGATCCCGCCCGACGTGTGCACGAGCACGTTATGGGCGTAGTGGGTGTAGATCAGGCCGATGGCCTTTTCCTCCCAGATCTTGTGGGTGCAGCGCACGATGTAGTCGACGATGTCGGTGTAGTCGGCGTCAAAACCTGCCAGGGGCTGGCGGCGGCCCGTGTCAGCGGCCTGAACAAACTCGGAATAATCGGGCCTGGTGGCAAAGTCAAACGCGGGGAGAGGTGTGCGGACCATGGTCAGAGCTCCAGTTGGGCGTGCAGCTGCTTAAGCAGAGCGAATTCGTCGAAGATGGTCCATTCCTGCACGACCTTCCCGCCCTTGATGATGTGATGGCAAATCATGATCAGGAAGATGCGGCGGCCAGTGGGCGCACCGTAGGGTCCGTAGCCGTCGTGGGTGCCCTGGAATGTGCAGCGCGTCGCGACCCGGAATCCCTGCGGCGCATTCCCCTGCACGCACTGGTGATCCACCGTCAGGGCCAGGTCGGGAAAGCAGGCCAGCAGGGTGATCACAAAGTTCTCGTAATCGCCATACCCGTAGAGTTTCCGGGAGTCCGGCACGAACGCCACGTGTCCCGGTGCGTAGTGCTCGCGGACCATATTGACGAGCCGGGCGTTCCACAAGTTGAGCAGCACCGCACGGATAAAGCCCTGGGGGTCATCGTTGGCCGCGGGCACGGTCAGGAACTCCGGGGCCTGCTGCCCAGTCGGGAGACGGTCGATCTCGCCGTGGGTGTGCGGCGTGGCCGGCAACACCGCCCGCTTCGCCAGGACCACCGGGTCATATCCCATCTGGCGCAGCTCCGTGAGCGTATCAGAGGCCAGCCACTCTTCCACGATACGGTTTTCCCGCACGAAGCAGTCCGCGATGCCCCAGCGGTGCACCTTGCGGCCGGTGGGCGGGCCGTATTCGGTGTAGCCGGTGTTGACCCCGACGCTCGATACCCGGTGCGAGGAATAGAAGCCCTCGCGCTCGTCGCCACCCCAGATCACGTCGTCGGCGTAGGCCCGGCGCTCGGAATAGACGGCGATGCGCTGGAGCGTGTTGGTTACCATCGCCTCGCGGCCGTACAAGATCCCGCTGGAGTAGTGCACGAGCACGTTATGGGCGTAGTGGGTGTAGATCAGGCCGACGGCCTTTTCTTCCCAGATCTTGTGGGTGCAGCGCACGATGTAGTCGACGATGTCGGTGTAGTCGGCGTCAAAACCTGCCAGGGGCTGGCGGCGGCCTGTGCCGGCGGCCTGAACAAACTCGGAATAGTCGGGCCTGCTGGCAAAGTTGAAAGCGGGTGGGGAGGTGGTCTGCTGGTCGTCCATGTGGGTCCTTTGCGAGGTGGACTCGGCCCGGGTGTCAGCCCGGGTCGTCCTGGGCGGGAAGGTGGGGTTACTCTACGGGGCGCCCGGCGGTCACTTCACGGCCCCGACAGTGATGCCTTCAACGAAATACCGGCGGATAAACAGGGACATCACCAGGATCGGGACCATGACCAGCAGGCCGGCTGCCGCCACTTGTTCCCACATGGGCCCGCGTGGGCCGGAGATGGTCTGCATGGTTACGGGCAACGTCAGGGCGTCCGAACGGGTCAGGATCAACGCGAAGAAGAATTCGTTCCAGGCAGAGATGAAGGCAAACACTGCCGCCACGAGCAGGCCGGGCATAATCAGCGGCAGCGTGACGTAGCGGAGCGTCTGGAGTTCGTTGCAGCCGTCAATGAAGGAGGCTTCTTCGATTTCTACCGGAAGCGAGTCGAAAAAGCCGCGTAGCATCCAGATGGCGTATGGGAGGGTAAAGGACAGGTAGACGATGATGAGGGCCCAGGGCGTGTCAATGAGGTTCAACGTCCGGAACAGCGTGAAAAAGGGAATGGCGACCACGACGGCGGGCACGAACTGCGTGATCAGGATCAGGAGGAACAGGGCGTCGCGCCCCCAAAACCGGTGGCGGGAGATCACGTAGGAGGCCGCTGCGCCCAGCGGAATGGTGATCGCCACAGTCAGGAACGACACCAGCGCGCTTACCCAGACGTGCGAGCCGAGGAGGATCGGCGTGGCGAACACCGCGCGGAAGTTGTCGAGGGTGGGGGTGAACAGCAGGCGCGTGGAGTACACATCAATCTGGTTTTTGAAGGCGGCCAGGATCATCCATACCAGCGGGAACATCACGAAGAAGATGACCGCGAGCGTAGCGGCCACTTCGCCGGTCTGGGCGAGGCGGCGGCGCCTGCGGACGCTGGAATCTGGCTTATGGATCAGAGGGGCCTGCATCAGTCGCCCCTCATCAGTGTTCGCACGTAGAGCGTGGCGAGCAGTGCCATGACCGCGACGATGATGTACGAGACGGCGGAGGCGTAGCCCAGATCGAGGTTCCGGAAGGCCACCTGGTAAACGAAGAAGTACAGGGTCTGGGTGGAGTCGCCCGGGCCGCCCCCCGTCATGATGGCCACCTGATCGAACATCTTGACCGCCGAGATGATCTTGAGAAGCGCCACGATGTAAATCACAGGCGCGAGCAGGGGCAGCGTGATGCGCCGGAAGATTTGGAAGCTGGTCGCGCCGTCTACCCGGGCAGCCTCGGTGGCCTCGGTGGGAATCGAGCCGAGCGCACCGATGAACATCAGGGCGAACAGCGGTGCCCACCCCCAGATTTCGGACATGGCGATGGCCACCAGGGCGCTGAAGTCGTGGCCCAGCCAGACGTAGCCTTTCAGGGGCGCAAACACCTCGCCCAGCATCTTGGAGTACACGCCGTACTCCGGGTTGAGCATGAAGCGCCAGGAGTAGCCCTTAAGGACGGGGGCCACCGCGAAGGGAAAGATCAGCAGCGTGCGCGCGAAGACGTTCAGCCGGGTGGGCTTGGCCAGAATCAGGGCGATGGCCAGTCCGGTCAGCAGGGTCAGCGTGACCGAGATCAGGGTGTACAGCGCGCTGACCCCCAGGCTGTTCAGGAAGCCCGCGTCGGTAAAAGCCCGCGCGTAGTTTGACAGGCCGACGAAGGGACCGGGCGTGGGTGAGTTGATGAGGCGCCAGTCACGGAACGAGGTGATCAGCGAAGCGATCAGCGGGTAGATCACGGTTGCCAGAATCACCAGCAGGCCGGGTCCGAGCATCAGCCAGCGCAGGCTGCTGCTCTGGGGCCGCCAGGGCTTGGAAACGCCGCGTGAGGGTGGGGGGGCCAGGCCATCAGCCAAGAGTTCAGGCGTCGTTGGAGAAGGTTCCATCGGGGTTCACCTCAGCCGGGCCAACCTGAGGGGGTGGCCCGGCATGCCCTGCAGGGGTGACGGCGGGGTGCCTACATCATTTGTAGTAGCCGGCCCGCTTCTGGATGGCGTCCACGTCCCGGGCCATGCGGTCGAGGGTGGTCTTGACGTTGGCTCCGGTGGCCATCTGGTTGATGCCGACTTCCAGCACGCTCTGGATTTCGGCCCAGGTCTTGACTTGCGGGAGGGTGCGGGCGGTACGCAGCGCCTGGGCACCGACTTTGGGGATGCCGCCGTTGGCCGCATTGACCTTGGGATCGTTCATGCCCGAGAAGGTCACGATGGTATTGTCGGCCTCGGCAGGAATGCTCCGGTTGGCAGCGACCTTTTTCTGCACCTGCGTGCTGGTCACATACTTGACGAACTCCCAGGCCGCGTCCGGATGTTTGGAGTTCTTGAAAATACCCAGTGGCCAGATCAGGGCGTAGTTCTGGGTCTTGCCACCGGCCCAGCCGGGGGCAGGTGCGAAACCGATGTTGTTGAGCACGGCGGGAGTGACGGCCTTGGGGTCGGCGAAGCGCGCCCAGTACCACCACCAGCCCACCCACATGGCGGCCCGGCCCTGTAAGATCTCGGACGAGGACTCGGGCTCCGCGAAGGTGGTGGCTGCGGCGTTGGTGACCTTGTTCTTGCGCAGAACATCGATGTAGAACTGCGTGGCCTGCACGCCCTTGGCACTGTTAAAGACTGGGCGTCCGGTTTTGTCGAGGATGTCACCGCCATTGCCCCAGAGCATGCTGACCCAGCTGAAGAGGTTTTGCCCGGCGCTCACGCCGTACATGGTCGACAGGCCCGCCATGTCGGGTTTCTTCTGCTGAATCACGGTGGCCGTCTTGACCACGTCCTGCCAGGTGGTTGGCACCTTCAGCTTGAGCTCGTTGAAGACGTCTTTGCGGTAGAACAGTACCAGCGGGTGTCCCCGGAAGGGCAGTCCCACGATGTTGCCGGCGGTATCGGTCGACGCTTCAATGTAAGCGTTCGGGTAGTCCTTCATATTGATCTTGTCGGCAGCGATGCGGCTGTTCAGGGGCAGCATCTGGGACTTGAAGGCCTCACCCCAGGCGTCCACCCAGGCGACCACGTCGTAGGTGTTGCCGGTTGTGGCCTCTACCAGAATCTTCTGCTGCAAGGCCTCATACGGGGTGTTTTCCCATTTGACCGTGATGCCCGTGAGTTTCTGGAATTCGCTGCCCTCGCCCGTGAGTTTGATCATCTGGGCG
The DNA here is from genome assembly GCF_900176165.1 of Deinococcus hopiensis KR-140. NCBI lineage: Bacteria > Thermotogati > Deinococcota > Deinococci > Deinococcales > Deinococcaceae > Deinococcus > Deinococcus hopiensis. The sequence goes on from NZ_FWWU01000005.1 coordinate 289,713, forward strand.
AATTGCCCGGCGGTGGCGCAGCAGATCAGGAACTTGAGCTGCGTGCCGGCGTAGGGCTTGCCGGATTTCAGGCCGTAGGTGGCGGCGGTCTGCGCCAGGCCTGGCGGGGTCGTGGCCAATGCGCCCAGTATCCCCAGGGTCAATCCGATGCGCCGACGAACTCTTCGGTCTGCCTTGATCATGTGGCTCCCTCCTGACAAACGTGTCCTGCACGGGTCATGTTGGCTGCGATGCTCGCTTGGAATGGGGGCGTGCAGCGCTGGGCACTGCGAACGCGTCACCAGAGTTCCCACGGTGGAGTGCAGAGGGGGCGGTGCCGCCGGCTGGGAACGAGATGGAAGGCGGCGGTAGAACGCAGGTGAGTGACGTAGGCGAAACGGCGACGGGTGGTAACGATGACCACCCCTTGAAGTCCCGCCTTGCATACGTATTCATACCTTAGGTGGCAGTCTTCCGCTTTGTCAAGCCCTAATTTCGAGCCGCTTTGGCGAGCAGTTACCAGGGAATCGGCCTGTTTTCATCTTGACGTCACCGCTCCATTGGAGTACGTTTTGCATACGTATTCAAATTCCGCGAGCGGCACCTGTTCGGTGTGGTTCTGCTGATCAGCCCTGCACGTCCCTGGAGGCTTCATGACATCCGAGACCCGATCCTTTCCCTCCCCCACCCAGGAAGACCTCGGTGTCATGACTGGCAACGTGGTGCGCTTTCGCGACCTGAAGTCCCGGCCTATCCCACTCATGTTCATCGACTCGGTCCTCCCGGGCCACCAGCGCCACAACTACGCCGTCATCGGCGACACGGCCGCCGAGAACGATGCCTACGCGCCGTTCATCACATCGCCACACGGCTTTCAGATCGGTATGGTGCGCGCCCGACAGGGCAACGGCCCGGCGTATCACACGCACGATTACATCGAGTCGTTCCTGCCCCTGAAGGGCCGTTGGCGCTTCTACTGGGGTCAGAGCCCGGACCAGGTGGACGGGGAAACGGTCCTGGAGGAATTCGATTACATTACGCTGCCGCCCCAGCTGTGGCGCGGTTTCGAATGCATTGACGAGGGCGAAAGCTGGATCTTCGCCGTGCTTGAAAAACACGAAGTCTACGAGGGCAAAGACCCCTACTGGGCCCCCGACGTGATCCGCCGTGCCCGTGAGTACGGCTTCGAAGCCAGCGAAAACGGCAAGATGATCAAGCCGGACAACTTTGCCGAGCTCGAGCAGCAGTTGCTCCGGCAGTTCGGAGACGACTGACGCCGTGCCCACCCTGTTGCTGCCCGGCACCCTGTGCGACGCAGCCCTCTGGGCGGACGTGGCCCTGCCTCCCGGTGCCCATGTGTGGGCACCGGTGCGAGGCCACACGCTCGCCGAAGCTGCCTGGCAGGCGGCGTCGGCCCAGAGCGGGCCGCTGCACGTCGTGGGTTTCTCGTTGGGCGCGATCGTGGCCTTTGAGTTGCTGCGCCGTTGGCCCGAGCGTGTGCAGCGACTGACGCTGATCAGCGCCAATCCACTCGCGCCCACTGCAAAACAGCTCGTGGCCTGGGCCGATCAGGAGGCCGCCGTGTCGGCCGGCCCGGACGGCTTTGAAGCGGTCGCCCAGCAGGTGGCGGCGGGGGTGGGCCCGCATTCCGAGCGGGTCCTGGCGATGGCGCGGCGGGTCGGTCCAAAGATTTTCCTGGAGCAACTCGCGTTGCTGCGCTCCCGGCCCGACAGCCGTCCAGTGTTCCAGACCCACCGTGGCCCCCTGACGTTGCTGGTCGGAGCGGCCGATACCGTCACGCCCCCCGCCCTCAGTGAAACCGTAAAAGCCCTCGCGCCGCAGGCCGACCTGCGCGTGGTTCCGGGGGCCGGCCACTACCTGCCGCTGGACGCCCCCGGAACTGTCTCGGCCCTGCTCGGAACGTGGGCCCATGCCTGAGCCGGTCCATCAGCGTCTACAACGGGGCGAGAGCGTGCTGAACGGCTGGTTGCACCTGCCCGGCGGCGTGAGCGCTGAGGTGATGGGCCGGGCCGGGTACGATACCCTGACGGTGGACCTGCAACACGGCCTGATCGGCGACGGAGGTCTGGTGCCCACCCTGCAGGCGATTACCGCGACGCCCGCCACGCCATTCGTGCGGGTACCTGGGCTACATCCGCCGGACCTGATGCGCGCACTGGACGCGGGTGCTGCTGGAGTGATCTGCCCGATGATCGATACGCCCGAACAGGCCGCCGCACTGGTGCATGCCTGCCGCTACTCGCCCGTCGGCGGGCGCTCCTTCGGCCCGACCCGCGCCCGTCTGGTATACGGCGACGACTACGTAGCGCGGGCTGAGACCGAACTGCTGATCTTCGCCATGATTGAGACCGCGCAGGCTCTGCAGCACCTCGGCGCCATCGTCCAGACGCCGGGACTCAGCGGCGTGTACGTCGGGCCGGGCGACCTGAGCCTCAGCCTGACCGGACGGGCCACCCTCGATTTCCGCCATGGTGAGGCGGCCAAAGCCGTGGCCCGTATCGTCCAGGTGGCAGACCACCACGGCGTGATCCCCGGCATTTTCACGCCTGGCGGCGAACTCGCGCGTCACGCACTGGACCTGGGGTACCGCTTCGTCACGGCTGGCTCCGACTTCGCGCTCCTCTCCGCGGCGGCGCGTGACGTCCTCACTGACCTGCGGCCAGCAGACGTATCCACCCCACCCGCGTCCCTGTATTGATCGCTCCCCACCTACGCCGCGCAAGGAGGCACCCGATGGCCCGCATTCTGAAATCTGGCATGAACGCCGACACCCAGCTCAGCATCAACGAAAACGTGCAGCAGACGGTCCGCGGCATCATTGCGGACGTGCGGGAACGGGGCGACGAGGCGCTACGCGCGTACTCGCAGAAGTTCGATGGTTGGAACCCGCCGCAGTTCCGGCTGAGCCCCGAGCAGATCGGGCAGCTGGTCGCTCAGGTGCCCGCCGATCAGCTGGCCTCGATCCGCTTCAGCCTTGAGCAGGTACGCACCTTCGCTCAGGCGCAGCGCGATTCGATCCGAGACGTGGAAATCGAGACGATCCCGGGCGTCACCCTGGGCCACAAGGTCTTACCGGTAAATTCAGCCGCGTGCTACGTGCCGGGTGGGCGGTATCCGATGATCGCCTCGGCCATCATGAGCGTGGCGACGGCCAAGGTCGCGGGCGTGCGCCGCGTGGTGGCCGTCACGCCCCCGAAGGACGGGCAGCCTTACCCAGCCACTGTGGCGACGATGCACCTCGCTGGGGCTGACGAGATCTACATCATGGGTGGGGTACAGGCACTTGCGGCGCTGGCGCTCGGCACAGAGCGTGTGGCACCTGTGGACATGCTGGTCGGGCCGGGGAACGCCTACGTTGCCGAGGCCAAGCGGCAGCTCTTCGGGCAGGTGGGCATCGACCTGCTTGCCGGTCCCACCGAAACCCTGGTGATCGCCGACGAGTCGGTGGACGCCGAGATGGTCGCCACCGACCTGCTCGGACAGGCCGAGCACGGCACCAATTCCCCGGCCGTGCTGCTCACCACCTCCGAGACGCTGGCTCAGCAAGTCACTGCGGAAATCGGGCGCCAGTTGCGCGTGCTTGCCACTGCCGAGGTCGCCGCGCAGGCCTGGCACGATTACGGGCAGATCATCCTGGCCGAAGACGCGGATGAAATGGTGCATCTGGCGGACGAGATTGCCTCGGAGCACGTGCAGGTGCTCACCCGTGACCCGGACTATTTCCTGGCACGCATGACCAACTACGGCTCGCTGTTCCTGGGTCCAGAGACCAACGTCGCTTACGGCGACAAGACCATCGGCACCAATCACATCCTGCCGACTGGACGCGCGGCCCGCTACACCGGCGGGCTCTGGGTGGGCAAGTTTCTCAAGACGGTGACCTACCAGCGCGCCACGCGCGAGGCCTCGGTGCTGATCGGCCGCCACTGCTCAGTGATCTGTGGGGTTGAGGGCTTCGCTGGGCATCAGCGACAGGCTGACTTACGCGTGGAGCGCTACGGCTCCGCCGTGCCCATCGGGGCAGATGCTTGACTGGAGGTGGCCTTATGCTGAGGCCACGCCCATGACCCGTCCTCCCACCAACGCCACCGGCCCGGCCCAGCGGGTTACGTCCCTCGACGTGTCGCGCGTGGCGGGGGTGTCCCAGTCTGCCGTTTCCCGCGCGTTCACCCCAGGGGCGTCCATTAGCCCTGAGACGCGCCGCCGGGTTCTGGAAGCCGCGCAGCGCCTGGGCTATCAGCCCAACGCCATCGCCCGCTCGCTGGTCACCCAGCGAAGCGGCATTGTGGCCCTGATTGTAGGCGAGCTACACAATCCCTTCTACCCGCAGGCCCTCTCGCAGTTCGCGCAGGCGCTGGAGATGCGCGGCAAGCGGGCATTGCTGCTCACCCATGACGCGCGGCGCGACGTGCAGGAGACCCTGGAAGCCGCACGGTCCTACCAGATTGAGGCGGCCATCGTCTTCCCGACCCGCCTGAACGCGGCGCCGCCCAGCTTGGGCAATGTGGAGGAAGGGGGAATTCCCGTCTTGCTGTTTAACCGTCACCTTCCCGGACATCAATTGTTGTCGGTCGCCTGCGACAATTACAGGGGTGGGCGGCTGGCCGCGCAAGTGCTGCTTGACGCTGGGTCCCGCCAGCCCGCCTTCATTGGGGGCGACCCCGACACCTCCACCCACCAAGACCGCCTGCGCGGCTTCACGGAACGCTTGGCCGAAGCTGGCGTGCGTCCCGTCGCCACTCCGGCCCGCGCGTTTCAGTACGACTGGGGCGTGCAGGCCACCCTGCACCTGGACGCGGCGGGTGACCGACCCGACGCGTTTTTCGGGGCCAACGACATCGTGGCGATCGGGATACTTGACGCCCTTCGAACGCTCGGTCGACGTGTGCCGCAGGAGGTCAGCGTGATTGGTTTCGACAATATCGAGGAATCGGCCCGGTTGGCCTACCGTTTGACGACCATCGGTCAGCCCTTAGAGGCCATGGTGGAAGACGCGTTGCGCGCGTTGGAGGACCCGCAGCCAGGTGAAGGCCCCCGGCTGCACCCCGGTGAGCTGATCTGGCGCGACACTGTAGCCGGGTCCCGGCCATGAGTGGGGCGGGGGACCTGAGGGGCCGCGTCGCGCTGGTGACGGGGGGCGGCGGCGGGATCGGCAGCGCCATCTGCGAAGCGCTGGCCGGAGCAGGGGCCACGGTCCTCGTCGGCTATGCCAGTCAACCTGAACGCGCCGTCCAGCTGGCCGCTGGACTTCCCGGCGCCGCCCACCACGCTCTGCGGGTGCCGGTGGACAACTCGGGCGTGTTGGCCCAGGCGGCCGCGGACGTGATGGCCACCCAGGGTCGCCTGGACCTCCTTGTGAACAACGCGGGCGTGACCACCCCCGTGCCGCATGCGGACCTGGACAGTCTGAGTGATGAGTGGATCGACACGATTCTGCGCGTGAACGTGCGAGGGGCTTTCGCCGCTGTGCGTGCTTTTGCTCCACTGCTGCGGTCGAGCGGCGACGGCCTGATCGTGAATATCTCCTCGGTTGCGGCCGTCACAGGACTGGGTTCCAACGTCGCGTACTGCGCGTCCAAAGCCGCGCTCGATTCGATGACCCGCTCCCTGGCCCGCGCTCTGGCCCCGGAGATCCGCGTATTGAGCGTATCTCCCGGCTGGGTGGACGGCGAGTACGCGGCCCGCATGCCTACCGACCTGGTCGCCGCACAGGCAGCACTGACCCCACTGGGCCGCATCGCCCGCCCTCAGGAGGTCGCGCGCGCTGTGATAGCCGCTGCGACGCACCTTACCTTCAGTACAGGAACGGTGATTCCAGTGGACGGCGGCCGACCTCTAAATTGATGACCACATCATTCCGTCCTGCGACACCTGGAGCACACTCCCTGGCATTGATCTGGGATACGCCCTTCACCTCCGTAGATAACAACTTCGCTTTTCATTGTTTTATACGGATTCCGAATAGACCATTTACAGTGGAAGGATGAGACCGTCTGCTTTTACCCAGCCGCTCCAACATTCCGCCGAAGAGCAACTACTCGGTACGAAAAGATGGGCATAAGAACTTCATTGCGGAAGATACTGACGAGACCGTGCCAGATATTCATACCCTGCTTGCGAAGGGTAGAAATATAACTGCGAATACGACAGAAGTTCATGCCACCTTCCGCTGAACGAAAGCCACCAGACACCTTCCGTTTTACGCAGGCCATCCGGATGTCCCGCTCCGCTTGATTATTGTCAAACGGCACTCCTTCGTCATGGAGGAAGCGCAGTATCGCTTCACGGTGCCGCTGGCACCGCAGCGCCAGGTTGCGCCCTCGGGTCTGCTTCACCCGACCTCGTTGTCCAGGCATAGGTCTAGCACTTGCCGAGCCAGCAAATCTTGCACTTCGACCTCGTTCCAATGCTGTCCACACGTACAGGTTCCTGTCACCGGCAGGACGATCACCTCATCAGGCGAGGCGCTCATCTTCAAGGTTGTTCCTGGGTGTCCTTCCTGACCACCAGGAGAGCGAACGCCTTTCTGGCGTTCGCTCTTGGGCTTCTTCCGCCAGACTTGGTCCTGGCTGGGGGGTTGATGGGAGGTCTGACTGGTCTGCGCGAAGCTGACTTCCAACTCGCGAATACGCGCTTGGAGACGTTCACAATTCGGGCAGGTTACGTCCGAGATGCTTCACCTTACCTCATCCCAACCGCGCCCTCAGGGGCTGCTGAATAGTTACAGGTTGCTTACTTCACCCTCTCAATCACCAGGGCTGTCGCGTTGTCCGGTGCTCCGGACTCCAGACTCAGCTCCAGCAGGTGCTCAACGGTCCTTTGCAGCGAGGGCTCGTGGAGCAAAATACCGTGCAGTACGGTTGGCTGCACCTCACCCCATACGCCGTCCGAGACCAGCAGCACGCGGCTGCCCACGGACAATTCCAGCGGCTCTTGCAGCACCTGAACGTAGTTGTCCTGTACGGCCCGCAGACTGCCGAGCGAACGCAGCACCTTGTTGCGCTCTGGGCTCACCTGGGCTTCTTCCGCCGTCATCTGGCCGCTCGCCACCATCGCGGCCACGTAGGAATGGTCTTTGCTGAGCTGCTGCACTGCGCCGCCCTGCGCCAGATAAGCGCGGGTGTCGCCCACATGGCCCAGCTGCAACCGGGTGCCGCGGATCTCCACGCCTGTGAGCGTGCAGCCTCCATCCCGGCCCTGCATGTCGGTCAAGACGGCAGCATTGGCGTCCCACACCTGGGCTTCCAACGTCGGTGCCACCGAACCGAGAAAGGCCCGTACAGCGGCCTGACTCGCCACCTCGCCCGCCGCCATACCGCCCATGCCGTCCGAGACCACGGCCCGCAAGATCAGTTCTCCACCACCATGTTGCCCGGTCTGACGCCAGACAAATCCGTAGGAATCCTCATTGATCGGTCGTTCGGGGTTGAGGCCGATGTCGGTGGCCGCCGCCACCTGATAGACGGGCAGCTTGACCGCCGCCGACTTGAGGGTGTCAAGCAATTGCGTGGGGGTCAGACGTTGCGGCAAGGGGGCCAGCATCCCGCTCAGCAGCTGCGGCACACCCGAGGCATTGACGCCTGCCAGCACGGTGGATGACGGCCCTTCCGCTGGAAGGGGGCGTCCGGTGAGCCACTGAAAAAGCAATGCGCCCAGCAGATACACCCCGCTCTTTGCCTGCGCGGGTTGCCCCTCCTGCACTTCAGGCGGCGTAAAACTGTCGCGCAGGGTGGGTTGAACCGCTTCGCCCTGCCGGGCCACTTGCGGCGGCAACCTCAATTTCAAACCGCCCTGGGTAAGCTGGACGCCGGCTGGATCAAGGTCGATCACAGCGTAGCCCTGTTTTTCCAGGGCGAAGAGCAGACGGGCCAACTCGGTGAGGTGCGCCCGCGCCGCGTCAGGATCGAGCGGTATGGTCAGGGGCGTTCCCTCGGTGGGGGCCAGCACCAACAGGTCGCCCGCCGGGGTCACTCTGGGCAGCAGGCGGTGGGGCCGCAGCTCTGCCCACAGCGGACGGGGCCGCACATACACGTCCACGCTGGGGCCAGCGCCCAGGGCGTTGGCGCTAAACCAGCCGCGTCCCAGGTCCTGATTGAGCTGATAGCCGCTGACCACCTCGCCTGCCTGCGGGCCCTGTACGGCCACCGTCGGCGTGTAGGTCTCTTCCTCCAGCTCGCCCGTGGCAAAGGTGGGGAAATCAGGGAGCGCCGATTGCGCTGTGGCTGCAGCTTCCGGCCCGCCGGGCAGTTCTGCGGCGCGCGAAAGCCCTTCACCGGGGCCCTCTGTGGCCGGAACTTCTGTGGGCCCAGCTCCGCCCAGAGGAGCTTGAGCATCTGAAGTGGCTGGTCCGTCTGGAGCAACGGCGTTGTCCAGAACGGCAGGGGATTCTGGAACAACTGGGCTTGATCCAGCGGCGGCACCTTCCAAAACCGCGGAGGGTTCAGGGTCATGGCCCATGACTTCGGCGTTGCCCGCGTTCAGCCGGGAAGGAAAGACGTAATCCACTTCCAGGGGGCCGGTCCCGTTCTCCAGGTGCTGCTCGGTCCTCAGGTGGGTCAGCGTTTCCGATGCGGGGAGCGGGGGAAGGTCCTGGGGAAGTGCGGTCGCCTGGGTGCCGTTCTCGGGTGACGGAGCTTCCTCAGGGGACGGGCCGTGGAGCAGATCGTCAGGCTGGGTCATCTTCAGCCCTGGTGGAAGATCAGCATCAGGTTGCCAAAGGCCAGTTCGTCACCGTCAGCCAGCGCTGCAGGTTCCTGCAGGCGCGGCGAGAAGCCCGACTCGCCTTTGCGCTTGATATAGACGCCGTTGGTGGAGCCGAGGTCGCGCACCGACCACACGCCCTGTTCGCGGTACAGCTCGGCGTGACGGCGCGAAATGTGCTCCTGGCCGCCCAGGCTGCTCAGGTCGATGTCTACCGGTCCACTGGAAGCGTCGAAGCGTCCAACGACCAGGCGGTCACCTTGCAGAGGAATAGATTCGCCGGTGGGTGCACCGAACTTCTTGACGCCGAGTTTGGCTTCTCCGGTCAGGACAGAGGCCGCTGGGGCCGCGGGAGCGGCAGATTCTGAGACGGATACCCCGGACGTGGACGCTTCAGGCACAGGCGTGACAGCCGCTTCAGCCGCAGTTTCTCCGGATGCAGGGCCCACTGGACGTTCTGCTGGCAAGATGGTCTCAGCGCTCGGCGCTATGCTGGGCAGGGCCACTGCACCGGGAGCCGCCGCGTCAGTGGTGCCGCCTGCAGCTTCGCTGGAAGCGGCCTGAGGGATTGTTTCCGGAGCGGTCTCAGGCACGGGGCTGGACGTGGTGGCCCCAGGCAGCTCCACGCCGCAACCTTCACAGTAGGTGGTGCCCTCGGGGTTGGCGGTGCCGCAGACTTGGCAGAGAACGGTCATGGTGGTTCCTCCGGAAAACTAGAGCGAGATGCGGCGGATGAGTACCAGAAAAAGGATGGCGAGGTCGGCCGCCCCCACGCTGGCACCGACGACGGTGGGCCAGTGAAGGCCCGCCCCCTGGGTGTAAAAATACGCTGCTGCTGTCGCCGCAACGGGCAGGGCCACCGGCAGGGCAAACCACAACAGCCCGCCCGCAAGGGCCCCTACCCCCGCGCCGACCACGGCAGCCACGGCGTACTGCGCCGCCTGAATCGGCGCGGCGAAATACTCGTCCACCGACATGACGGCGATTCCCGCGCCCAGAAGGAGGCCCAGCACGGTGGACACCCGGCGCGACGCCGGGACGCGCTTCTTGCCACCCGTTGGAGCAGGCGTGTTCGGAACAGGCAGGTGTTGAGCAGAAGTCGGAACTGGGATGGGTTGCGGTGGTGCGGGAGTTGGTACGGCTTTGGGCGCGGGTTGAGGAGAGGGGACGGACGGAGATGGTGGCGCGGCTTTGGGGACCGGGGGCGCAGGACCCGGTGGAACTCCGGGCACCGGCCTGGGTACGGGAACCTGGGGCGCTGGCGGCCGGGATACTGGCGCTTGGGGGACTGGTGGTGGAGCGGCCGGTTTCGGCGTTGGCGCAGTGAGGATCGCCAGGAGAGCCTGTGCACTTTGCGGACGGTCCTCTACACGCAGGGCCATGGCCTGTACGACGGCGCGGCGCAGCTGCGGTAAGGTCGAACTGGGCATCGGCGGCAGGGGCGTCCCCAGCATCAGGTCTGTGGCGGGGGGCGGCATCTGCCCGGTCAGGGCGTGCAGCAACGTGGCGCCCAGGGCGTAGATGTCGGTGTATGGCCCGAAGCGACCGGAATTGCCGTACTGTTCCAGAGGCGCGTACCCGGGCGTGA